>NZ_JCADBK010000013.1:0-209503 GCF_059358955.1 Nonomuraea sp. CX421 | reverse complement strand
ATCGGCTTCAACGGCACCTACACCGGAACCAACACCAACCCCGCCACCTTCGCCATCAACGGCGTCACCTGCGGCGGATCAGGCCCCGGCCCCGACCCCGGCCAGCAGGCCCTGGTCGTCGCCCCCACCGCGCTGACCGTGCCCGAAGGCTCCAGCGCCACCTACTCGGTGCGGCTGCAGACCCAGCCCACGGCGAACGTCACCGTCACCTCCACGGCCGGCAGCGGCGACACCAGCCTCACCATCACCTCAGGCGCGTCGCTGACCTTCACCACCGCCAACTGGAACACCCCACAGAACGTCACCGTCGCCGCCGCCGAGGACAGTGACACCACCAACGGCAGCCGGCCCATCACCGTCGCCTCCACCGGCCTGACCAGCGTCACCGTCACCGCCACCGAAGCCGACAACGACACCGGCGGCGGCACCGGCCACGTGGACAACCCGTACGCGGGGGCCACCGGATACGTGAACGCCGACTGGTCGGCCAAGGCGGCAGCGGAGCCCGGCGGCTCGGCCGTCGCCAACATCTCGACCGGCGTGTGGATGGACCGCATCGCGGCCATCAACGGCACCCTGAGCGGCCGGGGCCTGCGCGCCCACCTGGACGCGGCCGTCACCCAGGACGCCGCCAACGGCAGCGCGCCGCTGACCATCCAGGTCGTCATCTACAACCTGCCCAACCGCGACTGCTCGGCCCTGGCCTCCAACGGCGAACTGCTCATCGCCCAGAACGGCCTCAACAGGTACAAGACCGAGTACATCGATCCGATCGCCGCCATCATGGCCGACCCCAAGTACGCCGCCCTGCGGATCGTCACCATCGTCGAGATCGACTCCCTGCCCAACCTGATCACCAACCTCGGCTTGGCCAAGTGCCAGGAGGCGCAGTCGTCCGGCGCGTACGTGCAGGGCGTCCAGTACGCGCTGAACAAGCTGCACGCGATCCCGAACGTCTACACCTACCTCGACGCCGCGCACCACGGCTGGATCGGCTGGTCCAGCAACTTCGGCCCGACCGCCGACCTGATCGCCTCGACCGCGCGCGGCACCACGGCCGGATACGCCAGCATCGACGGGTTCATCACCAACACGGCCAACTACTCGGCCCTGACCGAGCCGCACTTCTCCATCGGCACCACCGTCAACGGCACCTCGGTCCGGCAGTCGAGATGGCTCGACTGGAACGACTACGTCGACGAGCTGACCTTCGCCCAGGCGTTCCGGACGGCCCTGGTGTCCAAGGGCTTCCCGAACACCATCGGCATGCTGATCGACACCTCCCGCAACGGCTGGGGCGGCAGCGCCCGGCCCACCGGCCCCAGCACCTCGACCGACGTCAACACGTTCGTCGACCAGTCCCGCACCGACCGGCGGATCCACGCCGGCAACTGGTGCAACCAGAGCGGCGCCGGCCTCGGCGAGCGTCCGCGCGCCAACCCGGCGGCGGGCCTGGACGCCTACGTCTGGATCAAGCCTCCCGGCGAGTCTGACGGCTCCAGCACGGAGATCGCCAACGACGAGGGCAAGGGCTTCGACCGGATGTGCGACCCGACCTACACCGGCAACGATCGCAACGGCAACAACCTGACCGGTTCGCTGCCCAACGCGCCGCTGTCCGGCCACTGGTTCTCCGCCCAGTTCCGGCAGTTGCTGCAGAACGCCAACCCGCCGCTCTGACCTCCCGCCGAGCGCGTACGGCTCCAGCCCGATCCACGGGCTGGAGCCGTTGCGCGTAACCTGGCCGCGCGTTCCGCACGGAAGAACGCCCGGCCGCGTTCGTCCGGCGTGCTGCCGCCGTGAAAGCGATCCGGCCCATCGGGGGATAAGAGGTGTCCGCTGGTCGCGTCCGGAGGGGAGCACATGTCGGGGGAAGAATCGTGACGGCGATGTCATGGGCCGCCGGCCCGCTGGGGGAAGCCGTGTCCGCGCGGCGCTCGCTCGCCGACGACGAGGTGTTCGCCGAGGTGTTCGACGCCTACTTCGGCGAGATCCACGGGTACGTCGCCCAGCGGCTCGGCCCGGACAGCGCCGAGGATGTCGTCGCCGACGTGTTCCTCGTCGCGTTCCGCAGGCGCGCCGTCTACGACCCGGACCGCGCGAGCGTCCGGGCCTGGCTGTACGGGATCGCCACGAAGCTGGTCGGCAAGCATCGCCGCCTGGAGGCCCGCACGCTGCGGGCGCTCGGCCGGCACGGGCCGGACGCCGACGCGCCCGGCCCCGAGGACCGGGTCACGGTACGGGTCAGCGCGCAGAGCCTGCGGCCCGAGCTCGCGGCGGCCCTGGCCCAGCTCGACCAGCGCGACCGCGACGTCGTGCTGCTGGTCGCCCTGGCCGGGCTGAGTCACCAGGAGATCGGCACGGCGCTCGGCATCCCGTACGGCACCGTCGGGTCGCGGCTGAACCGCGCCAGGAAGAAACTGCGCGGCGCCCTGGGCGGCACCAATCCGATGCACGTCCTGGAGGAGGCCGACCGTGGATGACCTGCAGCGGATCCGCGACCTGTACGGCGAGCCGCGGCTCGATCCCGCGGCCAAGGTCAGAGTGCGTGAGCGGCTGGCGGCCGAACCTCGGCGCGTCATCCGCTGGCGCCTGTCCTGGACGGTGGCCGTCACCTGCCTCGCCGCGTCGGTGCTCGCGGTGGCGTTCACCCTGCCGTCGCACGATGGCCTGTCCGGACGGTCGATCCTGCTCGCGGCCGCCTCCACGGCCGCCTCAGACCCCACGGCCGGAGGAGCGTACTGGCACATCAGGAAACTGCGCCCGGGGACAGGGGTCACCGAGCTGTGGGTCGCCGGCGACGGCCGGGCCTGGCGCGGGCAGGGGGCGCCGGGTGAGCCGCTCACGGTCACCAGGGTGACCGGGAGGGCGCCCTTCAGCATGGCCGGGCGGGACCTGACCTTGGAGCAGATCCTGCGGCTGCCGTCCGACTCCGGCGCGCTGCGCGCGTGGGTGGCCGGGACGCTGCCCGCGAACTCCGGCGGCGGGGTCATGGCCGACGCGCTCAGCGGGCTGCTGTGGAGCAAGCCGTCCCCGCCCGGTGTCCGGGCCGCCGCCTACCGGCTGCTCGCCGACCTGCCGGACGTCCGTTACCTGGGTGGCCGTACCGACCAGCGGGGCCGGCCGGGCGAAGCGTTCGCCTTCACCCCCGCCCCGGGGGTGCGCCGGACCCTGATCATCGACCCGGTCAGCTCACAGGTCCTGTCCTGCGCCGACACCGGCCCGGACGGCACGACCGAAGGCCTCGAACTGGTCCTGGACGCCGGCTGGACCGACACGGCCCCACCCACCCCCACCCGTCACCGGCCCCCGGCGCCCCGGACGCCGTAACCGGCGAGGTGCGTGACCGCCCGTAGGCGCGGTCACGCCCGGATGCCCGATTCCCGCGCGCGTTCCGCGGCTGGAAGAGCCGCGACGCGCCTTCGTTCATCGCACCGCGCGTGGGTTTCGCGCGCCCGAAATCAGGAGCGCTGAGATGTTCTGGCGTAGCCGAACCGGCCGGGCCATCTGCCTGGCCGACCAGTTTCCCGTGGTCGACGTGCCGGAGGTGATGCGGGGCCGGGTCAGGTTCGCCGGCCTGCCGCCCGTGGACCTGGGCACGGACGTCGACTGGCGGTCGAACCCGCACGGGAACCGCTCGTGGGCGCTGAACCTGCACACGCTGCGCTGGGCGGGTCGGCTGGTCGCCGAGTACGAGCGGACCGGCGACCGGGACCTGCTCGACCGGGCCGCCGCGGTCACCCATGACTGGCTGCGCGAGAACCCCCGGGGCGGACCCGGCGTCAGCCCCTGGGCGTGGGCCGAGCACGCGGTCGCGCTGCGCGCCCCGGTGCTCGTCTGCCTCAGCGCGCACGTACGGACCGACCACCTGTGGGACGGCCTGGCCGAGCACGGCGAGGTCCTGGCCGATTCCGCGTTGTACCGGCAGGGCCACAACCACGGGCTGGACCAGGACATCGGGCTGCTGGTGGTCGGCTGCCGCCTGGGCCGGGACGGGTGGCGCAAGCTGGCGATCCGGCGGATGACCGCCTCGGCCGAGCTGTCCATCGACGCGCAGGGCGTGCTGCACGAACAGGCCCCGAGGTACGGCCTCTACGTCCACCGGCGACTGGGCGTGGCGCTGCGCGCGATCGAGGAGAGCGGCGCGCCGGTGCCCGCGCGGCTCACCGGCCGCCGCGCCTCGCTCGAGACGTACATCGCGCACGCGACCCAGCCCGACGGCCGTCTGGTGCCCATCGGGGACAGCCCGGCGGACACCCGCGCGCCCGCCTTCGCGACCGCCTCCGGGCAGGGCGAGCCGGTGGTGAAGGTGTTCGACGGCGGTTACGTCTTCGGCAGAACCTCCTGGGGCGACCCGCGCGCCGCCTACTACTCGATCAGGTTCGGGCCGGGACGGCGGTTGCACGGGCACGAGGACCATCTCGGCGTCACCTACCACGCGCACGGCCGGAACATCCTGGTCGAGGCCGGTTTTCACTCCTACGAGAAGACCGCCTACGCCGAGTGGACCCGCTCGCCCGAGGCGCACAACGTTCCGGTCGTGGTGGGTGCCGGGTTCCGGCCCGGCACGCCCACCCGCCTGACCGGCTCCACCCTGGGCCCTTCGCGGCAGACCTTCCGGCTCGCCGACGACGCCTACGGCGTGTGCCGGATCCGCGAGATCCTGGTCGAGCACGGGCCCGACCTGATGGCCGTGCTGGACTCGGTGCCCCCCGGGTCCGTGTCGCGCGGCCGCTGGCACTTCGACCCGTCGCTCCGGCCGGTCTCCCAGCGCGACGGCGTGGTGGTCCTCGGCGACGGCGACTGGCGCGTGACCCTCCTCCACCTCGCGCTCTCGTCAACCGGTCCGTCGACCGGCGGGCAGACGGTGGGCAGCAGCACCATCTCGACCGGGTATCTGCGGACGGCCGAGGCGGTGACCGTGTCGTCTCCGGAGGCGGCCCGGCTGCTGACCGTGATCGTGCCCGGAGCGGCGGACGCGCGGGTCTCGGTCGTGGACGGGGTGATCACCGTGCACACGCCCGGTGGGCCGGTCGCGCTCCCGTGGCCCGTTCAGGCGCCGTACGACCAGCCGGGGTGGGTGCGGGCGGGGAGGTCGCGGGTCCGACTCGCCGTCGGCGAACCGACGGTCTAGAGCCAGCGGCCGACGGGCGGCGCGGCCGGATCGGGCGCCGGGCCGCGCCCGGTGACCCAGGCCGCCAGCCGCGCGGCGGTCCCGTGTACCTCGCACGGGACGCCCGGCTCGTCCGGCGGGCCGGTGGGCGGCGGCACGCTCACCGCCCAGGAGCGCCGCCTGTCGTCCGGCCGGATCATCAGGCCGGGTCCCTGCCCGCGGCGTTCCCACAGCCCGGTCACGTCCGTGAGCAGCGCGTCCACGAAGTCGGGCGGGAAGTCCTCGAACCGGCCGCCCGAGTCCAGGTCCACCGCGTGCACCCACACCTCTCGGGCGCGCACCCAGATGATCTCCGACGCCGGCACCAGGCGGCCCTGCGCGGTGCGCACCCGCTCGGCCAGGTCGGACTCGCTCAGCGCGGCCAGATCCGACCGCAGCACGGTTGCCGTCCGCTCCGCCAGCTCGGTGAGCGCGCCCGGCGACAACCGGGCCAGCTCCTCGATCTCGGCTTCGCGCGCTCCGCCCCTGGCGTACATCGGGGTCTCCTCCCCCGTGTGCGCCCAGTGCACGAGCCTGCCCAGAGCGCGCGCGTTGGCGGCGACGTGCGCCACCAGGTGGCGGCCCGTCCAGCCCGGCAGCAGGCTCGGCCGGTCGAGGTCGCAGCCGCGCAGCCGGGCGGCGAAGTAGGAGGTGCCCTCGTCCAGCCAGCGCAGGCGGGCGGCCTCCCGAACGGCGGCGCGAGGCCGGTCAGGCACCGCGACGCCCAGTGCCGGCCGGCTCGCCGATCTCCACGGCCTGGTCGCCGTCCACCCGCGCGA
The DNA here is from genome assembly GCF_059358955.1 of Nonomuraea sp. CX421. Lineage (NCBI taxonomy): Bacteria > Bacillati > Actinomycetota > Actinomycetes > Streptosporangiales > Streptosporangiaceae > Nonomuraea > Nonomuraea sp. CX421. The sequence continues at coordinate 203,572 of NZ_JCADBK010000013.1, read as the reverse complement.
CGGCCGTACGACGGGGCAGGCGCGGAGTCACGACCTTCACGCGCGCTCCTCTCGATGAGCGTCCTGGGCTTTCCCCCTCTGACCTCCAGTAACCCACGACGCGGTCACTACAGCCAGTCGCGGCCCTTGAAGACCAGGTAGAGCACCAGGCAGACGACGGCCATGAGGACCATCGCGAACGGATAGCCGAACGTCCAGTGGGTCTCGGGCATGACGTCGAAGTTCATCCCGTAGATGGTGCCGACCAGCGTCGGCGCGAACAGGATGGCCGCCCAGGCGGAGATCTTCTTGACCTCCTCGCCCTGCCGGATGCTGGCCTCGGTCATCTTGGCCATCTCGGAGTTCTGCGCCTGGGTCACCAGCGTCGAGTTGACCAGCAGGATGTTCTGCAGCAGCTGGCGAAACCCGGCCAGCCGCTCGTTCACGGTGATGACGTGGTCGGCCACGTCGCGCAGGTAGCTCTGCAGCTCCTTGTCGACGCCGTACTTGTCGGCCCCGGCGATGAAGCCGTCGATCATCCGCGCCAGCGGCGCCGTGGCCCGCTGGAACTCGATCACCTCGCCCGACAGCTCGTAGACGCGCCGCGAGACGGCCGGGTCGCCGCCGAACACCTGCGCCTCGATCTCCTCGATGTCCTTCTGCAGCCCGGCCACCACCGGGGCGTAGCCGTCGACCACGGCGTCGAGGACGGCGTACAGCACGGCCTGCGGGCCCTGCCGCAGCAGCTCGGGGTCGGACTCCATGCGCTTGCGGACGGACTGCAGGTCGGGCGCCTCCGCGTGCCGTACGGTGAGCACGAAGTTGGGGCCGACGAAGACGTGCAGCTCGCCGAACGCGACCTGCTCGACGTCGTCGAGGTAGTCGGCGGCGCGCAGCACCACGAACAACGTGTCGCCGTAGCGGTCGTACTTCGGCCGCTGCGAGCCGACGACGGCGTCCTCCAGCGCCAGCTCGTGCAGCTCGAACTCCTCCGCGAGCTGTGTCAGCTCCCACTCCTGCGGCCGGTAGAGGCCGATCCAGGCGAGGCCGTCCGGCGTCTGCTTGAGGCGTTCGAAGGCGTCGGCGAGCGACCGGGGGGTGTCGACGCGCCTGCCGTCCTGGTAGATCGCGTTGTCGATGACGGTCGGCCGGCTGGGGGCCTCGTCGGTGGCGCGGGGGTCCATCGAGTGCTCGGGTGCTTTCTCACGGCTGGAGCCGCCTTGCCGGAAGCCCTTCGTCCGTGCCATACATCTCCTTTACGTTAACTTGTCGAGCTCGCGGGTCGCCCGGTCGCGGATGGTCTTGCGCCACATCGGTGTCCAGCCGAAGAGCAGGCCGTGCGGTCTGCCGAGCGCCATCCGGGACCACCGTTTGAAATCGAAGTCGTCGTGGTGACGGACGATCAGGCCGTCCTCGAACCTGAACAGCACGTCCACCTCGTTGACCACCTCGCGGCCCGTGCTCGAGAAGACGTAGTGGACAGTCCAGTGGGCGGTGCCGGTGCGGTCGTCGGCCGTCACGGCGTCGTAGTCGGACCGGAGACCGTCACGAACCCCGAGTTGCAGCCGCCACATCGCCATGACCCTGTCGCGACCCTCGACCTCCTGGAAGATCGGGTCGCCATAGCTCACCTCGGGGTGGTAGCAGCGCTCCATGGCCGCGTAGTCAGCGCGCCCCAGAGCTTCGTAGAAGGCGCCTATCAACGCCACGTGCCGATCGTTCACCCTCCTATGAGACCATGGCCGCGCCGTTGTGCCAGCAGACGGCCCTCACCCAGTCGTCCCCGAGATCGAGCCGCTCGAGCGCCCGCAACTGGTGCGCGTACGTGTGCGGAATCGTCGGGAAGTCACTGCCCAGCACCACCTTCCCCGCCAGCCCCAGATCGAACAGGGCGGGCCGCAACCGCTCCGGAAACGGCATGGCGCGCTCGGCGAAGTCGGTGAAGGCCATCGTGGTGTCCAGCGCCACCCGCTCGTAGCGGGCGGCCAGGTCGAAGAACGGGTCGTACTCCGGCATGCCGAGGTGTGCGATCACCACCCGCAGCCGGGGATGCCGGCGCAGCACCTCGCCGATCGGCTCCGGCCCGATGTGGCCTCCGGGCACCGGGACCGAGCTCGCGTGCACGATCACCGGCAGGCCCGACTCGGCCAGCAGCCCCCAGATCTCGTCGAGCTCGGCCGCCCTCGGATCAAACCCGCCCACCTGGAGGTGCACCTTGAAGATCCGCGCCCCGGCCGCCAGCGCCCGCCGCACGTAGCCGGCGGCTCCGGGCTCGGGGTAGAAGGTCGCCGACGGCAGGCAGCCCGGGGTGCGGCGGGCGAAGTCGAGGGTCCAGTCGTTCAGATCGGCGGCCATGTCCGGCCGGTGCGCGTAGGCGAGCGCGGGGAACGACCGCACGCCCAGCTCGCGCAGCCGGTCGACGCGCCGCCGCACCGGCCACTGGTACTCGATCTTCCAGCCGCCGCCCACGAGCGGGCCACCGTGCTCGAAGTGGTGCCAGACCCGGCGCTCCATCCGCTCGGGCAGGAAGTGCACGTGCAGGTCGATCAGCCCAGGCAGGCCCAGTGATCGCCACCACTCCGGAACCCCGGCGTCGGAATCGGATTCTGTGAGCACAGCCGAGACTTTACCCGGATAGGGTTTTGTCCTGATGGACAAGCTCTGGGCCCACCTGATCGAGGTTCAACCCGCCCCCGACCCGTGGGTCGTGGTGGTCTCGGCACTCGCCGCGCTCGTGATCGTCTCCTTCCGCACCTCCTGGCAGCTGTCCCGAGGGCTGATCACAATCGCGCACGAGGGCGGCCACGCGCTGATGGCGTTGCTCACCCGGCGCAAGCTCGAAGGCATCCGGCTCCACTCCGACACCTCGGGTGTGACGCTGACCCGGGGCAGGCCCAACGGCCCCGGCATGGTGCTGACCGCGCTCGCCGGCTACCTCGCGCCGTCGCTGCTCGGGCTCGGCGCCGCCTGGCTGACCGAGCAGGGCCGCATCACGCTGCTGATCTGGGGCGTGCTGCTCTTCCTCGTCTGCATGCTGTTGCTGATCCGCAACCTGTACGGCGCGCTGATCCTGCTGGCGACGGGCGGCGCGGTGTTCGCCCTGTCGATGTACGCGCCGGGAGAGGTGCAGCAGGCGGCGGCCCTGGCCGCGGTCTGGTTCCTGCTGCTCGGCGGGGTGCGGCCGATCGTCGAGCTGCAACGCAAGCGCCGCCGGCGAGAGGCCCGCGACTCCGACGCCGACCAGCTGGCCCGGCTGACGTTCCTGCCCGGCGGCTTCTACGTGTTCTTCTTCCTGCTGGTGGCGTGCGCCTCGGTGGTCGCCGGAGCCTACCTGATGAATCCGCTCTGACCACCCGCGGGCTTCCGCGCTGCGCGGTGCGGGATTGTCGGCGGGAAGCCTTACCTTAGAGCCCGTGTCCGAACAGCCTCTGACTCTCGACGCCGCCCTCTCAGAGGAGGCGGTGCTGTCGACCTACCGCCGGATGTTCGCCGCGCTGGCCCGCGACAGCGGCGCGGTCGTCGACGATCCCGCCCTGGTCGACATCGCCGAGACGCTGTTCGCGGCGTTCGCGGAGGCGGGCGAGGAGTGGCTGACGCACGAGCAGATGCGCTTCGCCTGCCGCGCCTATCCGGGTGACCAGTTCGACAACCGGCTGCGCGTGCTCAAGGGGCTGGGCGCGATCCGCGAGGTGTTCCCCAAGCCCAACCAGCTGCGCTACCGGGCGTCCTTCACCAGCGTGGTCGGGCTGATGTTCATCCGGCGGATGATGGACGACGGCGGCCAGTCCGAGATGCACCGGCTGCTGGCGCTCGAAGACCTCAACGTCGCCGATCCCCGCACCACCATGGACGAAGCCAGGCAGAGCGCCGCCAACCTGGCCCGCGCGTTCCGGCTGTGGGCGCTGGAGCTGATCACGCTCACCATGGGCACCATCGAGGAGCTACGTGAGCAGGCCCCCAAGCTGTGGGGCACCGAGGAGATCGCCCGCCGGGCGCAGAGCCTGCACGGCACGATCCTGACCCGCTGGCCCGAGCTCGACCGGGTCTGCACCGACCTGCGCTCGGCCATCTACGCCTACAGCGACGCCTCCCGGCGCGCGGCCGGCCGGCTGGCCGATTCGGCGGGCACCACCCGCAACCTCACGCTGCTCCCGACGGAGACGTGGCGCACGTTCACCCAGACGGCGTCCAAGGAGCGGCTCGCCTCGGTGCTCGACGACTTCGTCTTCGACGCCCCAGCGCCCTGGCACGACCCGGCGGCGATCGCCCGCGCGGTCGACGAGGCGCCACGCCCGGCGCCGGCGCAGCCCACTCCCCCGCGTTCCACGCTGCCCGACCCCGGCCCCGAGGGCTCGCTCGACTCCTCTCCCGGCGCCGCGGTCGAGCGCCTCGCCGTCGTCGCGGAGTCCCTGCTGGGTGCGTCGTCACGGGTGGCCCTGGCCGACGTGCTGGGGCCCGACTGGCCGTCCGCGCGCCGCCTGCTCGCCGACCTGACCTCCGTCGACCTGCGTCCCGAGCTGCCCTACCGGCTGGTGTGGTCCGACGACCTCACCATCGATCCGGCGCGCCGGCCCGCGTGGCTGTCCCACGGACACCTGGAGCGCACCCCGTGACCACCCCCGCTTCCCTCTATTCCCCCGAACCACGCGCATCCCATGCGCCCGCACCGGTCCGGGACACGGCACCGCACGCGCGGGCCGAGGCGCATGTGCGGGCGCGTTCGGGCGGTCCGCTCCGGCTGCACGCCGGGGAGCCGGCGCCCGCGGGCATGCTCCGGCTCACGCGTTCCGACTCCAGCGGCGAGGCGCTGCCGGTGTGGCCCGACGGGGCGACGCCGTCGCTGCTGGACGAGTACCAGGTGACGCCCGTCCCGGTGGAGCGCTCCGGTGAGACCCGGCGGGTGCTCGCGGCCTGCCTCACCTGCTGCTGGCCCGACCTGTCGGCGGATCCGTGGCCCGGCGAGCCCGCTCCGGTCGAGCTGGTGCTCGACACCTATCGGGCACTGATCGGGCGGACCGACGACCTCATGCGCAACTGGGCGATCGGGGCGCTGCGCCGGTTGCACGACTCCGCGTGGATCGTCATGTCCGACGGCCTCGTCTCACTCGGCCCTCGATGCGCGCTGTGGCCGGTGGAGTCGCACGCGCAGCTCAAGGAGCTCGTCCACCGCATTCCCCGGCCTGAGCGGGGCGAGCTGACCGTGGTGGCCGACGCCGACCTGGTGGCCGCGGCCCGCCCGCCGGTCGCCTCCGATCCCGCCACATCCGCTCCGGTCCCCGGCGCCCCGCCCCCGGCCCCGGCCGGTGACCCGCCTCCCGCCGCTCCAGCCGAGGACCCGCTTTCCGCCATCCCGGCCGAGGACCTGCCTTCCGCCGGCCCCGGAGGACGGGTCGAGGAGGGCACGGCGGAGTTCGGCGATCTGCTCGACGGCTATGACGAGCGGCGGCGGGCCGAGCTCGTGGCGGCGTTCATGGCGGTGGAGCACGCCGCCGAGCCCGTGCAGGAGGCCCGGTTCGGGGCGCTGCGTGATCCGGCGTTGCGCCGCACGCTGGGCGAGATGCTGGCCCGGCGTGGCCGCACGCTGATTCAGCAACGGGAGCGCTGGATCTCGGGCTACGACGACGGCGCCGCCGGGGCGGGCGTCCGGCTGGGCGAGGGCGAGCGGGCGGTGCTCACTCTGGTGCTGGTGCACTCGGTGGCGATCCCCCGGGCGGAGGGCCTGCTGCCCGAGGACACCTGGGCGTCGCCGCACCCCACGCCGGTCGAGGAGCTTCGCCGCCACACCCAGCTGCCGATCGGCGAGCTGGAGGCGGCGCTGCGCGGGCTGCGCCACGCCGGCCTGCTGACGCAGGTGAAGGCCGGCGAGGAGGCGGGCGGTTACGTGCCCGGGCCACAGTTCCACCGGCTCACTCCGGTGGCGCGGCGGCGGTTGCAGGAGGAGCTGATCCTGGCGGCCGGGCCGCACACGCCGTTGGCCGCGGCCGTGCGGGCGCGGCGAACGACCAGGTGACCGGGCACACGGCGGGCGCGGCGGCGAGGGCCGGGTGGGGCTGATGACGGATGCGAGAGTGACGGGGGTTCGGGTGTCGCAGGTGGAGAACGTGGTCGGAGACCGGGTGCTGATCGCCGTGCAGGCGGTCAACATCTCACGGCTTTCGACTCATCCGGTGCCGACCGTTCCCGGCACGCTCATCGTGGTGGCCGGGGCGGGGCCCAAGGACTCCAACGGCGCGGGCAAGTCGTCGTTCATCGCCTCGATCACCGCGCTGCTGGGTGACGAGCAGTGGCGGTTCGCCTCCGGCGCCAAGGCGGTGTCCGAGCTGCTGTTCAACGCCGAGCTGGCCAGCGGCGCGGGCGCCCGCCAGTGGGCCAGCGCCGACCACGGCTACATCGTCGGCGTGTTCGGCCACCCCGATGACTCGCCGCGCCCCCTCGACGGTCCCGGCGCTCCGGGGGACGCGGCGCGCTCAGGTGCGGGCGACGAGGAGTTGTTCGCGCTGCCCGACACCTCCGGTGGTGCCGTCACCGTGTGGCTCAGAGTCAACCAGGAGGCGCCGCACCTGGAGATCCGCTGGCACGACGGCGTGCGGCTGGCCTCGGCCGCGTCCGAGGCCGAGCGGGTGGCCAGGGCCGACGAGATCTGGGCATCGCTGCCCCGGTCCGCCGGGCGGCGCGACGTGGTGGCCCGTGACCTGACGAAGGTGCTCTACGGAGACCGGGTGCGGTGCGTGTCGTTCCTGTCCACCTCGGTCCGCAGCAAGGTGGCGACCAACCTGCTCTCCCAGCCGCTCAACGAGATCTCGCCGGAGCGCGTGTTCGAGGCCATCGCGGCATTGACCGGCCTGGACGCCGAGCTGGAGCAGGAGCGGGAGGCGCGGCGCGACGAGCACGCCAAGCGGGTGCGGGCCGCGCAGGCCCGCGACAGGCTGGCCGAGTTCGAGGCGGAGTCGAAGGCGCTGCTGGGCACCTTCGACCGTCGCGACCAGGCGAGGGTGCGCCTGGCCGACGCGCTGCGGTGCTGGCGCGGTCGGCAGGCGCGCAAGCTGGCCGACGCGGCGGCCAAGGACGAGATCATGGCCGCCGAGCTCGACCGGCACCGCGCGGCGGGTGAGGCGGCCGGCGAGGCGATCGCCATGGTCAAGGCGGAGATCGCCACGCTGAAGGACGACACGCTCGACCGGCGCGTCGCGGAGGCGCGCAAGGAGCTGGCGGCGCTCCAGGCGCGGGCCGCCAAGCTCGAAGCCGACCGGGCGGTGGCCGAAAACTCCGCCGACGAGCTGCGCGGCCGGATTCCGGCGCTGGAGGAGACGCGCCGGTTCGCCGATGGCCGCGACGTGCCGGGAGCCGAGCGGGAGCTGGTGGAGGTCAGGCAGCGGCTCAACGAGGCGTTGAAGGGCCTCGGCGTGGCCGACCGGGAGGTGAGCTCCGCCCAGTCGGCGCTGGATGACGCCGAGGGCGGCCCGGCGGCGGCCCAGCTCAACGCCCTGGCCGCCGCTGGAGTCGACGCGACGGGTCTGCTCGACGCTCTCGACGTGGCCGAGCAGGCGCACGACCACGCGGGGCTGGGGTTGGAGGGTCTGCGGGGGTGGCCGAACGAGCATGCCGTCATCGTCGACGCCGGACGGTTGGCCGCCGCGGCCGAGGCGCTGAGTGAGCTGCCGGGGTCGGTGCTGGTCAGTGCCGCCGGGGTGAGCGTGGTGGGGGCGTTCGACGGGGTGGCGACCGGGCGCGAGGCGCGCATCAAGGCAGCCGAGCAGCGGCTCAACCGGGCCCGCGACATCCAGGAGACCGCGGCGCGGGCCGTACACGAGGGGGAGGAAGCCGTCGCGGCCGCGCAGCGGCGGGTCGAGGGCGCGCGGGCCGGGGTGCGGCTCGCCGAGCTGGAGACGCGGCTGGCCGGTCAGCGGTCCAGGCTGGCCGAGCTGGCCGGGGCGCTCGGCGAGGTCGGGCCCGCGGTGGCCGAGGCCGAGCGGCAGGCGGGCGCGCTCGATTTCCGGGCCCGGACGCGCGACATGGAGATCGAACGGCTGGAGGGCCGGCGGCAGCGGCACGAGAGCGAGCGGGCCCAGGCGCGCGAGCAGGAGGCGCGGGTGGGCGCCGAGCGGGAGGCGCTCAAGCTCGCCGCGCTGGCCGCCGACTGGGGCGGCACCGTCGAGGCGGCGCGCGAGTGGCTGCGGGAGCTGCCCGAGGAGGAGCGTCCGCGCACCGCCGACGAGTGGTGGCGGGTCGCCGAACGCCATTTCGACCAGGCGTTGCGTGACACGTTCCCCGAGGAGGACGCCGAGATCCCCGAGGAGCTGCGGTTCCTGCTGGCCGAGCGGGGCGGGAGCACGGCGCGTGAGCAGTCGACGTTCGCGGCGGTGTGCGGGGCGCTGGCCTCCTACCTGCGTGGTCAGGAGGAGTACGAGAAGCATCAGCGGCGCCAGATCGAGGCCCAGCTCGTGTCGCGGCAGCGTGACCTGGCCGCGGCGGCCAAGGGCGCCGAGGAGGCGGCGCATTCGACGTCCGTGCACCGGGCGGCGCTGAGTGCGGCGATCAAGGCCAGGCTCACCAGGGTGGCCGAGGAGTTCGAGAAGCTCGACACCGGTTACGGCGGTTACGGCGCCACGCTGGAGTTCCCCGTGCCGCCCGCACCGGCGGATCCGGAGCAGCGCTGGCAGTGGCGGGTGACGCCCAAGTGGCGGCGCGGAGAGGGGCAGGGGTTCGTCCCCTACAACCGCAGGGCCAACACGGCGCTCATGGACGAGAAGGCCGTCAAGCTCGTGTGCGCGGCGGCCATCGCGTCGTCCGGTGGCGGCCACCTGTGCCTGGTGCTCGACGAGCTGGGCCGCAACCTCGGCAAGGAGCACCGGCGCGAGGCGGTCGCGCTGTTCCGCCGGATCGGCGAGACGTACGGGATCACGGTGATCGGGGCGCTGCAGGACGACATGGAGCCCTACGCGATCGACGCCTGCGGCCAGTACATCAAGTTGCGTCGCTCGTCCGACACCATGCCCTACAACGAGCCGCCGGTGATCGTCGGCCACGACGAGCACGCCGACCGGGTCCGGGCGCTCGCGGCCTACGTGGAAAGACCGTGACTCACGACGTGTCACATTGAACGGCCGTGACTCCCGACGTGTCACGTTCTGCCCGGCGTGGAGCGCCGGCGTCGCCCATTGCCCGCGTGACGCACTGGCGTCGCCGGACAGCCCGCGCTCAGCCAGGTGATCCGCAGGCCGCCGATGAGGTGAGGTGCGGCGGTGGAGGAGTCAGCGGGAGGCCAGCCAGTCGCGAAACCTGCGGCCGATCACGACCGGGTCCTCCAGCAGCTTCGGGACACCCGAGGCGTTGCCCGGCTCGATCCGGACGTGCAGGAAGGCCGGGCCGCCCGGCTCCAGCGCCTTCGCGAACTCCGCGCGCAACGTCCGAGGGTCGGCGGCCTGACGCACCGACCAGCCGGCCGCTGCGGCGAGCGCGCCGAGGTCGATCCGAGCCGAGTAGGTGGGCAGGTCGCCCGTCGAGCCGTAGACCGCGTTGTCGAGCAGCACGAGCAGCAGTTTGTCCGGCCGGAGGTAGCCTCCGGTGGCCAGCACGTTGGGGTTCATGAACAGCGACCCGTCGCCCTCGATGGCGACGACTCGCGGGATCGCCGAGCCGGCCAGGCCGAGCGCCACGCCGGTGGCGACCGAGCCCGCGAGTCCCATCGAGTCGAGCAGGTAGAGGTGGTTGGGTCTGTCGGCGATCGCGGCCAGTTCGCGGCTGGTCGCCGCGCACGTCACGACCACCGGGAGGTCGGCGGTCCCCTCCACCAGCACCTGGAGCGCGTCGATGCGCCGCATGCTCACGCCGTCTTTCCGTCGGTGGCCCAGAACTGCGCCAGCACCACCACCGGGCGGAACGTCATCCGGGCGTGCGCGCCGGCCTCCGCCACCACGTCCTCCCAGTCGGCGGGCCCGCTGCGCCGGTCGAGGTCGAAGATGCGCACCCCGAGCCGGTCGAGCAGGGCGGGCACGTGCTGGGAGAAAGAATGGATCATCGAGTTGTACTCGCCCAGCCCACCACGGGTGTTGGCCACGATCAGCAACGGCAGATGGTAGGAGACGTTGAACGTGGTCAGCGCCGTGAGCGCGTTGCCGAACCCGTTGTCCTGCATCACCACCGCGCCGAACCTTCCGGTCAGCGGCAGCGCGCCGATCACCCCCATCGCCTCCTCCTCTCGGGAGAGAGGGAACACCAGGTCGGGCCGCCCGAGCGCGGTGATCACCGGCGCGACGCCGACGGAGGGGACATAGCCGACCAGTTCGGCTCCCGAAGCCCAGATGCCCTGGGCCACCGCCGCGGCGTAGGGGGAAGTCATGTGCGCAACCTACCCAGAGGCGGGTCATCTGATCGGCGGGCCGGTGTAGGAGGCGCGCAACCGCAGCAGCGAGCCCCTGCCGTACTCCTCCATGGCGTGGGCCAGCCAGCCCGCCGTCCTGGCGACCGCGAAGACGGCCTCGCCCGCGCCGCTCACCATCCCGGTGACCGCGACGAGCGTGGCGAGCGCGAAGTCGATGTTGGGCTCGGGAAGCCGGCGCCTGCGGGCCTCGTGGAGCACGGCCTGCGCGGCGGCGACCCGCTCGTGGCCGGGCGCCGCCTCGCGCACCAGGTCGAGGAGCAGGCCGCCGCGGGCGTCGCCGTTCTTGTAGACGCTGTGGCCGAAGCCGGGGACGCGCTCCCCTCGTCGTACGCGCTCCGCGACGGCGCGCGACGCCTGCCCGGGCTCGGCCACCTCGGTCAGCAGCCGCTCCGCCCCGTACGAGGCGCCGCCGTGCAGCGGGCCGCCGAGCACGCCGAGCCCGGTGAGCACCACGGCGTACGGGTCGGCCTTGGCGGAGGCGGCCACCCTGGCGGCCAGCGTGGAGGCGGCCAGTTCGTGGTCGGCGAGCAGCACGAGCGCCGCCCGGAACGCGACGAGCAGACCCGGCGTGGCGGGACGCGGGCACAGCCGTGACCAGAGGCGCTCGGCGATCGAGTCGCCTTCCGGCTCGCTCAGCGCGGGCAGGGCGTCGACCAGGCCGGCGACGAGACGACGGGCGGTGGCGGTGACCGACAGCGGGTCGAGCTGGTGGCGCAGGGTGTCGGAGGCGCCGAGGACCATTGTGATCACCTGCAGCCGGTCGAGCGGCAGCAGGCCGGCGGGCAGATCGCGCTGTGCGGCGACGGCCGCCCGCAGCCCTTCGAGATCGGCCGTCCATCCCCGCCGTGCTCCGATGCCGGACGTGCCGGAAGGCCCGCCAGACTCATCCGACGACATACCGGGAGCCCGGCCCTGATCGCCGGACGTCATGCCAGGGTGCCGGCCGGACTCGCCGGGCGGCGTGTCGGCGTCCCGACCGGGCGTGGCGGGCCGCGTGCCGTAGTCGCCGCTCTTGGAGAGGGGTGGGTGAGGAAGGACGGCGGGGTCGCCGGTCCAGAGCCAGTCGGCGACCGCTTCGAAGGTGGTGGTGCGGGCCAGGCCGAGGGCGTCGCGGCCGCGGTAGTAGGGACGGTCGAGGCCGAGGGCGGTGATGCCCGACTCGATGACGAGCTCCGGCGGCTGCCCACGTGGCCGGCCGCGCCGCGCCAGCCGCTCGATCTCGGCGGCGTCGAACAGGCTGCGCCGCCCGTCCTCGCCGTGGCGGCGCTTGAGCACACCCCTGCTGACATAGGCGTAGAGCGTGGCCGGCTTCACGCCGAGCCGCTCAGCCGCCGTGGCCGCGTCGATCCACTCCACGCCCGCACCTCACAACATTGACGAAAATCAATATTGATACACATTGAGAGGCCGTGTCAACGTGAAGCCATGCCAAAAGTTCACTTTCTCGACGTGACCAACCGGGACGGCGTGCAGACCGCACGCACCGGCCTGTCGAAGTTCGGCAAGACCATGGTCAACTTCTATCTGGCCAAGCTCGGCGTGGCGCAGTCCGAGATCGGTTTCCCCTTCCTGTTCCACGAGGTCCCCTACGTGAAGGCGCAGGTGGCCCTGGCCGAGGCGGGCGCGTTCGGCGAGCTGCGGCTGTCCGGGTGGTGCCGGGGCGTGGCGGAGGACGTGGAGAAGGCGGCGCCGCTGGGGTTGCGGCACTACAACCTGTCGATCTCCACCTCGGACTACATGATCCAGAACAAGTTCCGGGGCCGCCTCGACCGCGGTTCGATCATCAGGGAGATGACGGCCGCCGTCGCAGCGGCCAAGGCGGCGGGCGCCCACACCGTGGGGGTCAACGCCGAGGACGGGTCGCGCACCGATGACGGCTTCCTGCTGGAGTTCGCGCTGGCGGCCAAGGAGGCGGGGGCCGGCCGGGTGCGTTACTGCGACACGATCGGCGGCGACACACCCGACCGGATTCGCGAGCGGTTCGCCAAGCTGGCCTCGTCCGCGGGGATGCCGGTCGAGACGCACTGTCACAACGACCTCGGCATGGCGGTGGCCAACTCGGTGTCGGGCGCGCTCGGCGATCTGGACGCCGGTCAGGACGCGTGGGTCAACACCTGCGTGAACGGCGTCGGCGAGCGTTCGGGCAACGCCGACCTGCTGTCCACGATCCTGGCGTTCGAGCATGGCTTCGGGCTCAACGCGGAGATCGGCGACGCCCTCGACCTGTCCTGGGCCCGCCGGTTCGGGCTGTGGGCAGCCTACGCGCTCGGGCAGCCGCTGCCGTACAACCAGGTGGGGGTGGGGCGCAACGCGTTCGCGCACGAGAGCGGCATCCACGCCGACGGCGCGCTGAAGGACCACGGCAACTACGAGCTGTACGACGAGGCGACGCTGGGGCCGTTCCCCGACGACTGGCACGCGCGCCACGGCCGGGTCGTGCTGACCGGCGAGTACGGCGGGAAGGCCGGGTTCGGGCACGTCATGGAGGGGCTGGGGGTCGAGGTGCGGGAGGAGGACCTGGCGTTCCGCGTGGTTCAGCTCTGCAACGCGATGACCGGCCGGCCGCTCACCGACGACGAGTTGCGCCTGATCGCGACCTATCCGCGCGAGCTGTCACTCCTGTTCCCCGGCTACGAGACCGGCTGAACTCCCAGGTCCGCCCTGGTCGCTCCATGCCCTGCGGCCGGGGTCCTCACCAGCCGATGACCTGGTCGATCGGGGTCCTGCCCGGCCGAGTCCGGCCTGGCCATGGCGTTAGCCTGGATGGATGGACCCTGGAACCTATGCACTGGGACCTGACTCGGGCTCCCTTGTCGTCCATACGACCCGCACCGGGCTGGGCGCGAAGGCGGGCCACGACCTGACCATCGAGGTGACCCGCTGGCGAGGTGAGGCCGTGGTCGGCCCCGCCGGTCCGGCCGGCTCGTCGGTGACCCTGGAGCTCGACGCCTCGTCGCTGGAGGTCAAGGAGGGCACCGGCGGCATCAAACCGCTCACCGACGGCGACCGGCGGGAGATCCAGAAGATCACGCGTGAGAAGGTCCTCCAGACCGGCCGTCACCCGACGATCACGTTCCGCTCCACCCGGATCTCCGGCGACCCGGAGTCGTTCCAGGTCGAGGGGGACCTCACCCTGGCCGGGGTCACCCGGCCGGTCACCGTGTCGGGCGCGCTGGCCGGCGACCGCGTCCGCGGCACGGCCACCGTCACGCAGAGCCTCTGGGGCATTCGGCCCTATTCGGGGCTGTTCGGCGCGCTCAAGCTCAGCGACGACGTCGAGGTGCGGTTCGACCTCGGCCTGACGGTGTCCGGCGGGTAACCGTCGGGCTACGCGCCCATGGTCCCTGGCCGCCGGTCCTGAGGCTCTTCCGCGCGCAGAGTGGGCAGGAGGGCGCCGAGGTCGGCGTCGGCGCCGAGCAGTCCTTCGAGGTCGACGCCCTCCGGCACGAGCGGCGCCAGCAGGTCGCTGGTCTGCCGGCTCACCTCCGACGTCGCCGTCTCGATCTGCTCCAGGATCGACGCGGCGATCTCCGACGCGGACAGCTTTCGGGTGATGCGCGGATCCAGCTCGATGTGCGTGATGCGGCTCTGCTGCCCGGCTTTCACGGTCACCAGGCCGTCCTTCGAGGTGGCCGTGGCCTCCACCTGGCGCAGCCGTGCGTGGACGCTCCGGATCTCGGCCGCCTGCCGTTCCTACTCCGCGACCATCTTCTCCAACTGCGCGTGCAGTTCCTCATGCATGATTCGTGTCCTCTTGACGGCTGTGCCGCCGCGGGGCGGGCATGTGCCGCACCGCCTCTGGGTCCTCCCTGTGGAGGATGTCGTGACCTTCGGCGTAGGTGCGCATCATCGGCCACAGCAATCTCATCCGCAGACTCACCGGCACACTGGAGTCCGCGGCGCGTGCCACGATCCATCGGGGGTCTCCCGCGTCAAGCCTGAGCACGGCCGACATCAGTAGATCATCCGCCTCCAGCGCCGGATGGGTCACCTCGTCGACCTCACCCGCGAGGAACCTGTCCACGAACTCCCTCGCGGAGTCCAACTCCTCTGTCACCGTCCACCTCCACTCGCGTTGACGTGCGGATTCTGAGGTTCGACGCCGCCTTTCAGGAAGTATTCGTCGACCTTCCGCTTGAACATGCTCAGGTCACCGCGCGCCGACCACGTGGCGCTGAGGGCATCGAAGATGAGGTCGGACCGCAGGGAGCCGAAACCGCGCCCAGACCCCCGTGGCTCGGCACCGAGACCGACACCGTCCATCACCGGCTGCGTCATCGGCGGCATGTCCGGCAGGAAAAGGCCGGGATGACGCTCGTCGTACTGGCCGAGCCACTGGAGCACCCTGTCCGTGGCCGCCTGGTCCGTCAGGTAGATCACGATCCCATCTCCCCGTTGCGTGATCGCCTGGAAGCCACTGATCTTGGCGGCGCGCACACCCGGAAATCCTCGGGCGCGTCCACGACTTCTCTGACCAGGGCCTTCATCAACTGCGGGGCCCCGTCGGGCACAACGTGCAAGTAGAGACGTTGAGCAACGCTGTTACCGGGCCTGTCCTCGCGGACGAAGTGGAAGAAGTCCCAAGCACTGGCCCGGTTGACAAGGTCCTTCTCGGTGAGCTCCCCGAGCTCCATCCCTCTCCTCTGCGAGATCGAATAGCCATCCGGCCTGGTGCGAGCCAAGTCCGCAAGTTCCTCATGTAGGACTCAGGGGTCAGGTGAAGCGGTCTTTCGGTCCCCATGGCGTACAGCCGGTAGATGTCGTCTCTTCGGAGGCCCTGTTTGCTCCCGGGTCCAGACCCGTTCGAGGAAGTCGTCAGTGCTCAGCCTGGACAGAGCAGGTGCCTCCAGGCCCTGCCGCCGGAACAAGTGCTGCCGCACTTCCTCCACTTCCGCGAACGAGAGTTCCGGATGCCGCCTCGCGAGATCCGCGTGCGTCCAGAGGCCGCAACTCGTCCTCCACGTAAGCCAGCACGGCCACCGGGCTCCGGTCCGCCTCGGCCGGGTCGCCACCGGCGTCACGCACGAGCTCGCCGAACAACCGCACGAACTCGGCCTTGGCCGCGCCCTCCCACGCGCCACTCTGAAGCAGCGCGACCACCCCATCGCCGGCTTCCTTGCGTAACCGGCCGAGCTTGTCGGCTATCGCATCCTGCTCATCAGCCTTCGCGACCATGTCGTCGTAGCGCTGCTCGGGGAAGACTCCACCCGCGATATAGGGCCAGAACGGCTTCAGCACATCCGGCACGAAGACGTTCGGATCCATCAGTCTCCGCCCTGCGATGTCGACGCTTCGTCAGCCGCCTGATAGACGCGCCGGGTCTGAGTGGTGTGACCGGCCGCGGTGCCCGACTGCTCGGCGATCAACCGCAACAGCCGGGCCGCACGCTCGAACCGGCGCCCCTGCTGGCTCCAGAACGTGTTGCCGTAGTCGTCGCCGGTCGCGGCCGTACGGGTGCCGCGCGCGCTCGCCTCATGGGCGCCGGCGAGCCCGCCTATCCCGACGGCCAGCTCCCCCAGCGGATCGCTCAGCGCCAGCAACTTCCGCTCAGCGAACACGATGCCATCGGAATCCGCGGGACCACCCGCACGCTCCGGAACGGCACTCGCGGCCGGCCGGTCACTGCGCAGCGAATCGGGCAGGCACGGACCCGGCTGCGGACACGGCGGACTGTGAAGGCATGGCGTCACCAACGCCTCCTGCGGATCTTACGGAGTCGCCAGACCGCCCTCCCGCATTCACCGCAATCACGAACAGACAGTGAGGGAAGGCTACATGATCAACCCGGCACCGGTGATCACAGGTCCGCGGCGATGACCCACCCGACATCACCCGACAGGACCGTCATCGTGACGAACGGGGTGGACACCGGCGCCGCCGGGATTCAGCGCCGTCGATGACGTACGACCAGGACAACGCGACGGTCCGGGCGACGGCCACAGGGACGGTCACAGGACGGTGAGGCTCGACCCGGCGCGCGTCTTGGAGACCTTGAGCTGGGCCGGGATGCGCGAGCGCAGCTCGGCGACGTGGCTGATGACGCCGACGGCGCGCCCGCCGTCGCGTAGCTCGTCGAGAATGTCGAGGACGCCGTCGAGGGTGTCCTCGTCGAGGGTGCCGAACCCCTCATCCACGAAGAGCGTGCCGATCTCGGCTCCCCCCGCCTCGGCCGTGACGACGTCGGCCAGCCCGAGGGCCAGCGCCAGCGAGGTGATGAAGCTCTCCCCGCCCGAGAGAGTCGCCGGGTCGCGCTCGACGCCCGTCCACCCGTCGGAGATCCGCAACCCGAGCCCGCCGCCCGAACGGCCACGCGCGCCGGCCGTCTTACGCAGGTCGTGACGCAGGAGATAGCGGCCGGCGGACATGTGGTCGAGACGCTCGTTGGCGGCGTCGACCACCTGCCTGAGCCGCTCGCCGAGCACGTACGACGACAGGCTCATGCTCCACTGGTTGTCGCTGGAGGTGCCGCTGGCCAGGGCCGCCATGCGCTCGGCCAGCTTGTGCCGGTCGGCGGCGGGCTGCCAGGTGGCCAGACCTGCCGCCAGCTCACCGTGGAGCTCGTCCAGCCGGTGCGCTCTGGCCATGGCCTGGTCGAGCGCGGAGGCCAGGGCGGTGTGGGCCTGCTGCGCCGCCTCGCGCTCCGCCTCGATCGCCGCCAGGTCGGGCGCCGGCGCCTCGGCCGCCGCCAGCAGCTCGGGGTCGGCCAGGATGCCGCTCACGGCGGCGTACTGGTCGTCCAGCCGCCGCAGCCGCTCGGTTTTGCTCTCCAGCTCGGCCGGGGTCCTGGCGGCGTCGACGACGTCGTCGACCTCGGCGAAGCCCGCCTCCAGGGTGGCCCGTTCGGCCGCCTCGGCGGCTCTGGCACGCTCCTGTTCGGCGGACATCGCCAGCCGCGTCGCCTCCAGCGCCTCTCGCAGCAGCTCCGCCTCGTCGCTGAGCCTGGACAGCCGCGCGGTGAGCGTCGGGTCGTCGCCGCGGGCGCTGTCGAGCCGCGCGGTCAGCCTCCCCGCGTCACCGCTGAGCTCCTCCTGGCGGGTGCGGCAGGCGGCCAGCCTGGCCGTTAGCCTGCGCGCCCGCTCCTCCAGCGAGACCCGCTCCTGACCGAGCCGCGCCGCCTCGGCGGCCAGCTCCGGTTCCTCGGCCGCCGACGCCTTGAGCCGCCGCAGCTCCCGCTCGGCCGCCGCCAGCACCTCGACGGCCTGGACGTCGGCGCCCAACCCGCTTGGGTCCAGCCGAGCGGGACCCTCGGTGTCGGCATCCGGCGCCGGCCCCAGGCCGCCGCGGGTGAGCTGGGCGGCGAGGCGGGCGCGTTCGGCCCGCAGGTGGCCGCGGTGGGCGCGGTGGGCGGCGAGGTCTTCGGCCAGCCGGCGGGCGCGGTCGGTGACGTGCTCACGGTCGGCCTCGACGCGGTCGAGCTCCGCGGCCAGCGCGGGCTCGAGTGCGGCGATCCCCTCCAGGCGGGCGAGCTCCTGCTCGGCCCGCAGCACCGCCGCCTCGGCGGCGTCGGCGTCGAGACCGCGCGTGGCCGCCACCGCCTCGGCATGGCGGGACTCAAGGGCGGCGAGGGTACGTTCGGCGGCCTCGCGTTCGGCGTGCGCTCCTTCATGGGCGTGCTCGGCGGCCAGCTCGTCGTCCGCCGAGGGCGCGCTGGGGGCGGGCGAGGCCGGGGCGGGGTGGTGCTCGGAGCCGCACACCGCGCAGGGCCGGCCGTCGGACAGGTCGCGGGCCAGCTCGGCCGCCATGCCGTCGACGCGGGCCTGGCGGATGTCCAGCCAGTGCTCCCTCAGACCCTGGGCCCTGTCCACCAAAGCCTGGTGGGTGGCCGCCGCCGCCTCCAGCTCACCGGCCAGGGTGTCACGACGCAGGACCGCGTCGCGTATGGTCCGGGCCGCGTCGAGCGTCGCGGCCGCCGCCGGGATCGCCGCGATCTCCGCGCGTACGCCGGCGAGCCGCCCCGACACGTCGGCGAGCCGCTGGGGCAGCTCCGCCTCGGCGGCGGCCACCTCGGCCTCCCGCTGCGCCAGCCCGTCCAGCTCGGTGTCCAGCGCGGCGAGCCCGCGATCGGCTGCGATCAGCTCGGCCGCGGCGGCCCGCACGGCTTCGGCCGCCGGGATCCTGGCGGCGTCGAGGCGGGCCCGCTCGGCACGGTGCTCGGCCTCGGCCATGAGCTCGGGCAGGGCGGCCAGCCGGATGGCGGTCGCCTCGTCCTCCGTGGCCAGCCCGGCGAGCTCCTCCTCGGCCCGCCGCAGGTCTCTCCGGACGACCAGGAGCCTGGCCTCCTCGGTGAGCAGCTCGGACAGCCGCGCGATCTCGGCCTGCCGCTGCCTCTCCATCTCGGCGAGCCGCTCCGGCGACACCGCGGAACCATCGCCGGCCCGGGGCGGGGAGTCGGCGGATGGGCCGTCGATCGCGCGGCCCAGCAGGGGACGGGCGCGGGCCACGGCGTCGGCCGCGAGGGAGGTGGCCTTGGCGGCGGCCTCGGCGCGCTGCCTGGCGGCCGTGATCAGCGGGATCACGGCCGCGGCCCGAGCCGCGTCGTCGAGGATCGCCTGGAGGTCCGCTCGCTCGTCGGCACGTTCGTCCAGAGTGCGACGCAGGGTCAGCGCCTCGGCGTGACGGCGCCGGCGGTCGGCCAGCGCCGCGGCCTGCTCGAACGTGAGGCGCGCCCGCCGCGACGCCTGCTCCGCCCGCGCGTGCTGCTCGGTGCGCCGGGTGACCACGGCTCGGGCCGCGTCGCGCAGTGCTCCGGCCCATCCGAGAGGATCATCCTCGACCGACGGCACTCCGGCCTCGGCCGACCCGGGATCGGCGCTGTCGATCTCAGACGCTCCGTCAAGGACCGGTGCGGGCTGGGCGAGGGTGTCGCCGGCCGCCTCTTCCAGCCGCTGGATGGCGAAGTCGACCTGCTGGCGCAGGTCCTGGGCCTCGCGCCAGGACTGCTTGCGGTGCTCGGCCAGCCACGACTCCGTCTGGGTGAACACCTTGACCGTGAAGAGGCGTTCGAGCAGCTTGCGGCGGTCGTCGCCGTCGGCTCGCAGGAACCGGGCGAAGTCGCCCTGGGGCAGCATGGCGACCTGGCAGAACTGGTCGGCGTTCATGCCGAGCAGCCCGCCGATGAGGTCGCCCGCCTCGTCGGCCCGGGTGGTGAGGCCCTGCCAGCCGGCACCGGCCCGCTCCTCGACGATGACCTTGGCCTTCTCCTCGGTGAAGCCCGTGCCGCGGAGCTTGGGCCGCTGCCAGGCTGGAGAGCGCTGGATGCGGAGGTGCCGGCCACGTACGGTCACCTCCAGCGTGACCGATGGGCCGACGGAAGGGGCGGCGTGGTCACAGCGCAGGGCGCGGGCGCTGTTGCGCTGGCCGGGCACCTGCCCGTAGAGGGCGAAGCAGAGCGCGTCGAGGATCGTCGTCTTGCCCGCGCCGGTGGGCCCGTGCACGAGGAAGAGGCCCGCCTGCGCCAGCGCGTCGAAGTCGACCGTCTCCGCACCGGGGAACGACCCGAACGCCGTCAGGGAGAGCCGGTGTGGCCGCATCTACGCCATCGTCTCCTTCGCCCGGGACGCCTCGACCGCCTGTCTTAGCAGCTTTTCCTCGTCGGCCGCGGCAGGCTCGCCGCGTACCTCACGGACGAAGTCGAGCGCGACGTCGGCCTCCGGGCGCCCGCTGAGCCGCACGGGCTGGGCGGCGGGAGCGCCGCCCTCGGGGTCGAAGGAGAGCGCCAGCGTGTGCGGGAAGCGGGCGCGCAGCCGGTCCATGGCCGATTTGGGGCGTATGGGGTCGGTCAGCACCACCTGCAGCCAGTGGTCCTCGAAGCGGGCGTGGGCGGGCGAGGTCAGCAGGTCGTCGAGATGGCCGCGCAGCCGGCCGACCGGCCGGGGCACCGGCGCCGGCACGAACTCCACGCCCGAGCCGAGCGTGACCAGCCACGACCCCTTGACGTGGTCGGCCTCGGAGAACGAGTAGGCCAGCGGGGAGCCGGAGTAGCGGACAGTCTCGGACATGCGCTGGCGCCCGTGCAGGTGGCCGAGCGCGACGTAGTCGACCCCGTCGAACGCCGACAGCGGCACGTGGGCGACCCCGCCCACGCTGATGTCGCGCTCGCTGTCGCTGGCCTGGCCTCCGGTGACGAAGGCGTGGGCCAGCACGACAGAGCGGCCGTGGCGGGCGGCGTCGGCGCGGACGCGGGTCATGGCGTGGGTGAGCGCGGCGGTGTGGCTGCGGTCGGGCAACTCCCAGGGGGCGCGGACCAGCTCGGGCTCCAGGTAGGGGATGCCGTAGAAGGCGACGTCGTCGATCACGACGGGCTCCCACGCCCGCGACGGGTCGGTGCGCAGGTGCACCCCCGCGGCGTCGAACAGGGAGGCGCCGAAGCCGAGCCGCCGCGCGGAGTCGTGGTTGCCGCTGATCAGCACGGTCCGCGCGCCCTCGGCGGCCAGCCGCCCCAGCGCCTCGTTGCACAGGGTCACGGCGTCGACCGGCGGGAGAGCGCGGTCGTAGACGTCACCGGACACCGCCACCACGTCGACCCGCTCGGCGCGGACGGTCTCGACCAGGTGGTCGACGAACGCGGCCTGACCGTCGAGCAGGCTCTCGCGATGGAACGAGCGCCCCAGGTGCCAGTCGCTGGTGTGCAGGATCCGCATTCGCAGGAAGCTAACAGTTCTCACCGACAAATGCGGCCCCATGCGCCTCACCAGCGGGGAGTAGGCTGAATGATCGACGGGCAAACCAACCCACATGGGGAGGCCGATGCGCACTGGCCGTGGCACCTTGAGCGTCGCAGCCGGTCTGATGCTGGTGGTTCTGGCATCCGTCGGATACGTCCTGCCGCCCGCGTTCGACCCGCCACCGCTCAGGGCCGATCAGGAGTTCCAGGCGTTACCGGCTCAGCCGCCGAGCGAGCTGCGCTCCGTCGTGGCGGTCGATCCGATCAGCCGCGAGGAGATCTCCGTCCCGGCGCAGGGGCAGCGGCTGCTGGGCACCGTCCGGGCGCCGCTCACCCCGGGCCGGCATCCGGCGCTGGTGTTCGTGTCGGGGTCGGGCAACGGCTCGCGGACCGAGTTCACGCCGCAGGCGGAGTTCCTGGCCAAGGCGGGCGTGGTGACGCTCGCGTTCGACAAGCGGACGGTCGGCTACAACTTCCGCGACCGCGACTTCTCGCTGCTCGCCGACGACGCGCTCCGCATGGTGGAGCACCTGGCGAAGCGGCCGGACGTCGATCCGGCGCGGATCGGGTTATGGGCGGTCAGTGAGGGCGGATGGGTGGCGCCGATCGCCGCCGCGAAGAGCTCGGCGGTGGGGTTCACGGTGCTGGTGTCCTCACCGAACGTCTCACCGCTGCGGCAGGTGGCCTGGGCGCTGAACGAGCAGTTGCTCCGCCTGCGCGCCCCGATCGGCGTGCGCGACCTGCTGACCAGGGCGATGGGCGGGATCGGCTTCGACTTCCTGCGCCACGACGCGATGCCGGCGCTGCGTCGGATGAGACAGCCGGTGCTGGCCCTCTACGGCACGACCGACCCGTCCATCCCGTTCGTCGAGTCCACCAGGGCGCTGACCACGGCGCTGGCCGAGGCGGGCAACGACGGCTACACGATCCGCTTCATGGGCCGAGCCGACCACGCCATGCGAGTCAACGGCGGCGACTTCGCGCCGGGCTATCTGGAGACGCTCACCAACTGGATCACCGGCCTGCCGGGCACCGCCCGGCCCGAGGTGCGCATGGCGGGCACCACTCCGGTGCAGCGGTTCGAGGCCAGCGACGTGCCGGCCGCGCCGTGGTACGCGGGCGGGACGATGCTGGGGCTGACCATCTGCCTGGCCGCCGTCGGCTACGTGGCGGGCCCGGTCGCCGTCATGCTGGTACGGCTGCGCGGCCGGCCCCTCGCGCAGGTCGAGGCCAACACCAAACTGTGGCCGCCGATCAGGCGCAGACTGAGCCGGATGGCGTGGACGGGGCTGGGACTGCTGCTCTCGGTGGTGGCGTTCATCATGGTGCTGGTGCTGTTCTCGGTGAACCAGGCGGGCGCCTGGCCCGCGGTGCTGGCCGGCTGGCTGGTCGTGCGCGGCATGGCGGTGCTGATGCTGGTGCAGGAGGTCACGGCCGTGGCGGCGGTCGTGGCGGCGCTGCGGGAGGGCATGCGGCTGAGCCGGTGGCAGCACGTGGCGATCGCGGGGGTGCTGGGCGGCACGGGGTTGCTGCTGGTGGCGGCCGCCTACTACGGGTTGTTCTCGTTCCCCTGGTAGACCCGAGATCCTCCCGGCAGCGGGGAATCCCTACCCGTCCCGGTCCGCCGAGCCGACGTAGGCGTTCAGCCAGCGGTCGATCTCGGCGAACACCTGCTTGCGCACCGGCTCGCTCGACAGCACCAGGTCGTGTACGCCGTCGGCGACGCGGACGCAGGTGACGTGCGGGCCGATCGAGGTGGACCAGCGGGCGATCTGCCGGGGGTCGAGCACGATGTCGGCCGCACGGGCCTCGGGGACGAAGTCGCGTACCCGCAGGCCCCTGGCCGAGGCGAGGACGAGCACCGGCACGTCGACCGCGAGCCCGGCGTGCAGGCGGCGCTGCGCGCGGCGGACGGCGGCCAGCCACATGGCGTGCACGGAGAAGCCGCCGAGCGGCTTGAGCTCCAGGTCGTAGTCCCATTCGCCCTGCTCGGAGCTGTGCAGGCTCTGGCCGTAGACGGTGCTGACCTTCAGGGGCAGCGGCCGGCTCGTGTAGGAGAGCGGAGTCTTGAGCAGGTCGGCGGCCAGGCGGAGCGGAGCGGGCACGTTGAGGTCGAAGAACGGGCTGTTGAGCGCCAGCCCCTGCACGAGGCCCCGGCCGCGGACCCGGTCGGCCCACAGCGAGGCGATCAGGCCGCCGGTCGAGTGGGCGTTGACGGTGAGCTCGTCGTGGTCCTGCCGGATGATCCGGACGGCCTCGTCGATCTCGGGGAAGTAGTCGGTGACGCTCCTGATCAGGCCCCTGGTCTGGTGCGGCAGCAACGACCTCCCGTATTTACGCAGGTCGAGCGCGTAGAAGTCGATGCCGCGGTCGAGGTAGTGCTCGGCCAGGTGGTCCTGGAAGAAGTAGTCGGTGAAGCCGTGGAGATAGAGCACCGCCCGGCGGGACGCCTCGGTCCGCCGCGACACCAGTGTCGCCACGACCTCACCCTCGAAGTCGGGCGGCATGGGCAGAACGGTGATCTCGTACATGCTAGACACGATAGGGATCGTCCGGCCAGGACGGTACACCGTCCGGCAGATCCTGGCTGACCTTCATCGGGAACTCTGCCGGCCGCTTCTCCAGGAACGACGTCACGCCCTCGACGGCGTCGGCCGAGGAGCCCAGCTCGGCCATCAGCCTGGAGTCGGCCGCGTGCGCCTCCCATGGGGACGATGCCGACAGCCCCGACCACATCAGCCTGCGGACCGCGGCGACGGAGACGGCCGAGGTGTTGGCTGCGATCTCGCGGGCCAGCGCGTAGGCGGCGGGCAGCAGCTCGTCCGCCGGATACAGGCGGGAGACCAGCCGGGCTTCGAGGGCCTCCGAGGCGGGGAAGACGCGGCCCGTCGCGGCCCATTCCATGGCCTGGGCGATGCCCACGATCCTGGGCAGGAACCAGCTGGAGGCCGCCTCGGGGACGATGCCGCGGCGGGCGAACACGAAGCCGAACTTCGCGGTGTCGGCCGCAAGCCTGACGTCCATCGGCAGCGTCATCGTGACGCCCACCCCGACGGCCGCGCCGTTGATGGCGCCGATGACCGGTTTCAGCGACTGGGCGATGCGCAGGGCGACCGTGCCTCCGCCGTCGCGCGGGTAGCCGTCGACGAGCTCCTCCTGATGGTCGCCGCGGTCCCGGCGGGTGAACGTGCCGCCGCCCCCGCCCAGGTCGGCGCCGGCGCAGAAGGCCCGGCCGGCGCCGGTGACGACCACGGCGCGCACGTCGTCGTCGGCGTCCGCGAGATCGAACGCCTCGATCAACTCCGCGCGCATCGTCAGGGTGAAGGCGTTGAGCCGGTCCGGGCGCTTCAGGGTGACGGTCGCGATGCGCTCCGTCACGGCGTACTCGATCTCGGAGAAGGCCATGACCGAATCTTATTCGGTCATCGAAGTTGACTCTCATATAACGGCATATTTCGCGTTTAAGCCGTAAGATCCCCCCTCGATTCGGCCTAAAGTGGGCCGCGTCCAGCGGCCGCTTCTGGAAGCGGCGTTCGCACCTGGAATGGGCGTCCAGCGGGCCACCTCGGGTAGCGGGGTACGCGTCTACGGTGGAGCATGGGGAAACGGGGATGGCGTGAGGCAGGCAACGAAACCGGTGAGCGCCGGGGCGTTCCTCGGCTGGCTGGCGCTGGCGGTGCTGGCCCCCGGCGCGGCGCATCTGCGCGCAGGCCGGCGGCGGACCGGGCTGGTGCTGCTCTCCTGCCACGCGGCCGGGCTGCTCGCGTTGCTCGCGGTCGCGCTGACCACCGACAACCTGCTCGGCATGCTGACCGAGAACAGCTGGCTCATCGCGATCGCCGCCGGCTCGGCCGTCCTCGGCCTGGCGTGGTTCGCCCTGATCGTCCACTCGTTCACGGTGCTCCGGCCCAACGCGCTCTCCCAGGGCGGGCAGGTGCTCACGGGCATCTTCGCGGGCCTGCTGGCGGTCGTGGTGGTGCTGCCGTTCGGGCTGACCGCTGAGTACGTCTGGACCTCCCAGCAGACGCTCAACGACATCTTCGTCAACCCCACGCCGGACCCCCGGGCAGAGGAGCGGGTGCGCCCGGAGAACCCGTGGGCCGGGCGGCAACGGGTCAACATCCTGCTGCTCGGCGGCGACGCCGCCGGTGACCGGGCGGGCGTGCGCACCGACAGCATGAACCTGGCCAGCATCGACGTACGGACCGGCAGCACGGTGCTGATCAGCCTGCCGCGCAACCTGGAGAACGTCCGCTTCCGCCCCGGCACGCCGATGGCCCGGCGCTTCCCCGCCGGCTTCCGGCTGCCGGCCGATCCCGGCGGCGGGCGCAGCGACCTCCTCAACAGCGTCTGGGAGTACTCCGACGCGCACCCGGAGATCTTCGGCGGCAGGCAGCACCAGGGCCCGAAGGTGCTGATGGACACGATCGGCTACACGCTGGGGCTCGACGTCGACTGGTACGCCCTGGTGAACATGTGGGGGTTCGCGCGGCTGATCGACGCGATCGGCGGGGTCACGCTGAGCGTCGAGCAGGACGTGGTGTTCGGCACGTACAACGAGGGCCTGGTCAAGCAGGGAACGCGCCGGCTGACGGGCGAGGACGCGATGTGGTACGCCCGTTCGCGCACCAACAGCGACGACTACACCAGGATGCGCCGCCAGCGGTGCGTGCTCGGCGCGCTGCTCGACCAGGCCGATCCCGCCACCGTGCTGACCCGGTTCACCCAGATCGCGCTGGCCACCAAAGAGCTGATCAAGACGGACATCCCCCGGCCCATGCTGAAGCACCTGGTGCCCCTGGCACTCCAGGTCAAGAACGCCAGGGTGACGAGCATGCAGTTCGTGCCCCCGCTGATCTCCACCGGCTACCCCGACTGGCAGAAGATCCGCTATCTCACCGCCAAGGCGATCCGCGACTCGGGCGCCACGGGCCCGGTCGCGGCGTCGGCGGCCCCTTCGCCGACGTCCTCCGCGACATCCTCTCCCACGTCCTCTCCCGCGTCCTCTCCCGCGTCCCCCCGGGCGTCGTCACCAGGGAGCACCCCGGCGAGCACCCCGGCGAGCACGCCGAAGAGCGGCCTGGGCGGCACGCCGAGGAAGTCCGCCACGCCGTCCCCCACCCAGGAGCTCACCGAGGGCTGCGGAGCGCTGTGACGGCACCGGCGGGACCGGTAGGCCGATCAACCCGCCTGGCCGAACGTCAGGCGGGCCGGTGGAAGGTGGCGCGGCAGTGGTGGCGCACGGCGTCGGGGAAGTCCTCGCTCTCCTCCATCACAACCCCGCCGGTGGCGAAGGCGGCGATCTCGGACGGTGTGAGCGGCCACGGCGGCGCGAACACCGGCTGCCCTTCGTTCCGAGCCGACGCGATCACCACCAGTGTCCCGCCCGGCCCCACGAAGGAGGACACCCGTGCGATGGCCTCGGGGTGCAGCGCCTCGGGCAGCGCCTGCACCGTCGAGATCTCCACGACCAGGTCGAACGCCTCCCGCCACTCGCCGGGCGGATCGAGCAGGTCGGCCACGACGTAGCGCACGCTTTCGCCCGGGAACCGCTCCCCCGCCAGCCGCACGGCCGACTCGCTCACGTCGAACGCGACCGTCTCGAAGCCGAGCCCCGCGATGTACTGGGCGTTGTTCCCCAGGCCCGCGCCGACCACGAGTGCTCTGAGCCCCTTACCCCGCAGGCCGCGCTTCGAGGCCCAGTCGACGAGCATGACGTGCGGCCGCCGGAAGTCCCACGGCACGATCGCGTCACCCGTCTCCGACGCGGCGTAGAGCCGCTCGAACCACCCGATCGGGTCGCCGGCCGCCAGCGACTCGGCGGCCAGCCTCCGGACGTCCTCGTCGGGATCCCTCTCGTTCAGCTCCAGCCCCAGCTCCAGCCCGTACGGCAGGCCACGCGCGATCGCGCCGGCCAGTTCCACCACGTCCACCCGATCCCCCAGCCGGCCGACGAGTACCCGCTGGACGAAGGGATCGGCGTGCAGGTAGCCCAGCCGCCGCAGCGCCACGTCGAGCAGCGGCATCAGCACGCAGACCTCAGGCCCGGGGTGCGGGCACGCGGAGCCCGTATGCCACCATTCGAGCTCGCCCGCCCGGCCTCCGGCAGCGAGGCGGACGATGTCCTCGGCTGAGGCGGGCCGCCCGAGCAGCGCGGTCGCGGCGGCGAGAACCTCGATCCGCTCCGCCTCCTGGTAGTACACCCACAGCTCCGCGGGCTTGTCGCGGATCGGGCCGCCTTTGACGCCGAGCGGGGAGCCGGGCCGGCCGAACAGCTCGCGCCAGAGAGCATGCGCCATCCGGCGTTCGAGCCTGGCCGGAAGGCGATCAGCCACCGGGTCGGTCGCGGGTGCGACCGGCGCCCCGCTGTCCCAGCCCAGCTCCAGCAGCAGTTCCCTCTCGTGCCGGTCGAGCTTCTCCGCGACGAACGTGTCGACGCGTGGCTGGATCCGCGCCAGCAGGCCGTCCTCCCGGACCTTCCACCGGAAGGACTCGAAGGCGTCGGAGGGGAACCCCCAATGATGGTCGGCCCAGAGCCTTACATAGCGGTATACATGCCAGGCGAAAGCATGGTCGATCATGATCTCTCGCCGGGTCGCCCGAGCCAGCGTCTCCTGGCCGACAAGAGCGGCGGTCTCCCGCCACAGCTCCTGCCGGAGCCTCTTGGCCTGCGCTCGAAGCCGAGCGCGATCGGGATGCGGCTTGCCGGATGCCGCACGGGTGAGGTCCTTCCCATTGAGCCTCGTGACCCAGTGATCGCACCGCGACAGCCGTGACCAGAGCAGATGCCGCACCATGAGCGCGCGTAGCTCGTCCTCCTCCAGTTCCCTCACCAGAGGGAGCCCGAGCAGAAGCTTTCTTCTGTGCCCCGTCTGCACGCCCAGGGCCGGCAAGGCCCAAAGGCGTACCTTGGGGACGGTCCCGACTCCCGCCAATTCCACGGCCTCGAGAAGAACCTTCCTGAGCCGAGGATGGTCGTCGAGCGGGAGGGCGGGGTTGTCCCACCACACCCTGGGGCCGAGGCTCATGACGAGGGCATACAGGAACACACAGGTCAGTGCGCCCCACACCACGGCGAGCACAAGGCCGCCGTCCAACTCCACGATGAGGGTGACGCCGCCGATGCCGGCGCCGATCAGCACGACGATGCCGCAGAGCACCTGCAACCAGGCCGGCACGAAGGCGTTCAGGTGCATGGTCAGCAGCAGATGCAGCACCCTCCATCTGGATAACTCCACGCCCACCGCCCCTGTCCCGATATTTCGGGATGAAGGTAGTGCGTGGTGATCACGTACGTGTCACGCGCCGACCTGGACCCTGCCACCGGGAACGGGCCCGCCACCCGGTTCACGAGGTGAAGACGTCCCTGGCCAGGCGGCGGACACGGGACTCGTCGACCGAGTGGCCGAGACCGGGCTGGGTGAGCGGGACCGCGATGACCCCGGCGTTGGCGCCCACGATGGGGGTGACGATCTGGTTGTTGCGCGGCGGCTGGGTGACGTCGCAGGGCAGCGTGCAGCCGGGAAGGCTGGCGACCGCGACCGTCGCCGCCCTGGCCAGGCCCGCGCCCTGACCGCCCGAGCACTGGATGTCCCAGCCGGCCGCCACGGCGCGGTCGTGGGCGCGGCGGGCCTCGCTGATCGACGGGAAGCCGGTGGGCCGCAGGAGCAGCACCCTGGCCGCCCGCAGCGTCAGATAGTCGTCGAGGTCGGCCGTGGCGCAGACCTCCACGGCCACCGAGGCGGCGACCTCGTCCTGGAGCGAGGCGTGCGCGTAGACGTCGGCCACCGGGAAGGGCCGCTCGATGACCTCCAGGCCGTAGGAGTCGAGCGCCACGAGCTGGCCCCGGTCGGTGTAGGCGCCGCCGCAGTCGACGGCGAGGGTCAGCGCGGGATAGGCGGCGCGGACCGCGCGGACCGGCTCGATGTCCCAGCCGGGCCTGATGTCGAGCGTCACGTGGCCGTAGCCGGCGCAGACCTGCTGGTTGACCCGGGTCACCAGGCTCTCGAGCGAGGCGTCGGGGCTGAGCCGGACGGTGGCCATCAGCGAGGTGCGGGTGCCGCCGATCGCGTCGGCCAGCGGCACGCCGCGCATCCTGGTCCACAGGTCCCAGCAGGCCATGTCGACGGCGGAGTCACCGCTCGCGACGCTGTCGGGATGCTCCCAGTCGACGCCGATGAGCAGGGCGGCCAGCGACTCCTCCAACCTGGACCAGGCTTTGGGCGCGGGGCTCACCGTCTCACCCCACCCCGTCATGCCGCCCTGGTCGGTGAGCTTCACGAGCAGGCTGTCCGTGCGCCTGCCATGCGGCAGGACGACGCGGAACACCTCCAGCTTCCGCACACGCGGCATGTGCCCCCCTCATCCGGCGATCCCCTCCAGTGTGCCTGCCCGCGGGGACTGGGCAAAACGTGCGGGCCGGGACATCCGGATCTCGACGCGGCGGAAGAAGCAGGCCGGAGCCTACGCGAACCACCGCGTCGCCGCCGGCACGCTCAGCCTGTCGTGCCTGGCTCCCCGCCCGGTGGGGCACCGAGCGCGCCCTGCCGCTCGGCCCAGCGCGTGATCGAGCGCCGTTCGATCGCCGCCGCCATCAGATCGGGGAAGGCGTCGGGCGTGCACGCGAACGCGGGCACACCCATGGCGGCGAGCGCGGCGGCGTTGTCGTGGTCGTAGAACGGCGCACCCTCGTCGGAGAGGGCCAGCAGCACGATCACCTGGACGCCGGCCTGCGTCATGGCGGCCACCCGGCGCAGCATCTCCTGCCGGATGCCGCCCTCGTACAGGTCGCTGATCAGAATGAAGATCGACTCGGTGGGACGGGTGATGAGCCCCTGGCTGTAGGCGAGGGCGCGGTTGATGTCGGTGCCACCGCCGAGCTGGGTGCCGAACAGCACCTCCACCGGGTCGTGCAGCTGGTCGGTGAGGTCGACCACGGCCGTGTCGAACACCACCAGCGACGTCCGGAGCGACCGCATCGAGGCGAGCACCGCGCCGAACACGCTCGAATAGACCACGGACGCGGCCATCGAGCCGCTCTGGTCGACGCACAGCACGACCTCGCGCTGCACCGCCCGCTGCCTGCGCGCGTAGCCGACGAGCCGCGACGGCACGACGGTGTTCTTCTCCGGCAGGTAGTTCCTGAGATTGGCCCTGATCGTCCGATCCCAGTCGATGTCGGCCACGCGTTTGGGCCGGTGGGTCCTGGCGCTGCGGTCGAGCGCGCCGGTGACGGCCGCCCTGGTCTTCTGGGCGAGCCGTCGTTCGAGCCGCCGCACGACCGTGGCCACGACCGCCCGGGCCGACTCACGGGCCTGGTCGGGCATCACCCGGTTGAGCGCGAGCAGCGTGCCGACCAGGTGCACGTCGGGCTCGACGGCTTCGAGCATCTCGGGTTCGAGCAGCAGCCTGGACAGGTCGAGCCGTTCGATCGCATCCTTCTGCATGACCTGGACGACGGTGGACGGGAAGTAGGTCCGGATGTCGCCCAGCCACCGCGCCACGCGCGGTGCCGACGCGCCCAGGCCGCCCTCCCTGCCTCCCGAGCGGCCGCCCTGACCGCCCTGACCTTCCTGGCCGCCGTAGAGCGCGGCGAGGGCGCCGTCCATCGCGGTGTCGCCGCCCTGCAGCGCGCAGCCCGTGCCGTCGGCCTCGCCGCCGCCCAGCACCAGCCGCCACCTCCGCAACCGCTCATCCATGCGCTCTCCCCAAAATCGCCAGCACGGTCCGCTCCGCGCCCGCCGCGCGCCGCTCGTCCAGATCGGTCTCGTCGGCCTCGGCCCGCCGCCCCGCCGACCGGACCCGCTCCCCCACAGCCCTCCGCTCAGGTACGGCGAAGCCGCCGAACGTACGCCGCAGCAGCGGCAGCACCTCCACGAACTGGTCACCGCCGAGACCCGTCAGCCACCCGTCGACCAGGCTCAGCAGCCGCTGGTCGTGCACCAGCAGCAGCCCGCCGCCCGACAGGAACCCCTCGATCCACGCGGCCGCCCTGGCCGGGGCGTGGCCGCGGGACATCGCCCGCGACATCCGGTCGCCCGCGTCGGCGAGCTCCCCGGCGTCGAGCAGGACGCGGGTCAGCCTGCCCTCGATCAGCCCGTGCAGGTCGGGCCGGTCGCTCAGGCCGTGCAACGTGGCCAGCCACCGCCGCCTCGGGCCGGCGGCCCCGGCAGGCTCGGCAGGCTCGGCAGGCTCGGCAGGCTCGGCGGGCTCGGCGGGCTCGGCAGGTCCGGCAGGTCCGGCAGGTCCGGCGGGCTCGGCAGGCTCGGCGGGTGAGTCGTCGAGCAGGGCGACGGCCGCGTGGACGCCGTCGACGTGGCCGAGCAGGGCGGCCGCCGCGTCGTCGTCGAGGCCGGTCACCGCGACGGGCAGCCCGACGCACACCCGGTCGAGCATCGAGTGGACGATCACCGCGAGCCCCTCGGCCGGGGTGCCGCGCACGTCGCCGTAGCGGTGCGCGCGGACCATCGCGGGCAGCGCCGCCATCAGGTGGCCGACGTCGGCGTCGAGCGCCGCCTTGGCCGACAGGGCGGCCAGCACGGCGGGCAGCGCCTCGGGTAGCTCGGCCAGCAGGCACCGCTCCACCAGCGCGGTCAGGTCGGCCAGCGTGGCCGGCTCGCCGGCGGCCAGGTCGCGGGCGCGCTGCGCGGCGGCCCCGGCGACCGTGACGCCCAGCGCGGCGCACTCGATGAGCGCCAGGTCGTACTCGGGGCGCCAGCGAAGGGTCCAGGTCTCCTTGAAGGTGCCCTTGCCGCGCGACTCCCCCGGCGTGCCCCATGCGACGCCGAGCAGCCGCAGCCGGTGCAGCAGATGGCTGCGGTCGAGGTCGAGCGGTTTGCGCAGGTCGAGGTTCAGCTCGCGGTCCAGCGCCTCGGGCCGGAGCCTGAGCCGCCGCTGCCGGTCGCGCAGGTCGCGCTGGAGCGGCACCATGGGCGTCCGGTCGCTGACGTGGCCGAGCCGGTCGCCGACGACCAGGCGACGCTGGATCAGCTCGACCGCCAGGTCGTCGCCCTCGCACAGCACCGCCCGGGCCGCCTCGGTGACCTCGCCCAGCCCGGCCAGCGGGCGGCCGCGCAGCGTCGCGAGGCCCTGCGCGAGCCGTACGGACTCGATGACGTGCGCCGGCGACACGGCGAGCCCCTCGTCGCGCAGGACCGCGGCCGCGCGGGCCAGCCAGCGCTCCACCGGCCGGTCGGGGGCGCCGAACAGGTGGTCGTACCAGCCGGGCGAGCCGACGCCCGCGCCGTAGCCGCTCCACCAGGCCAGCCGGCCGTGCGTCCACGGCACCCAGGTCAGCTCGGGTTTGACCTTGGGCAGGCCGCGCAGGACCGCGTCGTCGGCCTTGGCCGGCGGGAGCGGCTCGACCAGGGCGGGCACGTGCCAAGCGCCGCAGACCACCGCGATCCGCTCGAAGCCCGCCTTGGCGGTGGCGCGCAGTGTCCTGCGCATGTACGCCTCGCGCCGGGTCTCCCGCTCGTCCGGCTCGTACCCCTCTCGGACGGCGGCCATCGCCTCGGCGATCACCTCGAACGGGGTGTCGCCGCGGTGCTCGACGACGTCCTCCCACCATCGTTCGGGGTCATCGTGGCCGGCGGCGCGGGCGAGCGCGCCGATGGGGTCGACGCGCAGCTCGGCGGCCTCGGCCGGCGGGTCGTCCGCGGGATCTTCGGCCAGCGTGCAGGCCGCGGGCAGGTCGCAGAAGCGCACCGGGATCCCGTGCGCCGTGGCGTACAGGATGGCCTGCCATTCCGGGGAGAAGGTCGCGAACGGCCAGTAGGCGGCGCCGGAGGGCCTGCCGGGGACATGCGCCAGCAGCGCCACCGGGGGCTCCAGCTCGGGCGCCAGCTCCACGAGCGCGTCGGCCTCCGGCGGGCCCTCGATCAGGATCACGTCGGGCCGGAGCCGCTGGAGCTCGTCGCGCACGGCCCGGGCCGATCCCGGGCCATGGTGGCGTACGCCGAGGACCGAGACGCTCACGACACCTCTCGGCAGGCCCGGTAGAAGTCGCGCCAGTCGGAACGCTCGCGCACGACGGTCTCCAGATACTCGCGCCAGACCACCCGGTCGGACACCGGCTCCTGCACCACCGCGCCGACGATCCCGGCGGCCACGTCGGCCGGGCGCAGCACGCCGTCGCCGAAGTGCGCGGCCAGCGCGATGCCGCTGGTCAGCACGGAGATCGCCTCAGCCGTGGACAGGGTGCCGCTCGGTGACTTGACCTTGGTGCGGCCGTCCTCGGTGACCCCGGCGCGCAGCTCGCGGAAGACGGTCACCACGCGGCGGATCTCGGCCAGGCCGGTGCTGGTCTCGGGCAGTTCCAGCGAGCGGCCGAGCTGGGTGACCCGCCGCGAGACGATGTCCACCTCCTCCTCGGCCGTGGCGGGGACAGGCAGGACGACCGTGTTGAAGCGGCGGCGCAGCGCGCTGGACAGCTCGTTGACGCCGCGGTCGCGGTCGTTGGCGGTCGCGATCACGTTGAAGCCGCGCTCGGCCTGGACCTCCCGGTTGAGCTCCGGGATCGGCAGTGTCTTCTCCGACAGCACGGTGATCAGCGCGTCCTGCACGTCGGACGGCATCCGGGTCAGCTCCTCGACGCGAGCGACGCGGCCCTCGGCCATCGCCCGCATCACCGGCGACGGGGTCAGCGCCTCGATCGACGGGCCCTCGGCCAGCAGTCTCGCGTAGTTCCAGCCGTAGCGGATGGCCTCCTCCGCGGTGCCGGCCGTGCCCTGCACGAGCAGCGTGGAGTCGCCGCTGACCGCCGCGGCCAGGTGCTCCGACAGCCAGGTCTTGGCCGTTCCGGGCACGCCGAGCAGCAGCAGCGCCCGGTCGGTGGCCAGGGTGGCGACGGCCACCTCGACGATGCGGCGGGCGCCCACGTACTTCGGCGTGATCCGGTCGCCGTCGCCCAGCAGGTAGGTGGTCACCGCCCACGGCGACAGCCGCCAGCCCGGCGGCCTCGGCCGGTCGTCGTCCTTGGCGAGGAGGGACAGCTCCTCGGCGTACTGGTCTTCCGCGTGTGGCCGCAGGACGGTCATGAGGCCTCCTTCGCCGGCCCCGTGGCCGTGGTGCTGGTCGTCATCGTTCCCTCGCTCACGTGAGCTCCTTGATCATGTCCGCGCGGAAC
Organism: Nonomuraea sp. CX421; assembly: GCF_059358955.1. NCBI lineage: Bacteria > Bacillati > Actinomycetota > Actinomycetes > Streptosporangiales > Streptosporangiaceae > Nonomuraea > Nonomuraea sp. CX421. The sequence continues at coordinate 169,423 of NZ_JCADBK010000013.1, read as the reverse complement.
CGCAGCAGGGCGGCGACCTCCTGGATGGGCGGCTCCGGCGAGTAGCTCCCCGCCAGGTCGGCCAGGCCGGGGTCGATGCGCTCGCCCGCCAGCCTGACCAGCTCGCCGAGGTTCCACGGCTGGGTGCCGGCCACCTTGAGGATCTTGCGCAGCACGGCCGTGGCCAGTCCCTCCCGCCAGTGCGGGGAGACCCCGCCCAGCACCATGATCAACTGACTGTCCAGGTCGTGCCTCTTCACGAAGTCGGCGGCGAGCCGCTGCTGCTCCTCGGGACCGAGTGCCTCAAGCAGGTCGGCGATCGGGTCCCAGGCGAACATCGCCCGCGCCCACTCCGGGTCGCGCTGCAGCACCGCGGCCCGCATCCAGCCGGCCTTCATCTCGGCGTCCCATTCGGGGATGCGCATCGCGAGCAGCGTGTCCGGCGGTAGCTCCCAGATGGCCAGCGGGGCGCGGGCGATGACCTGCTGCAGCCACCAGGCCCGCTCGCCGGTGCCGCGAGGCGGCTTGGGCCGGATGCCGTCGCGCTCCATCGCCCTGTCGCACGCCTTGGGCGCGTCGACGGTGATCGTGGCGCCGGTGATGGTGACGCAGTCGCGGGCGCGGGCGGCCATCCGCCCGGCCAGGGCCGAGCCGGGCAGGCGGGTCAGCAGGTTGGCGGCCTGCTGGCGCACCTCAAGCCGGCGGTCGTCGAGGGCGTGCTCCAGGAACGGCTCGTCGTCCATGGACAGCCCGGCGGCCAGCACGCCGACGAACTCCATCCGGTCCTGGGGAGTCTCCTGCTCCCAGGTGCCCTCCAGCAGCTCTCTGGCCGCCTTCGGGTCGGACACGCGGAGCCGGCGCAGGTGGGCACGGCGGTCGGCGGTGCCGCCCAGCTCCCAGGTCTCGCCGGTCGGCTCCTCCAGTAGGTAGGCCCAGGCCGGGTTGCGTCCGGCCAGCCACCGGCCGCGCTGCCCGGCGAGCACGCCCAGGTGCGCCCGGATCGACCGGTCGCGCCTGCCCCGGTCGAGCAGTTCGGGCAGCACGAACGGCGGCACCCGCCGCCCGCCGCGCGCCGCCTCGGCCAGCCATTCGGGCAACAGCCGCTCATGCCGGCCGGCCATGATCGTCGCCAGCCGTTCGGCCGCCGCCCGCCCGACCGCCGCCTGCTCCTCTTCGGGCGCCCGCCCGCAGTCCTCGGTCCGGCCCCGCTCGGGCGCGTCCCCGGGATGTACCTGCGTGCGGTCCTCGGCCTCGGCGACCGGCTCGTGCCCACCGTCCTCGGCTCGACGCCCGGTGGCCGGCGCGCTGACCGGCCCGCGACCGGCGCGCCGCCGCGCGACCTCCACGGCCGCGTCCTCCAGCAGGCTCCCCTGGTACGGCCTGCGGGCGGTGCCGACCAGGGCCGTGGACGTCAGCGTGTCCCAGCTCACGGAGTCGCTCACAGGATCACCGCCATTCCCTCGTCGTCCCAGACGGTCAGGGGGCGCAGGCCGCGCGGAGTCCACTCGGCCGCGACCGTGACCGGATGGCCACCGGCGACGGCGAGCAGCCGCCACGGGTCGCGCTCTTCCGGGTGCAGTGGGAAGCCGCCGAGCGCCGTCCGATCGGGCACCACGCCGGCCAGCACGACCGGCCAGGACGAGGTCCACGGGTCGGCGGCCAGCGCCGCCGCGACCTCGTCCATCGCCTGGCCGGGCGTCATCCCCGGCGGCGTCCCCTCACCGGACGCGATCCCCGGCGCAGGTCCTCCGCGGGAAGCGGGGACGTGGCGGGCGGCGACCAGCGCGCGTAGCGGCGCGGCGCTGGGATAGAAGGCCAGGTCGGCGTCGATCGTGACGCCCGTGACCAGGGAGGCGTCCAGCGCCTGCCCCTGGGGAGCGAAGGACAGCACCAGGGCGGCCTGGCCCGTGCCACGGCCGCGCAGCCACACGCGGCGGGCCGTCAGGCGGTCCTGCTCCTCGTCGCGCCGGCCCAGCACGTCCCAGCGGTCGCGCACCACGGGACCGGCCAGCACGTCCTCGCGCGTCACCGGGAAGCCGACGCGGGTCAGCACGGTCGCGACCAGGGCCTCCGGCAGCTCGGCGCGGCGCCGATAGGCCACGGCCAGCAGGTTGACCAGGGCGTATTCCTCCAACAGCCGCCCCGGCCAGTCGTCCTCCGCGCGCACCTGGACCAGCCGCGACACGGCGCTCGCGACGCCGGACGCCTGGGCGTCGACCAGCCGCTTGGCCAGCTCGTCCCAGTCGCGCTCACCCGCTCCGGCCAGCCCCTGGCGCGTCTGGTCGGCCAGCCACCGCTCCAGCTCCGCCAGCCCCGCCGTCACGCGCGCGTGCCGCGCGGACTCCGTACCGGCGGCGCGCGCCCTGGCGCCACCCTCGTCGGCGGCGACCTCGCTGGCGGCGCGCTCGGCACGCTGGGCGAGCCACTCGGCCGCCCAGGCCGGTGGCTCGGCGTCGGGCACGGCCCCCGCCGACCACAGGAGCAGCAGCCCGAGCGCGTGCTTGCACGGGAACTTCCTGCTGGGGCAACTGCACCGGAACGCGGGCTCGCTCAGGTCGACGCAGGCCAGGTAGGGCTTGGCGCCGCTGCCCTTGCACTCGCCGAACACCACGTCGCCGGCCGCGCCGCACGCCGGCCACGAGCCCGGGCCCGCCACGCGCTGAGCCGCCTTCTGTGACGACGCGTCAGGGGCGAGAGCGAGCACCTGATCACGGCTCCACCGTTTGAACACTCGCCGCACACTAGCCAGGACGACCGACAATTCGTACCTATTCCAGATGATCCCTCCCTCCTCGTTCTCCGCCCACCAGACGGCCCACGACACGCGGGGGTCGAGGCGGGGGCGCGGGTCGGTCGTAGACTCGCCGGCGTGGAGTTGACGATCTATCCGGACGGCCCCGCCGTCGAGGTGGCCGACGAGGCCGAGGCGCTGGCCAGCGGCCTGGACGGGCAGCTGGTGCTCGACGGCACCCGCTTCCTGCGCCGAGACGTGACCGGCGCGCCCGTCGGGTTCGCCGAACGCCCGCCGATCGCACGGGCCCTGGACCTGCTGCCGCACCCGGAGGGCGGCTGGTTCAGGGAGACCTGGAGGTCCCCGGTCGAGGTGCGGCCCGGCGGCTACCCGGGCCCGAGGGCCAGCGCCACGGGCATCTACTTCCTGCTCCAGCCGGGCGAGGAGTCGATCCCGCACCGGGTCCGGTCGGACGAGGTGTGGCTGTGGCACCGGGGCGGGCCGTTGTCGCTTACCGTCGGTGACGAGACGGTCGTGCTGGGGCCACTGGTCGAGGCGGGACAGGTGCCGCAGGCCGTGGTGCCCGGCGGCGTCCGGCAGTCGGCCCGGCCGGCCGGGGACGAGGCCGTGCTGGTGAGCTGCGTCGTGTCGCCGGGCTTCGACTTCGCCGACTTCAGCACCGGCTGAGCGCTCCCACCGGCATTACCGGGACTTGCCCCGGCCTTCACCGTAGGCGCGGAAGGGGCGGGGAAGGCCCACCTGCATGGGGCGCCTGCCCACCTACCACCCGATGCTCGCCCAGCTCGGCTCCCTGCCGCCGGCCGCGCAGGACGACGCGTGGAGCACCGAGATGAAGTGGGACGGAGTGCGAGCCCTGGCCTACGTCGAGGCGGGGGCGTTGCGGCTGGTGTCGCGCACCGGCAGGGACATGACAGCGTCCTATCCGGAGCTGTATCCGATGGCCGGGGCCGTCGGCGGTCACGACGTGGTGCTCGACGGCGAGATCATCGCCTTCGACGACGCCGGGCGGCCCAGCTTCGGCACGCTGGCGCCCCGGATGCAGCAGCGCAACCCGCTCAAGGTGGCCCAGCTGGTCAGGGCCGTACCCGTCACGTACATGATCTTCGATGTGTTGCACGTCGACGATCGCAGCGTCGTACGGCTGCCCTACGACGAGCGGCGCGAGCTGCTCGAACGGCTGGTCACGCCCGGCTTCCGGTGGCAGACGCCGGTGGCCTTCCGCGGCGGCTCGCGCGCGGCGCTGGCGGCCAGCCGCGAGCTGGGCCTGGAGGGCGTGGTCGTCAAGCGGCGCACCTCCCCCTACCGGCCCGGGCGGCGCAGCCCGGAGTGGACGAAGGTGAAGAACGTCTCCCACCGGGAGGTCGTCATCGGCGGCTGGAAACCGGGGACGGGTCGGCGGGGCGGCCGGATCGGCTCGCTGCTGCTGGGCGCGCACGACCCGGCGGGCCGGCTGCTGTACGTGGGGCACGTCGGCACCGGCTTCACCGACGCCATGCTGGCCGACCTGCGGGAACGGCTGGCGCCGCTGGAACGGCCGGACTCGCCGTTCACCGAGCCGGTCCCCCGCGAGTACGCCCGCGACGCGCACTGGGTGGAGCCGCGTCTGGTGGGTGAGGTGCGCTACGCCGAGGTGACCGCCGACGGGCGGCTCCGTCATCCCTCCTGGCGCGGCCTGCGCCCCGACAAGGAGCCCGGCGGGGTGATGGCGGCCGACGTGCGGATCGACCGCCCCTCGGCCATGGACGATCCCGGCAGGGCCACCGGTTGAGCCGGGATCACCACCGGCTGACCCGGGATCGCGTCCTGATGCCGCCGGCGGGCTGATCGCCCCGTTCGCCCGTGTGCTGGAGGCGCTCAGCGACGACCGGCGAGCGTCTCACGGTTTTCGCGCCCCCGGCCGGTGCCCTCGATGTCAGGAGCTTCCGGGGCCCCGGTAGGCCAGGGTCTGGCTGTAGACGACGTTGGTGGTGGTGCTGCCGAACTCGGCCAGCTCGTCGATGATCCGTTCGAGGTGGGTGAGGGAGGTGGCGGCCACCTTCAGGGTGTAGCAGTCGTCGCCGGTGGTGCGCAGGCACTCCAGGATCTCCGAGCGCTCGGCGAGCAGCCGGTGGAGCGGCTGGTGACTGCTGCCGGGGTACTTGAGACGGACCACGGCGAGCACGGTGAGGCCCACCTTGGCCAGGTCGACGTCGGCCCGGTAGCCGGTGATGACGCCGGCCGTCTCCAGGCGCCGCACGCGCTCGGTCGCCGCCGAAGGGCTGAGGTTGACCCGGCGGCCGAGCTCGGTGAGCGGCAGGCGGCCCTCTCGCTGCAGCTCGGCCAGGATCGCCCAGTCGGTCGGATCGAGATTAGCGGCCATCCGGCCAAGCTACCGGGATATCCACGGCGAATCATGACGTACCCGGGGATAGTTCTCTTCCAGCGCCGATGATCGGGTCGATAGCCTGAATCGGTGCGACTAGGAGTGAACGTTCCCAATTTCGGACCAGGGACCGACCCCGGCGTGCTGCGTCAGTGGGCGCGCACGGTGGAGGGCCTCGGCTACGACCTGCTCATGGTGTCGGATCACATCGCCGTGACGCCCGACGTGGCCGAGCAGTATCCGGCGCCGTTCTACGAGCCGTTCACCACGCTGTCCTGGCTGGCCGGCGTCACCGGCCGGATCCGGCTCGGGACCACGGTGCTCATCGTCCCCTACCGGCACCCGCTGCTGGTCGCCCGCATGGCCGCCAACCTCAACCAGCTCAGTGGGGGGCGGCTCGTCCTCGGCGTGGGCGTCGGCTGGGCGCGGCAGGAGTTCGAGGCGCTGGGGGTGCCGTTCGAGCGGCGCGGGGCGCTGACCGACGAGCACCTGCGGGCGATGCGCGACGCCTGGGCCGACGACGCCGACTACCGGGCGGGGCGGATCCCGCTCTGGGTGGGCGGCAACAGCGACGCCGGCGTGCGCCGGGCGGTGCGGCTCGGCGACGCGTGGCACCCGCTGCGGCTCCCGCTGTCCCGGCTGCGGGCGGCGGTGGCCCGGATGAAGGCCGTCGCCGACGAGCTGGGGCGGCCGGTGCCCGAGCTGGTGCCCAGGATCATGCTGCGGCTCACCGAGACGCCCATCACCGGTGACGACCGGCTCGCCGGCGAGGGCACCATCGAGCAGGTCGTCGACGACCTCGGGCAACTGCGCCTGCTCGGCGCCGAGACCGTGGTGCTCGACCCGTTCGCCGGTGACCCGGACGAGACGCTGCACCCCGAGGTGGCCTGGCAGGCCCTCGCCACCGTACGCGCCCACCTGCCGATGGAGAGACCATGACGCCCGACGACGAACGCTTCCTGCTCAGGGCCATCGAGCTGGCCAACGAGGCGCGGGCGGGCGGCAACCCGCCCTTCGGCTCGTTGCTGGTCGGCCCCGACGGTGACGTACTGGCCGAAGATCGCAACACCAGCGTCACCGAGAGCGACATCACCGCCCACCCCGAGCTGAAGCTGGCCCGGTGGGCGGGCCGCGAGCTGGATCCGCCGACCGCCGCCGGCACCACCATGTACACCAGCTGCCAGCCGTGCGGCATGTGCATGGGCGCCATCGAGCGGTCCTTCCTCGGCCGCGTGGTGTACGCGTTGTCCACCGAGCAGCTCACGGCCCTCAAGCCGCCCGCTACCGCGCCCGGCGTGCGCCTGGACGGCCCGGCGTTGCCGGAGCAGGGCCGCGTCCCCGTCGAGGGCTACTACACCTGAACGGCCGCGGCGAGCCAGGGCCGGATGACCGGCAGCACGGCGGCGGCCTGCATGCCGGTCATGTGGTCCAGCCCGTCCAGCACCCGCACCTCCCAGCCGAGGGCTTCCAGCTCGGCGCGCCGGCGGACGAGCGGGCCGCCAAGATCCACGGTCACGCCACCCCAGCGCTCGTCGTAGACGATCTGGTCGGCGGAGCCGGCGAAGCACAAGCGCGGGCAGCGGACCGCCGGCTGCGCGGCCCGGTCGTCGAACCCGCGCAGCGCCTCGTACAGCGTGACGAACTGCTGCGTCTGGTCGGGCGTGGTCGCCACCTCGACGGTCGACCAGTCAGGCTCGCCGGAGGCCGTCTGGTCGCCGGCGCTCGCGCCGGTCTCTGGGCCGGTCTCTGGGCCGATCTCTCGGCCGGTCTCGGGGGTCGCTTTGGTGCCGCTTTCGGGGTCGGGGGCGGTCTCAGGGGCGGTGGACATCGCGTGGGCGGCCAGGGTGACGGCCAGCATCTCCGCGTACGGCCCGTCGAGCGGCGGATAGCCGCCCATGACCAGGGCCGACAGCCGGTCGGTGCGGATCGCCAGCTGGAGGCCGCTGAGGGCCAGCCATGAGTAGCCGTAGTAGGCGAACCGGTCGGCCCCGGCGGCGTCGGCGACGGCGAGCAGGTCGGCGGCGATGTAGGCGGGGGTCAGCGTGCCGGGCTTGGGCGCGGCCAGGACGTGTTTCTCGTAGTCGAACGCGACGACCCGGAAGGCGTCGCGGAGCCCGTCGATGAGCGAGCGGCCGAGGGCGGGGTCTGCCCCCCACCGGCGCATCTCGTCCGCCTGAGGCCCTTCGACCGGCCGGGGATCGACCGGCAGCAGCAAGGCGGGGCCGTCGCCGTGCACCTCGATCTCGATAGTGGCGCCATCGTGCAGCCTGGCCGTGGTCGTGGAGATCATCTAATTCCTTAGGATGTAAGGAGTTGTCGGCGAAACAATAGCTTACACCGTAAGCAATTCGAGGGCACCGCCCGGAGCAGGGAGCCGGGAGCCGGCCGACGCGCTCGGACTCGACCGTCGGGGCTGACATCGTGGCGTCTTGGGTATTTTGCGGCGAGATGATTGTCTGTCCGGAGTAACTACGAGGAGGACCCCGGTGACCCGTCAGATTGTCTCCGTCGTGGGCGGTAAGGACGTGCCCAGCGCCGGCGCCTACCAGTCCACCAACCCCGCGCGCACCGGCCAGGTGGTCGCCGACGTCGGGCTGGCCGACGCCGGCGCCTTCGCCGACGCCTGCCGTACGGCCAAGGAGGCGCAGCGGGAGTGGGCCAAGGTGCCGCCGCCGGTCCGCGGGCGGGTGATCGCGTCGATCGGCCGGCTGGTCGAGGCCAACGCCGAGAGCCTGGCCAAGCTGGTCACCGAGGAGATCGGCAAGCCGTACGCCGAGGCGCTGGGCGAGGTGCGGGAGATCGTCGACACGTGCGACTTCTTCCTCGGCGAGGGGCGTCGCCTCTATGGGCAGACGGTGCCGTCGGAGATGCCGGACAAGAACCTGTTCACCTTCCGCACCCCGGTGGGGGTCGCCGCGGTCATCACGGCGGGCAACTTCCCGGTCGCGGTGCCGTCCTGGTATCTCGTACCGGCACTGCTGTGCGGCAACGCCGTGGTGTGGAAGCCGGCCGAGTACGCCGCCGCCTCCGCCCACGCCATGTACCAGTTGTTCGTGGCGGCCGGGCTGCCCGACGGGGTGCTCAACATCGTGTTTGCCGACGGCGACCAGACGTTCGAGGGGCTGGAGCGGGCGCTCGGTGAGGGCACGGTGCACAAGGTCGGGTTCACCGGGTCGAGTGAGGTGGGCCGGCGCGTCGGCGAGCTTACCGGGCGTCACCTGCAGTCGGCCTGCCTGGAGCTGGGCGGCAAGAACCCGATGGTGATCATGCCGGACGCCGACCTCGACCTCGCCGTCGAGGGGGCGCTGTTCGCCGGGTTCGGCACCGCCGGCCAGCGCTGCACCAGCCTCGGCACGGTCATCGCGCACGAGAGCGTGCACGCGGAGTTCGTCGAGCGGTTCGGCCGCGCCGTGCGCGAGGCCAGGATCGGCGACCCCACGCAGGACGTGCTGGCCGGGCCGCTGCTCGACCAGAAGTTCGCCGACCGCTACGAGGAGTACCTGACCTGGATCCAGCCCCACCACCGGGTTGTGCCGGGAGAGGTCGGCAGGATCACGCCCGACAACCCGCGCGGCGACTTCACCGGCGACGGGGGGCTCTACTACCACCCGGTCGTGGTCGACGGCGTGCGGGCCACCGACCGGCTGTTCCTGGAGGAGACGTTCGGGCCGATCGTCGGCGTGACCGGCTTCCAGACCTTCGACGAGGCCGTCGAGCTGGCCAACCTCCCCGGTTACGGGCTCTCCAGCTCCATCTACACGACCGACCCCAAACACGCCTTCCGCTTCCGCGAGGGTGTCTCGGCCGGGATGGTCAGCGTCAACAACTCCACCTCCGGGGCCGAGGCGCACCTGCCGTTCGGCGGCAACGGCAAGTCGGGCAACGGCAGCCGGCAGTCGGGCATGTGGGTGCTCGACCAGTTCACCCGCTGGCAGGCGATGAACTGGGATCATTCAGGCCGGCTCCAGAAGGCCCAGATGGACGTGGTGGACATCACCCCGGACCTGGATTTCCGGCTCTAGATCTTTTCCACCCAGGAGGGAAGAAAGCCACACCGCCCGAAAACATGGGTCTTCCCGGAGAGTGACGACCGTGTCACGATGAGGCGCCTTTCGATTACGGGGAGAAGCCAATGCGTGACAATCTGGAGTTACTCACCACGACTCGGACGCTCCGGCTGCGGGCCGGCTTCCCCTGCCGCTGGAGCGTCTGGAGCGCCGACGGGCAGGGATACTTCCCGCGCGACACCTCTCCGGCGCGCGATCACGACGGCCTGCCCTACTTCCATGGCGACGACATCGTCCTCGACGTGCCCGCCGAGCCACTGCGGGTCAGGGCGGCCAGGGGCATGGAGTACGGTCACGCCGAGACCACGCTCGTGCCCGGCGCCGGGGAGACGCTCGTCGAGCTGGCTCCCCAGCGCATCTACGACGCCGCCGCGCGCGGCTGGTACGGCGGCGACCTGCACGTCCACCTCAACCGGCCGTCCCCGTGGGTCGCCGCCTCACAGCTGGGCGAAGACCTGCACGTCGTCAACCTGCTGCCCGGCGACGGCGAGGCGGCCGGGCAGTGGCAGGGCCGCGACCTGCCCTGGTCCGACGACACGCACGTGGCCCGGGTCGGTCTGGCCCACCAGGCGCTGGGCCTCGACGGAGGTTCGCCGCCCGGCCGCGCGCTCCGCGACAAGCAACTGCTCATCGGCTACGCCAACGCCTTCCGCGGGCCGGTGGAGACACCCGAGCAGCTCGTCGGCGCCGGCGACCCGGGGTTCGACGCGCGCCTGTCGGTGGTCGACGCGGCCCTCGGACTGGTCGACAGCTTCTCCTCCGCGATCGGCTCGGCGCGCGCCTACCGGCGGCTGATCGGCGCGGGCAACCGGATCGCCGCCGTCGCCGGCACCGCTCACCGGCTCGGCCCCATCGGCCGCGAACGCACCTACGCCCAGGTGGCCGGCCCGCTGACCGCCGAGTCCTACGCCGACGCGGTGCGCCGGGGCCGCACGTTCGCGACGACAGGCCCGTTCCTGGAGCTGTCGGTCGACGGACAGGGGCCGGGCACCACGATCGACCTGACTCCCGGCGACCGGGTGCGGGCCTGCGCCCGGGTGATCGGCCCCCGGGTGGAGACGGTGCGGCTGCTCACCGCCGACGGCGAGCTGGCCTCGGGCGGGCCCGGCGAGCTCAGCGCCGGCCTGACGGTCGTCTGGCCGACGTACGTGGTGGCGGTCGCCGAGGGAGGCGGGCAGGTGCTCGCGCACACCAGCCCGGTCTACCTCGACGTCCAGCACCGGCGGGTGGCCAGGGAGGAGGACGTCACGTTCTGCCTGCGCTGGCTGGAGCTGCTGGAGGAGCTGGTCAAGGACCGGGCCGGCGCCGGCTACCTGGCGGTGATGGACGAGGCCCGCCGGGTCTACCGGGCACGGCTGGCCTGACCGGAAAGGAGGAACGCGGGCCCCGCATCGGGGGTGCCCGCGTTCCTCCTGTCCGGTCCTTTTCGGGTCAGACCTGCCCGGCCTTCTCCAGGGCGGCGCAGCAGGTGTTGACCAGCAGGCGGGTGACCACGTACGGGTCGACGTTGGCGTTGGGGCGACGGTCCTCGATGTAGCCCTTCTTGTCCACCTCGACCTGCCACGGGATGCGGACGGAGGCGCCGCGGTCGGACACGCCGTAGGAGTACTTGTTCCACGGGGCGGTCTCGTGGGCGCCGGTCAGCCGGCTCTCGATGCCGACACCGTACTGGGAGACGTGCTCCATGGGCTTGTCACCCTCGCCGAGCGCCTCGCACGCGGTGATGATGGCGTCGTAGCCCTCGCGCATGGCCTTGGTCGAGAAGTTGGTGTGCGCGCCGGCGCCGTTCCAGTCGCCACGGGCGGGCTTGGCGTCGAGCGTGGCCTCCACGCCGAACTCCTCGGCGGTCCGGTAGAGCAGCCAGCGGGCGATCCACATGTGGTCGGCGACCTCCAGCGGACCGGCCGGGCCGATCTGGAACTCCCATTGCCCCGGCATGACCTCGGCGTTGATGCCGGAGACCGCCAGGCCGGCGGCGAGGCAGCGGTCGAGGTGCAGCTCGACGATCTCGCGGCCGAAGATGGCGTCCGCGCCCACGCCGCAGTAGTAGGGGCCCTGCGGGGCGGGGAAGCCGCCGTCGGGGAAGCCGAGCGGACGGCTGCCCTTGAAGAAGGTGTATTCCTGCTCGATGCCGAACCACGACTCCTGGTCGGCGAACTGCTCGGCGACTCCGCGCAGGGAGGCACGGGTATTGCTCGCGTGCGGCGCGCCGTCGATCTCCTCAACCTCACAGAGGACGAGCAGGCTCGCACCGCCGCGGATCGGGTCGGGGCAGGTGAAAACCGGGCGGAGCACTCGGTCCGACGCGTGGCCCTCGGCCTGGTTGGTGCTGGATCCGTCGAAACCCCAGACCGGCGGCTCGGCCCCATCGGCCAGGATCCTCGTCTTCGAGCGCAGCAGTGCGGTGGGCTCGGTGCCGTCGATCCAGATGTACTCAGCCTTGTAGCTCACAACCGGGGTCCTTTCGGGATTTCTCTCAGCCACGCCGAGTCTTCTGGATGGCCGTTTCCCGGTTTTTGCCCATATGTGAACATTGTGTTAATCGCCTGACCCGGCGTACAACGTTCGCGCAACCCCCATTGGCTCAACCCGGGAAGTAGCGAAAGATGTGAGCATCCCCCACAACCCGGAGCGTGCCATGACCGAACCTCCGCTGGAGACCGTGGACTCCTTCGGGTTGACGACCGAACACCGGTTCGCCGACGTGTGGTCCCGCGACGTGCTCTCCGTCAAGGAACGCCGTCTCCTCCTGCTGGGCCTGCTCGTCGGCCAGGGGATGGACGACGGCGTGGGGATCCAGCTCGACGCCGGCCTGCGCACCGGCGCGCTCACCGAGAGCGAGTTGCGCGAGGTCGTGGTCTTCCTGACCCACTACGCCGGCTGGGCCCGGGGAGCCCGGCTGAACTCCCAGGTGGAGGAGCTGATCACGACCGTCAGGACGGCCCCATCCGATTGACACGCCCTCCAGACTGACCTCGTGGATCTCGGTCCGCGTGTTCCAGGGGGCGTTCGGCGCATGACTCCCGTGCGTCCATCCCGGCGGCCGCGCCGTTTCCGGGGCGCGACCACCGGCCCCGGGCGTCAGAGCGTCAGGATGCCGAGCTTGTCGATGTAGTCCTCGGTGAACCAGATCTTGTCATCGGGCCCGGTGGTGATGTGGAACGGCCCGGAGAACGCGTCTGGGAGCGCGTACTCGGTGATGGTCCCGGAGGTGGAGACGGTGGCGACCTTCCCGGTCACCTGTTCCACGAACCAGAGGTCATCGTCCGGGCCCACGGTGATGCCCCAGGGGAAGGCGTTCGCGTTGCTGAGTGGGTACTCGGTGAAGACGCCCGACGTGGTGACCTTGCCGACGGCTCCGTTGCCGTCGGTGTACCACAGGTTGCCGTCCGGGCCCGAGGTGATGCCGATGGGCATCGAGCCCGTCGTCGGGGAGTTGTACTCGGTGAAGACGCCCGACGTGGTGACGCGCGTGATGCCGCCCCCGAGCGCCTGGGCGAACCACAGGGCGCCGTCCGGGCCCGTGGTGATCTCCATCGGATAGACGGTGGACGTGGGCAGGGCGTACTCGGTGAACGTCCCCGAGGTGGTGATCCTCCCGATCTTGTTACCGTCCGACTCGGTGAACCACAGCGCTCCGTCGGGGCCGGCGGTGATCCCCCAGGGATAGGAGGCGGCGGTCGGGATCGTGTACTCGGTGATCGTGCCGGATGTGGTGATGCGCCCGATCCGGTTGCCGATCGACTCGGTGAACCACAGCGCTCCGTCCGGGCCGACGGTCAGGCCCGTGGGCATGGACTCCTCGTTGGGCAGCGAGAACTCGGTGAACAGGCCGCCAGTGGTGACGCGGCCGATCTTGTTGCCGTAGGCCTCGGTGAACCACACGTTGCCGTCGGGTCCGGTGACGATGCCGACGGGCGTCGCGGGGTTGGTCGGGATGGTCAGCTCGCTGAGCGTGGGCGTCCGTGCGGCCGCCGCCCGGAGCGGGACCCGGTGGTCCCTGGCGCGCGGGTTGTGGCACCGGATGTGCCGGTGGCGCCGCTGCTGCTTGAGCTTCCGGCACAACCTCACCCACGGGGGCGTGACCGACGAAGGGAGCGACGAGGCCACGGCCTGTGGCGCCGGCTCCGGGGTGGGCTCCGGAGCGGACGCCGACACGGGCAGGCCCGCCGCGAGCACCACGGCGATCGCCGTGAGCGGGTAGAGCAGAAATCGAGAGCGGTGACTCATGACATCCTTCCACGAGAAAGAACGCGGGTTGCGACTGGGTGGTTCGAGCCGTTTCACGGAATCACCATCGGACAGCTGTGCGGAAAATCCGGATATGCGCCCTCGAATTTCACACAGAGCCCGGTCCTGAGTTTTCGCGGCGGCCCGGCCCAGCCGTCCAAATATCTCGCGCCGCGGTCGCTCGTCCCGAGGGCCTGACTTCGTGGTGCGTAACAACTCCGCCAATTCCCGGGCCGCTGCCGGTGGCGATGGAAAATCCACAAGAGGCCCCGCGTTTCGGGCATTGCCGGAAACGCCGCCGGCGGCGGCACTGACGGCACAAAGGCGACGGACAGGCGGCGGTCAGGCGGCGGTCAGGCGACCGAGTGGGTAATGACGCCCGTGTAGGAGCCGGTGACCGCCGAGGACGGGATCGTGATGACGAGCGTCGGCCGCCAGCTCGTGGTGGAGGTGCCCTGCGGCTTGCTCGCCCGGAACGCCGTCCTCGATGCCGACAGGGACACCCGCTGCGCGGCCGTGAGCTGCCCGGGAAGACGGGTGCCGCCGCCGGTCTGCGCGGTGGTCGGGCCGGACCAGTAGGAGACGTTGTCCCTGGAGATGGTCTGCGGCCCGGTGCCGCTGCCCGTGGTGAAGTTCGTGGACGCGACGGTCGCCGTCCAGCTGCGGTTGCCCGGCCGGGCGTCGACCACGGTCACCGTGCCCAGGTTGCCGTTGAAGACGGTGCCCGGGACGCGGGCGCCGAACAGGACCAGGGTGGGAACGGTGATCGTCAGCGATTGGCCCGGTGACGTGGCCGGCACGGTCGAGCCGGCTCGCGAGGCGGAAGCGTGAGCGGGGTGCGCACCCAGCGCGGCCACCAGGGCCGTCGACGCGATCAGCGACCGGGTGGTCCGCACCGCCCTCCTCAATGACGCCCCTCGGAACCTCTCCAGAATCAACGCGTTTTCCCTCGATGGCACGGGTGAAAGCCGATGGCAGCTTAGAGGCGGTCACGGACGCGGCTTTCTCGAATCTCCTTCGTGGAAAGTAAATTCACCGGCAAGCCGGAAAGTAATGGTTCACCTACACGGTGGGATAAGACGCTGTTCACGCCGCCCACGGCGCAATACGGCGAAAGCCGGACATAAGGCTGGTCTGCCACCATCGTGCGCGCTCGCCTGATCGCCAAGGAGCACCAGATCATGACAAAGGAGTTGTCAGATGCGGGAGGTCACGGTTTCCGATCAGCACCACAGGAGCAGGATGTGATCACATACGGGCGGCCATGACCAGGCCGGAGCTCAATGAGGGGATCGGCAGTGCTGATGAGCCGTTTCGTTACCGGAGGAATAGGGGTCGCCGTGGCACTGGCGGCCGTGGCGGTGGCCATGCCGGCCGGCGCCGACATCTGCCCGCAGTCCACCACCTGCCCGACGACGGTGACCTTCGCCGTCTCCTCCGGTGACGGGCTGACGATCACCGTGCCCAACGGCCCGGTCAGCATCGGGGGCGCCGCTCCCGGCGGCCTGATCAGCGGCCCGATCGGCACGGTCACCGTGGACGACACGCGGGCCGCGCTCTCGGCCACCTGGACCGCGACGGTCTCGGCCACGAGTTTCACCACCGGCGGCGGCACGCCGGCCGAGACGGTGCCGGCCAGCAGCGTCTTCTACTGGTCCGGCCCCGCCACGAGCATCTCCGGCGCCCCCGCCGCCGCGTTCGTGCCCGGTCAGCCCAACGCGGCTTCCCGGCAGTCGCTGAACAACCCGCGCACCGCGTTCAGCAAGGTCTCGGGCTCCGGCAACAACTCGGCCTCCTGGGCTCCGACCATCGAAGTCGACGTCCCCGCCCAGGCGGTGGCCGGCACCTACACCGGAACGGTGAACCACTCCGTTGCCTGACCCGCGCATCCGGCGAGCGGCGTCCGCGACGCTGCTCGCCCTCCTCCTCCAAGGGCTCGCCACCGCCCCCGCCGCCCTCGCCGACGGTCCGGAGCGACCGGAGAACGGCACCATCGGCATCAGGCTGGTCGAGATCCCCGCCAGCCGGGTCGACGACCCCCGGGCCCGCAACTACATCGTCGACCACGTCAACCCCGGCACCACCTTCACCAGGCGCGTCGAGGTCACCAGCACCTCGCCGAAACCCGTGCGCGCGCAGGTCTACGCGGGCGCCGCCGGCATCAGCAAGGGCCGCTTCACCTTCGAGCCGGCCGGCGTCACCAACGAGCTCACCTCGTGGGTCTCACTCAACCGGCCCGAGATCGTCGTGAAGCCGCACAGCAGCGAGACGGTGAAGGCCACCATCACCGTGCCGGAGTGGGCCAGCAAGGGAGAGCGCTACGCCGTCATCTGGGCGCAGGTGTCGTCCGGGCCCGCGACCCAGGACAAGAACGTCGCGCTGGTCAACCGCATCGGCATCCGCACGCTGCTCGACGTCGGACCGGGAGGCGAGCCGCCCACCGACTTCGAGATCGGTGACATCGTCCCCCACCGGACCGAGGACGGCCACCCGCAGATCGTGACCGAGGTGGCCAACACCGGCGAGCGCGCCATCGACGTCGAGGGGCTGATCACGCTCTCCGACGGCCCGAGCGAGCTCAGCGCGGGCCCGTTCCCGGTCGACCGCGGCACGACCCTGGCGCCCGGCGACCGCGCCAACGTCTCGGCGATGCTGGGCGAGGACCTGCCGGACGGGCCGTGGAAGTTCACTCTCACGCTGCGCAGCGGCCGGGTCGAGCGCACGGCCGACGGCACGCTCACCTTCCCGGCCGCGGCCGGGGGCTGGGGGCTGGCCGCCTCGCTGGACTCGCCCCCGGCGCTGGTGCTCACGCTGACCGGGCTGCCGGTCCTGCTCGGCACGGCGATCCTCCTCGGGATGCGGCGCCGGCGGACGCGCCGCCGGATCGCCGCCGAGGCCGCCGCCCCGCAGGACGACCTCGTCTGACCCGCGCGGCTAGGAGGCGCCGAGAGAGATCGTGTCCGCGACCTCCTCGTGCCGCTCGGCCTCCTCCTCGGCGAACCGGGCCTCGTCGAGCCGGTCCGCGATGTCCTCGTCCTGCTTCATCAGCGCGTCGAGCGACTGTCCCGCCATCTCCAGCACGCCCATGTCCGCGTACGCCTGCTGCAGGCGCGGGCTCCACAGACCAATGTCCTTGACGCACGGAACGATGCGGCTGAACAGCAGTGAGCGGAACAGGCGGAGGTAGTCGGAGTTCTCCGTGGCCAGCATGACGTCCTCGTGCTCCTGCTTCGACAGGTTCAGGTGCTCCCAGCTCTCCGCGCCGCGCAGCCGGTCGCGCATCAGGTAGCAGCCCTCGATGACGAAGTCCTCACGCTCACGCAGCTCGGTCTCCGACAGGTTCTTGTAGTAGTCGCGCAGCGCCATCCGCCCGAACGCGACGTGCCGGGCCTCGTCCTGCATGACGTAGGCGAGGATCTGCTTCGGCAGCGGCTGGGTGGTGATGTCGCGCATCACGCCGAACGCGGCCAGCGCCAGCCCCTCGATCAGCACCTGCATGCCGAGATAGGGCATGTCCCAGCGCGAGTCGCTGAGCGTGGAGTCCAGCAGCGCCTTGAGGTGCTGATTGATGGGGTAGGCCAGACCCACCTTGTCCTGCAGGAAACGGGCGTAGGTCTCGGCGTGCCTGGCCTCGTCCATGGTCTGGGTGGCGGCGTAGAACTTCGAGTCGAGGTCGGGCACCGACTCCACGATCTTGGCCGAGCAGATCATCGCCCCCTGCTCGCCGTGCAGGAACTGGGAGAACTGCCAGGAGGCGCCGTGCAACCGGACGTCCTTGCGCTGCTGCTCGCTCAGCTTGTGCCACAGGGGCGTGTCATAGATGGCGATCGTCTGGTCGGAGATGCCGAGCACGTTGTACGGATCGACCTCGAGGTCCCAGTCGATGCGCTTGGTGGAGTCCCACTGCTTGTCCTTGCCCTTCTGGTACAAGGCGAGCATGCGATCCCGGCCGTCGTCGTACTCCCAGGTGAACTTGCTGGTGCCGGCCATCTCCACGTCCCAGGTGGAGAGTTCGGCGGGGATCGTGTAGAGATCGTGCGTCGACATCTGACCTCCGCAGGGGGGTTACGTACACCGTACGTCGCTTCGAGGCTTGCACGTACGCCGTACACGCGTCAATAGGTCGGCCGCGGCCCCACGGGGCGCTCTTATACTCCAGGAGGCGGCGGCAATCATCCCGCCGCGGATCACGTTCTTCGCGCCCGAGGAGTTTCATTGGCCACGGAGCCCCTGTCCAGGGCGCGCATCATCGCGGCGGCGATCGACCTCATCGAGCGCGAGGGGGCCGACGCGGTGTCCATGCGGCGCATCGCGGCCGAGCTGGGCTTCGGCGTGATGTCGCTCTACAACCACGTGCCCAACAAGGACGCGCTGCTCGACGGCGTCGCCGAGACCGTGCTGAGCGAGATCGAGTTCACCGACGACCCCGACGCCCACTGGACCGACAGGGTGCGGATGCAGGCGCGCGCGTTCCGGCAGATCGCCCACGGCCATCCCCGCTCCACCATGCTGGTCGTCACCCGCCAGCTGCACTCGACCGCCGGGCTGCTGCCGGTCGAGCGGGCACTGGCCACACTGCGCAGCGCCGGGTTCGACGGGGTGCACGCGGTCCGGGTGCTGCGGATGTTCATCGCCTTCATCGTGGGGTCGCTGCTGCGTGAGGTCGGGGTGACGCCCACGTTCGCGCCGGACCACCGGCACCCGGTCGAGAAGGTCGACGCCACGCTGTTCCCTGAGGTGAGCGCCCTGTCGTCGCTGCTGCGCAGCTGCGACCACGAGGCCGAGTACGAGTTCGGGGTGGAGCTGCTGATCCAGGCCATCGCCGTGCATCCGCAGAGGAGGGAGGGCACCCGGTGAGCCCGGATGCCCTCCGTCCGGGCAGCCGCACCTTCCCCTGTGCGGCTGCCGTCAGTACCAGTTGTGCGACCTGAAGTGCCCCCAGGCGCCGCAGGGGCGGCCGTACCTTCCCTTGATGTAGGTCAGGCCCCAGCGGATCTGGGTCTCCGGATTCGAGCGCCAGTCGCTGCCCGCCCCTTGCATCTTGCCGGCGGGGAGGGCCTGCGGAATGCCGTAGGCGCCCGATGACGAGTTCTGTGCGCGGTGGTTCCAGCCGCTCTCCCTGGTCCACAGATTGTCGAGGCAACGGAACTGCCGGTAGGACCAGGACCTCTGGACGACGTGGTCCAGGGCGATCTTCTTGTTTCTGCTCAGCGGCCGCCTTGGAACGACCGCGGGCACGGCGGTGGTCCGCCAGACGCGCTGCTTGACGACGGGGGCCTTCCAGAGTCCCTCATGGATGTGGGGCTCGGACTCGGCCCGGCCCGTCGTCACGGTATGGAGATGGAGTTCGGGTTCGGCCTGGGCCGTCGTCACTGTCCCGCCGAACGCGGTGACCGTCGCCATCACGACGAGTGCGCCGCGCAGAGCGTGTGTGCTGTCCATTGCGATCCTCGCTGTCGGGTCGCGTGCGAACGGGCGCCCGGCTGTCCGGGCGCCCTGCCGGTCCGCGTCCGTGGCTCGGACGTGGAGGGTCCGCGCGGCCGCTCCGGAATCCTGGAACCGCCCGATCTCGCTGGGCGGCCCGGAGGGCTCCGCGACGTGTCCTCTAGCGGGTTTCTATTACGCTCCGTGGCCATCGGTCACACACTGTGACACGCGGCGGACAGGTATTTGCCTGATCGTTCGGCACTCGTGGCCGTCTCGCTGGACCACCGTGGCACGGCCCGGCGGCGGGCAAGCCGCGGCTTTGCGGGAAACGGGGACGCGCCTGGAGTTTGGATCAGTACCAGCGGTGGGATTGGAAATGACCCCACGCGCGACACGGCGTCCCGTACCTCTTCTTGATGTAACCGAGGCCCCAGGCGATCTGGGTTCGCGGGTTGGTGCGCCAGTCACGGCCCGACGTGGCCATCTTGTGGCCGGGCAGCGCCTGCGGGATGCCGTAGGCGCCGGAGCGGTTGCCGGCGCGGTGGTTCCAGCCACTCTCCCTCGACCAGAGCTTGACCAGGCAGGCGAACTGGCCTTTCGTCCAGCCGCGCTTGGCCGCCATGGGCTTGGCGATGATCTTGTTCCGGTTGCTCGCCTGGGAGGTCTGCGCCTGTGCGGCCGTCGCCCCGCCTGTCGCCACCAGCGTGGCGGACAGGAGCAGAGCGGAGGTACGGCGGAGCATCGGCATGCGGGTTCCCTCTCGAACGGGTTCGGGGACCGCGCCACCCTGCCGGACTTACGCTGTTTGTCGCTAATTGACCATGAAAAAAGAAATCGTTGCTGAAGATCTCGATATATCCCTGTTCAGGGCCTATGTCTGGAAAATGTGTAAAGCATCACAAAATTGGGGGCGGCCCGTTCTGTAGGGTCGGATCATGAGCCTTCGTGACATCCCGGTCCGCACCCTCGCGGATGCCCCCACCACGCTCGGCGAGCTGGTCGGCCCGCAGGCCGTCCTGATCGTGAACGTGGCCTCCAAGTGCGGCCTCACGCCGCAGTACAGCGGCCTGGTCAAGCTCCACCAGGAGTACGGCCCGCGCGGCTTCGCCGTCGTCGGCGTGCCCTGCAACCAGTTCATGGGCCAGGAGCCCGGCTCGGCCGAGGAGATCCAGGAGTTCTGCTCGACCACCTACGGCGCCGACTTCCCGCTGCTCGCGAAGTCCGACGTCAACGGCCCCGACCGGCACCCGCTCTACGCCGGCCTGACCGAGACCCCCGACGCCGACGGCCAGGCCGGCGACGTCCAGTGGAACTTCGAGAAGTTCCTCCTCGACCGGGACGGCGCCGTCGTCGCCCGGTTCCGCCCGACCACCACGCCCGAGGACCCGGCCGTCGTCGCGGCCATCGAGAAAGTCCTGTAACCTCCCGCGGGTCAGCGCCGGGGGCCGCAGCTGCCGCGCACGATGAGCTCCGTCGGCAGCACGACGCCGCGCGGCCGGCGGCTCCCCGAGCGCAGCACCAGCTCGGCCGCCCGGTAGCCGATGTCGCGCGCGGGCTGGGCGATCACCGTGAGCGGCGGCGCGCACAGCTCCGCCCACGGGACGTCGTCGTACATCACCAGCGACACGTCACGCGGCACCCGCAGGTCGAGCTCGCGGGCGGCGAGCACGGCCGCCTCGCCGAGCACGTTGCCCGCGGCGAGCACGGCCGTCAGGTCGGGGCGGCTCTGGAACAGGCCCGAGGCGGCCGCGTAGGCCGAGTCGCGGCTGCCGGTCGCGAACACCACGAGCTCCTCGTCCACCGGCGAGCCCACCGCCTCGCGGAAGGCCGCCACCCTGCGGTCGTGGCCGGGGCCACCGAGGAACGCGATGCGCCGGTGGCCGAGCCCGCTGAGATAGCGCACCGCCGTACGGATGCCGGCCCGATCGTCGGCGAGCACGGCGGGCAGGTCGGCGGAGCGGGCCACCGGAGCGGGCGCGAGGCCGTCGAGCAGCATGAGGTCGGCGGTGGCGGCGCTGTCGTCGTCCTCGCCCGGCGCCTCCGAGGGCAGCCGGTCGGCGAAGACCACGGTCATCCCCGCCTTGACCGCCGGGCCCCACGCGTCGGCGTCGCCCGAGGGCACCGCGATCAGCCGGTCGACGCTCTGCTCCAGCAGCATGCCGATCAGCTCGGCCTCCTGCTCGGGGTCGTCGCCCGTGGAACCGACCACGACCGGCTCGCCGGCCGAGCGCGCGCAGGCCAGCACACCCTCGGCCAACCGGCCGAAGAAGGAGTCGGTCAGGTCGGGCACGAGCAGGCCGATGCCGCCCGTGCGGCGCTGGCGCAGGTTGCGGCCGAGCGCGCTCGGGCGGTAGTCGAGCTGCGCCGCGACGGCCAGCACGCGCTCCCTGGTCCGCGGGCTGGCCGAGCCGCCGGACAGCACCCTGGACACGGTGGCGACTCCGACACCGGCCGCTTTCGCCACGTCCTTGATGGTCGCTCGCTTGGCATCCATGGAAACGATTCCATCATGGTTCCACTGCTTCCGGAACCCCGCGAGCCGAGAAAGCCCTTGTCTGTAAGGGGTATTGACACCAAGGGGTGATTCACGGTGAGATGCTTGAAAACGTATCCACAAAAGTGCACCCCCGCACAACATCCGGGCCACCGCCCTGGAGAGCGCGAAGGACTGACATGGCTTCCATCGTTCTGACGAATGTCGACAAGATCTACGCCGGTGGCGCGAAGGCCGTGAACGGGCTCAACCTTGAGATCAAGGATGGCGAGTTCATGGTGCTGGTGGGCCCCTCGGGTTGCGGGAAGTCCACCGCGCTCCGCATGATCGCCGGGCTGGAGGACATCAGCGGCGGCGAGATCGCGATCGGCGACAAGGTGGTCAACCACCTGCCCCCCAAGGACCGCGACATCGCGATGGTCTTCCAGAACTACGCGCTCTACCCGCACATGACGGTCGAGGAGAACCTCGCCTTCGGCCTCAAGCTTCGCAAGATGCCCAAGCCGGAGATCCAGAAGCGGGTCAACGAGGCCGCCAAGATGCTGGGCCTCGACACCTACCTCAAGCGCAAGCCGGCCGCCCTGTCCGGCGGTCAGCGCCAGCGTGTCGCGATGGGCCGCGCCATCGTCCGCGAGCCGCAGGCGTTCCTCATGGACGAGCCGCTGTCCAACCTCGACGCCAAGCTCCGCGTCTCCATGCGCGCCTCGCTCAACACGCTGCACGAGCGCCTCGGCGTCACGACCGTCTACGTCACCCACGACCAGGTCGAGGCCATGACGCTGGGCGACCGCGTCTGCGTCCTGCGCGACGGCCTGCTCCAGCAGGTCGACACCCCGCAGAACCTGTTCGACAAGCCGGTCAACCTGTTCGTCGCCGGGTTCATGGGCTCGCCGTCGATGAACTTCGTCACGGCCGAGCTGGTCCGCGACGGCGGTGCCGCCGTGACCTTCGCCGGCATCAAGCTGTCGATCCCCGACTCCACCTTCGCCGACAAGCCGGGCCTCGACAGGTACATCGGCAAGAAGGTCATTCTCGGCATCCGCCCGTCCGACTTCGAGGACGCCGGTTCGGCCGGCAGCCACGCCAACGGCTGGGCCACCCTTCCCGTCAAGGCCGAGGTCACCGAGGAGCTGGGCTCCGAGATCAACGTGCTGTTCCTGATCGACGCCCCGCCCGTCGAGCACAAGGACACCGTCGCCGCCGCCGACACGGGTGACGACGAGGAGGCCACGCTGCCGCTCGTGGGCGACAAGTCGCTCTGGACCGCCCGCGTCAACGCCCGCAGCCACGTGCGTCCCGGCCAGCACATCGACCTGGTCCTCGACACGCACAACCTGCACTTCTTCGACCCGACCTCGGGCCTGGCCATCGGCCACGAGGCCAACACGAGCGCCTGACCGCGCTCCCCCACGCCCGGCCCGAGCACATTCGGGCCGTCAGGGCCCTGTCGCGACCCCCTCCCGCGGCGGGGCCCGCCCTTTTGCCCGGAGACCTTGCCCGCCAGGCGCCTGCCCGGAGACCTTTTGTCCCGAGACCTTCGGCTGCCGGGTGCCGGTCAGCGGCCGATCCGCGCGGAGACCCTGCCCACGAGCCCGCGCGGCACGAACCGGCCGGCGGCCACCACCGTCTTGTAGAGCAGGCCGGGCACCGACACGCGCCTGCCCAGCGCGAGGTCGCGCATGGCCTCGGCGGCCACCTTGTCGGCGTCCAGCCACATGAAGGACGGCATCGCCGACATGTCCATCGAGGCCCGCTGGTGGAACTCGGTCCGTACGAACCCCGGGCACAGCGCCATGATCCTGATGCGCGGGTTTCCGAGCTCCGCCGCGGCCGACTCGCTGAAGTTGACCACCCACGCCTTGGACGCGCTGTAGGTGCCACGGGTGAAGAAGGCGGCCACGGACGCGACGTTGATCACCGCGCCCCGGTCGCGCTCCCTCATGCCGGGCAGGACGGCCAGGGTCAGCCGCAGCACGGCCTCACAGTGCACCTTCAGCATGCGGACCTCGTCCTCGACCGGCACGCCGGGGAACGACTCGGGGTGGCCGAACCCCGCGTTGTTGACCAGCAGGTCGATCCGGTCGCGCAGCCGCGCCTCGACCCGGGTCAGCCCCTCCTCGGTGGCGAGGTCGGCGACGAGGGTCTGGGCGGCCGTGCCGTACCTGAGCTTGAGCCGGTCGGCGGTCTCGGCCAGCCTGGTCTCGTCACGAGCCACCAGGACGAGGTCGAACCCGTCGGCGGCCAGGCGGCGGGCGAAGGCGGCTCCGATGCCGGAGGTGGCGCCGGTGATCAGTGCGGTAGGCATGCCAGCACCCTAACGGGCCCGGCGGCCCCGCCGAAGCTGAGAGGTTTGCCAGGAAGTCCGCGGGCGTTCGCGCAGCTCAACGGGGAGGGCACGGCCAAGGCCCGAGCGGGCGGACTCATCTTCCCCGCGAGCCGTCTAGGGTCGATCGGGAAGCGCGGATCAAGCGAGGGCGGGGCAACGCGGGTGAGCATCATGGCCGGCACGCGACGTGCGCGGGCGGCGAAGGACGAAGGCGGCCGGGCGCGGCCGAAGCGGCACGGGCGCCGCTGGCCGTCCTGGACGTTCGCCACGTTCCTCGCTCTGTGGGCGGTCGTCCGGCTGACCGGGCTGGAGCAGGGGTCGTTCGTCACGCAGCTGATGACGCTGACGCCGCTCGCGGTGGTGGTGTCGGCGCTGACGGCGCTGCTGCTGGTGGCCCGCAACCGGCCCGCCGCCTGCCTGGCCCTGGCCGCCTGCGTGGCCTTCACGGCCACCGTCGCCCCAAGGGCGTTCGCCGGGCCGGCCGCTGCGGAGGGGACCCCGCTGCGGGTGCTGACGATCAACCTTTTCGGGCGGGCCGATCCGGCGAGCGTGGTGGACCTGGTCCGCGCGTACGACCCCGACGTGTTCAGCGCGCTGGAGCTCACCCACCGCCAGGTGGCGGCGCTCGACGCCGCCGGGCTCGGCACGCTGATGCCGCACCGGGTGCTGCAGGCCGACTTCGGCGCCACCGGGAGCGGGTTGTACGCCAGACACCCGCTGACCGCGCTCGACGGGCTGTTCACCCCGATCGGGCACAACATGCCGGCGGCCACGGTCAGCCTGCCGGACGGGATGACCGCCCAGATCGTCGCCGTCCACCCCAACCCGCCGCTCGGCCGGATGACCACCGACTGGTACGCCGCGATGGAGGCCCTTCCGCCCGCCTCCGACGAGGTGGTGCGGGTGCTGGCCGGCGACTTCAACGCCAGCCTCGACCACCGCGCCCTGCGCGACCTGCTCGACCGGGGCTACCACGACGCCGCCGAACAGGTCGGCAAGGGGCTGGTGCCGACCTGGCCCAACGGCCGGTGGATGCCGCCGCTCATCACCATCGACCACGTCCTGGCCGACCGCCGGGCCGGAGTGGCCCGGGCCGAGATCCTGGACGTGCCGGGCACCGACCACCGGGGCGTGTTCGCCGAGCTGCGCCTGCCCGCCCGGCCGTAGGACGAATGCCTCGACCGACTCCCGGCGGGCGGCTTCGGCATGGACGTGGCGGTACGGATCACTTGGCGAGGTCACTTGGCGACGGAAGCGGCGCTCCGGCGCGGGCCGAAGTATCTCCACAGGAAGTTGATCAGCACGGTGAGCCGGTTGCGCCCGCCCAGGAGCTGGGCGACGTGCACGGCGATCCAGCCCACCCAGGCGGGCAGGCCGCTGAGCCCGAACCCGTTGTCGAACTGCAGGACCGCCTCGCAGCGGCCGACCGTGGCCATGGTGCCGAGGTCGTGGTAGACGAACGGTGTCAGCGGCCGGCCGTGGGCGGCGGCCAGGATCTGCCTGGCCACGTGCCTGCCCATCTGGATGCCGGGCTGCGCCAGCTGCGGCAGCGGGTCGGGCGGACTCGCCAGGTCACCGGCGACGAAGATCTCCGGGTGCTCCTCGACGTTGAGCGCGCTGGTGACCACGATGGCGCCGCCCTTGCCCTGGCGCAGACCGTAGCCGCCGATCTGCGCGGGGGCGGCGACGCCGAGCGCCCACACGGTCACGTCGCTGGGGAGCCGGGTGCCGTCCGTCAGCACGACCATGTCGTGCTCGACGGACGCGACCGTGCTGCCGAGCATCATCCGCACGCCGCGCCTGCGCAGCGCCCTGGCGGCCTTGGCGCGCAGCCGGGGCCGGTACGGCGAGAGCACATGGTCGAACCGCTCCACCAGGGTGACGCTCGCCTGCTTGGGAGCGATCTCGGGGTAGGTCAGCGGGATCCAGCGCCGGCGCAGCTCGGCCATGGTGCCCGCCATCTCGACCCCGGTGGCTCCACCGCCGATGACCACGACGTGGCTGGAGCGGCGCCTGCCCGCCGCGGTGTCCTCCAGGCAGCGCAGCAGCTCCTCGCGCATCCTGATCGCGTCGTCGAGCGAGTACATCGGCATGGAGTTGACCTCCGCGCCGGGGATGCGCGCCCAGTTGGTGGTGACGCCGGTGGCCAGCACGAGGTAGTCGTAGTCGAGGGTGGTGCCGTCGTCGAGCTCCACCTGCCGCTCGGCGGCCCGCAGGCCGGTCATGCCGGCCACCCGTACGCGTACGTTCCGGAACCTTGACGCGCTCACCCGCAGGGGGAAGGCCACGTCACCGGCCGAGAGCGCCCCGGTGGCCACCTGGTAGAGCAACGGCTGGAACGTCGTGTAGGGATTGCGGTCGACCAGGGTGACCTGGGCGTCGCCCCGGCCCAGCTCCTGCATCGCGTTCAGCCCGGCGAAGCCCGCCCCCACGATCACGACCCTCGGCCTGACCGGACGTGTCTGTCGAACCATGGCATGGCCCCCATCGGGCGAGTGGTCTCACAATCCCTGTCGCTCCGCACGCCGGCGCGCGCGGACACCCCGCCGGCCGGGCGGTGCCTGGTGCGCGATGCGCAGACGGAGATACCCGGACGGAGAAT
The DNA here is from genome assembly GCF_059358955.1 of Nonomuraea sp. CX421. NCBI lineage: Bacteria > Bacillati > Actinomycetota > Actinomycetes > Streptosporangiales > Streptosporangiaceae > Nonomuraea > Nonomuraea sp. CX421. Next base: position 143,184 of record NZ_JCADBK010000013.1, on the reverse strand, counting down.
CGGCGATGCTCAGCCGAGCATGCGGGGATGGCAAACAAATCAGATCGGGAACGCGAACGGCCCGCCCCGCCGGATCGGCGAGGCGGGCCGGGGAGCGTCAGGACGTGGCCCGGTCCGGACGCTCGGAGACGCGGATCGCGTTCACGATCGTCGCGCCCTCGCGGGTCGCGAACCGCACGTTGAGCTGGCCGTCGGTGACCTTCACCGTGTACTGCCTGCTGACGGCCGTGTAGGTGCCCGCCTCCAGCGCCAGGTCCAGCGCCGGGATGGCGAGCTGGCCCTCGACCAGGACGTCGAAGACCCGCTTGCCCATCTTCATCGACCTGGTCTCGGCGAAGCCCAGCTCCACCGTGTAGGTGCCGGCCGGCACGTTGTCGAAGCGGTATTCCAGCATGCCCTCGCGGGCGGTCCGGAACAGCGCCTGGTCCTGCGTGCCGGCGATGGTCCTTGTCGTGGAGTGGGTCCTGCTGGAGTTGGCGACGTAGCCGTGGCCGCCCTGGGTGTACTTCCGGTCGGCGGTCCAGGCGTCGCCGGCGGAGTCGACCAGTGCCTTGCCGCCGCCGACATCCACGGCCACCTGGTGCTTGGGCACCACGACCGTGACCGCGACCTCGATGACCGGCTGCCGTCCGCTGGCGGAGCGGACGATCACCTTGCCGGAGCGGATCGTGCCCGGCTGGACTCCGGCGCTGGAGACGGTGACGTCGAGCTTCGCCGTCTGGCCCTTGGCCAGCTCACCGCCGGCGGGCGTCACGCCGAGCCAGCCCTGGGCCGGGTCGGTGGTGACGGTGTAGGCGGTGGGCGAGCCAAGGTTGGTCAGCTCGAACGAGCGCGTCCTGCTCGCCTCCCCCGGCATCACCACGGTCAGCTCGGCCGTGGAGGGGCTGACCCGGCCGGTCACCAGCGCCGTGTCGATCCGGGTCGGCGCGGACGGGGCGATCGTGACCTCCTTGGTGAACGTGCCGTAGTGCTCCTTGGACACCTCCACCTGGTAGTCGCCGGCCAGCACCTGCCCGTAGAACGTGCCGGCCGCGCCGGTGGTGAACGTGGCCACGTCGCCCACCTTGACCGTCGCCCCGGCCAGCGGCTCGCCGTCGTTGGCGTCGGTGACCGTGCCGGTGACCAGGCCGTGCCTGCTCGCGGTGATCGTCAGGCTCTGGCCGCTGGACAGCACCGTCTCCTCGTAGGAGTAGAGCAGCGCGTCGTTGCCGGCCGCGTTCTCGACGCCGACCGTGGCGCTGGCGCCCTGCTCGCGCTGGCTCTCGATGTCCTTGTAGCGGTAGCCGACCGTGCCGTCCTCGCCCAGCAGGGCCGAGAACGAGATGCGCTGCGTCGTGTCGCTGTAGAACGTGACGTTGCGCCACTCGATCACGAACCGCCGGTGCGGGGCGGTGCCCACGACGCCGGTGTAGACGCCGCTCTGGGCGTCCACGACCAGGTCGTCCCAGTACGGGTAGACGGCGTTGTTGGGGGTACCCGTGGTCGGGAGCCTGCCGTTGCCGGCCGTGACGACCCGGTCGGCGGCGAAGGTGGCGAACCCGTTGGTGGCGACCCACACCCTGCTCTGGCCCGTCCCGTAGAACGGGACCGCGAACGGCAGGGTCACCTGCACCGCCTCGTCGTCACCGGTCAGGGCCAGCTTGTCGGTCCCCGCCACGTACGCCTCGGCGCCGCTGCGGCAGGTGTAGCCGAAGTTGTCGCCGCGCAACGCCAGCTCGATGTCCTGGGTCGTGTCGGCCGTCAGGTTGAGCCCCACGGTGGCGCCCCGGGAGCAACGGGAGCCCGTGACCTGGATGCTGTACTCCCCGACCGGCAGCGTGAGCCGGTAGCGGCCCTGCGCGTCGGTCACGGTGGCGACCGGCGTGCCCAGCGCCTCGACCTTGGCGTTCGGCTCCGGTGTGCCGGCCGTGGTGACCGTGCCGGACAGCGTGGCCGTGGCCTGCCGGGCCAGCGTCACGTCCGCGGTGACGCTCTGCCCGGCGACGACCGTCGCCGTCGCGGTGCCCTGCGCGTAGCCGAACCGGTCGGCGGTGATCTGGTAGTCGCCGGGCACCAGGCGGGCGATGGCGTACGTCCCGTCCTCGCCTGTGGTGACCGTACGGGTGATCGGGCCGGTGACGACGACCGTGGCGCCCGCCACGGGAGTGCCGCCGGCGCTGACGGTGCCGGTGAGGTCGCCGACCCCGTCGCGGGGGGCGGCCTGGACGGCGGCGAAGGAGTCGAGCCGGCCCTCGCCCCAGACGTTGTTGTCGGTGGCGGTGCCGCCGCAGCTGGTGTCGTTGACGTCGACGGCCGTGCCGTCGAGCACCGGCCTCGTGGCGGCGATGTCGCCCTGCAGGCCCGGCGCCGCCGACCAGATGAGCGCCACCGTGGCCGCCACGTGCGGCGAGGCCATCGAGGTGCCCGTGCCGGTGCCGTAGCCGCCTCCGGGGAGGGACGAGCGCACGTTCACGGCGGGCGCGGCGATGTTCGGCTTGATCTCGCCGTTCTCGCCCTCGCCCTTGCTGGAGTTGCCGTAGACGGCGTTGTTGATGTCGAAGCCGCCCGCGCTGTAGCTGATCACGTACTGTCCGGGCGACCCGCTGGTACGGCAGGCGGGCCCCTCGTTGCCATTGGCGAAGGCGGGGAAGATGCCGGCGGCGACCCAGGCCTCGACGGTCTCCTTGTACCAGGGGTCGAACCCGTCGCCGCCCCAGGAGTTGTTGATGATGTCGGGCGCCAGGTCGGGCCGGGGGTTCTCGCCGTTCAGGTCGGTGGGCGCGAGCATCCACTGGCCGGCGGCGAGCAGGGAGGCGTCGCTGCAGGAGTTGCTCTCGCAGCCCTTGGCGGCGATCCACCTGGCGCCGGGCGCGACGCCGATGCCGTCGGCGCCGACCATGGTGCCCATGACGTGGGTGCCGTGGCCGTTGTTGTCGCACGGCGCGGACGTCGGGCAGACCCTGGCCGGGTCGAACCAGTTGTAGGCGTGGTCGACCGAGCCGTCCGGGTTCTTGCCCCGGTAGTTCGCGGCCAGCGCGGGGTGGTCGAACTGGGCGCCGGTGTCGATCTCGCCGACCACGATGCCCTCGCCGCGCACGCCCAGCTCGGACCAGACACGGGGGGCGTTGACCCGGTCGATGTTCCACTCGACGGCGTTGACCCTGGCCTCGGGGGTGCCGGTGATGGGCTTGGGCAGCGACACGCTGCGTACCGGGTCGATCCGGTCGACGTCCGGCAGGGCGGCGATCTCGGCCGCCAGCTTGGGGCCGGCCGTCACCCTGACGGCGTTGACGATCCAGTAGGAGGTGTAGTCGGCCTCCTGGGAGTCGAGGAGCTTACGCAGCTCGGCCTGGGAGCTGGTGGCCTGCCCGGTCTTGGCCTCGAAGACCTGCTCGGCCTTCTGGTCCTTGGTGGCGGCCCGGCGGGCGGCGGTGAGGTCGGCCTTGCCCTTCAGGCGCACCCAGAAGGTGGCCTTGCCGTCGGTGTCGAGGTCGGCCTGCACGGCCTCGCTGATCTTGTCGGGATCGGGCGCGGCCTGGGCGACGCCCGCGGGGAACATGAGGGTGGTGGCGGCGATGACCCCGGTCAGGATCGCACGCCAGCGGGGGGTGTTCGGCACTCGCTCTCCTTAACGCCCGGCGGAAGCCCGCCGGGGTCGAGCTGATCTTTACGCCTATGGAGAGAGAGTGAAGAGAACGTGTCCGCTTTGCAAGGGTTGCCGACTAACTAAAACTTGACATGTCATGAGATGTGATCTGGTCAGGAGCGCTGCCACGGAGCCGATGACGGCTCAGCCGTCGAGATAGCGCAGGATGGCCAGCACTCGCCTGCTGTAGACGAGGGTCCGCGGCAGGTCGAGCTTGTCGAAGATGGCGTTGACGTGCTTCTCGACCGTGCTCAGCGAGACGTGCAGGTTGCCGGCGATGGCGGAGTTGGCGTAGCCCTGCGCCAGTTGCCGCAGCACCTCCGACTCGCGCTCGCTGAGCGTGGCCAGCGGGTCGGCGTGGCTGGTGCGGGCCAGCAGCTGGCGCACCACCTCGGGATCGATCACGGTGCCGCCCGCCCGGACCCGCTCCAGCGCCCCCAGGAAGTCGGCCACCTCCGACACCCGGTCCTTGAGCAGGTAGCCCACGCCCTCGGCGGCCTCGGTGAGCAACTCGGCCGCGTAGGTCTTCTCCACGTACTGCGACAGCACCACGATGCCGACGCCGGGCCAGCGCCGGCGGATCTCCAGGGCGGCGCGCAGCCCCTCGTCTGAGTGACCGGGCGGCATCCGCACGTCCACCACGGCCACGTCGGGCCGGTCGGCGGCCACCGCCTCGACCAGCGCCTCCGCGTCGCCCACGGCCGCCACCACCTGGTGGCCCGCCTCTTCGAGCAGGCGGATCAGGCCCTCGCGGAGCAGCACCGCGTCGTCGGCCAGGATCAGCCGCACGGCGCCTGCTTCGGCAGCCAGGCGCGCACCCGGGTGCCGCCGCCCGTCGCGGGCCCCACCTCGAACCCGCCGTCGAGCGCGAGCACCCGCCGGGCCAGCCCCGACAGCCCGCCGCCCGCCGGATCGGCCCCGCCGCGCCCGTCGTCGGAGATGGTCACCCGAACCTCCCGTTCGTCCTCCTCCAGGACGACCAGGATGTCACGGGCCTCCGCGTGCTTGACCGCGTTGGTGATCGCCTCGCGCGCCACGAAGTAGAGTGCCGTCTCCACCTCCGAGACCGGCCGCCCGGCCAGCCCGTAGTGCACCGTCACCGGGACGCTCGACCGCTCGGCCACGCCCTCCAGCGCCGCGCGCAGGCCCAGCTCGTCGAGCGCGGTCGGATAGATCCGCCAGGCCACGCCGCGCAGCTCGTCGAGGAGTTGCCGCGACTCGAGGTAGGCCTGGTCGACCAGCTCGGCGGCCGCGCCGGGGCTGTGCCGGGCCCGGCCGAGCAGCATGGCCAGCGCGACGCCGCGCTGCTGCACACCGTCGTGCAGGTCACGCTCGATCCGCCGCCGCTCGTCGTCGACCGCCCGCACGATGCCGGACCGGGTGCTGGTCAGCTCGGCGATGCGCCGCCGCATCACCTCCTCCGGGCCGGGGCCCAGGAACCGTACGGCCAGCCGCCGCTCGGCTCCGGCGACCAGCCGGCACCAGGCCACGGCGAGCGCCAGCATCACCACGGCGCAGGTGAGGCCGACCGCCCAGCTCTCCGTCGTCAGCCGGACGCCGGGGAGGTTCAGCGACACGGGGCTGCTCTGGCCGTACGTCATGGCCCAGAGGCCGCCCGACGCGAACAGCAGCCCGGTGAACGTCAGCACCAGCGCCACGTAGCCGCCGAGCACCCCGATCAGACCGCGCAGCGCGACGTAGCCGGCGGCGGGGACGCCGTCCGGGAGGTGGTGCCCGAGCCAGGCCGACGAGCGGGCCCGCTCGACCGCCGCCAGCCGGGGCGCCCACCCGGATCGCCACGGCCAGGCGAGCAGCAGCAGGGCCAGCGCGGCGGCGCCGGTGAACGTCCCGGCCAGCACGCCGGCGAGCCTGCGAAGGACCACGGCAGTCACGCCGCGCAGTCTAGGCATCGCGCCGGCGCAGCACGGCCAGCCCGGCCGCCAGCCCCGCGACCGTCCAGCCGGCCAGCCAGGCCAGGCCCTCCCACGACCCGTAGGGCAGCGGACCGCCGGTCGGGTTGTCGGCGCTCTCCATGAACGCCAGCCCAGCGAACATCGGCAGCCGCAGCGCCAGCTCCATCGCGACCGGCGCGCCCGACATGAGCAGCAGCAGCGGCAGCCCGAGCAGCAGCATGAACACCACGGTCAGCGTGCCGGCCGCGTTCCGCAACGCGGTGCCGAGGCCGAGCGCCAGCACCGACACCAGCGCGCAGAACACGCCGAGCCGCAGCAGGTCCACGGCGGCGCGCCCGGCGGGCAGCGTGACGAGCCCGCCGAAGATCGGGGCCGACAGCACCAGGTAGGCGGCGGCCGCCGCGGCCACGCCCGACAACACGCCGATCACGAACGCCGCCGGCGCGACCACCAGGGCCTTCGCGGCCAGCATCCGGCCCCTGATCGGGGTGGCCCGCAGCGTGCTCCGGATGGAGCCGGACGCGTACTCCGAGGTGATCGCCGGCATGGCCAGGGCGACCAGGGTGAGCTGGGCGAACACCATCGCCGAGATCGCCGCGTCGGTGGCGGGCAGGCGGACCGTCGTGACGCCGTCGCGCAGCAGCTCCGTCACCCGTGAGCCGCCGAGCGTGAGCGCGGCCAGGACGGTCAGCGCGACCGTGCCCGCCACGCACCACCAGGTCGACCGCACCGACCACAACTTCCCCCACTCCGCCGCCACGCCCCGTGACACCGCGACCACCACGCCCGCCCGCGCGCCCGCCGAGGCCGGAGGCCCCGGGGGCGCCGCCGTCTCCTCGATCCCCGCCTCGTTCATCGCGCGCTCCCGTACTCGACGCTGTTCGCGGTCAGTTCCTGGTAGGCCTGTTCGAGGGACGCCTCGCGCGCGCTCAGCTCGTGCAGGCGGATCCCGGCCTCGTGCGCCAGGTCGCCGATCCGCTCGATCGGCGCGCCGGTGGCGACCAGTTCGTTCTCGGCCCGCCGCTCGACGGCGACGCCCTCGGCGGCCAGCAGCAGCGCGAGGTCGCCCGCGTGCGGGCTGCGGACCAGCACCGCGCCGGCCGCCAGCACCTCCTTAAGGGGCGCGTCCACGATCAGCCGCCCCTTCCCGATCATCACCAGGTGGTCGGCGGTGAGCTGCATCTCGCTCATCAGGTGACTGGCGACGAACACCGTCCGCCCCTCGGCCGCCAGCGAGCGCATCAGGCGGCGCACCCAGCGCACGCCATCGGGGTCGAGCCCGTTGACGGGCTCGTCGAACATCAGCACCTCGGGATCGCCGAGCAGCGCGCCCGCGATGCCGGCCCGCTGGCTCATCCCCAGCGACAGTGTCCCCGCCCGCTTCCCGGCGACGGCGTCGAGGCCGACCATCTCCAGCACCTCGGCCACCCGGGCCCGGCCGATGCCGCTGGCGCGGGCCAGCGCGAGCAGGTGCGCGCGGACGGAGCGGCCCGGGTGCACCGCTCGCGCGTCCAGAGTGGCGCCCACCGTCCGGAGCGGGTTCTCCAGCTCGTGGTACGGCCGGCCGCCGATCAGCGCGTGGCCCTCGGTCGGGCGGTCGAGCCCGAGGATCATGCGCATCGTGGTGGACTTGCCGGCGCCGTTCGGGCCGAGGAAGCCGGTGACGGCGCCGGTCCTGAGCCGGAGCGTCAGGCCGTCGACGGCCATCCGGTCGCCATAGCGTTTGCTGAGTCGGTCAAGGCTGATCACGTGGTCCACGCTAGGAAACCGGCCCTCCGCCCGCCATGGGGGCGATCCGCCGACTCCCATGGCGGTTTCCCGCACCATGCCGGACGAGCCCGGCTCTAGGTGACCGGGACGATCCTCGCCTCCCGCAGGGCGCCGTGCTCGATGGTGAGCAGGCCCAGGGTGCCGTGCGGCTGACGGCGGCGGTCGGTCGGCGAGCCCGGGTTGAAGATGCGCAGGCCCTCGCCCGTCTCGTCCATCGGGATGTGGGAGTGGCCGAAGACCACCAGGTCCGCCTCGGGGAAACGGCGGCGCATCCGGCGCAGCCTGCCCTGGACGGGGCCACTGTCGTGGATCATGGCGATCCGGAGGCCGTGGAGGGTGAGCTCCAGCGTCTCGGGGGCGGCCACGTCAGGACCGTCGTTGTTGCCCTTGACCACGTGGACCGGCGCGTACGCGGACAGCTCGTCGAGCACGGAGGCGACGCACACGTCTCCGGCGTGCAGGATCATGTCGGCGCCGCGCAGGTGCTCGGCTACCCGGGGCGGGCAGGAGCGCCACCGGCGGGGCGCGTGCGTGTCGGACAGCACCACCACGTTCATCCGGCCACCCTGCCCGCCGCCACAGGCTCCATACGGCCCCTCCTTTGGTCGGTTGTTCCGGCTACCGAAGTAGGGTGGCCCGCAGGCCGAGGACCGATCCGTGACGGGTGGCGAATCCGTACTGTCCTGATCATGCAGAAAGCCATCCAGTTCGCCGGGTTCGTCATGGTCCTGCAGGGCGTCAGCGGCGCCATCGACCATCTGTGGGCGCAGCCCTTCATGGGCGCGGTCCTCAACCTCTTCAACCGCGTTGTCATCCCCCGCGTCGACCTCCTGGCCGCGTACCCGCTCTTCGCGAACCTGGCCCTGGCCGTCCTCGGCGCCGTCGTGATCATCGCCACGGACCGCTTGCGCGGCCGCATCGACTGAGGAGCGGCGACTGGCTCGTGACCGCGCGGCGCGACGCTCGGTTGTCACCCTCTGGGCATGATCGACCTGACAGCGGCCTCTGGGCCTCCAGGAAGCGCGACAAGCTGTACGGCATTTCTTTTCGCTCTATCCATGCACGTCAGCAGGGGTATTAGCCAGGCTCCAGCAAGCACGAAGCGGGTGATAACTTATGCCCTGGCGGCTCGGTTGCACTGCTGGAGGGACGTGGAAGCGGAACTGAGAGTCGACAGGACGTCGCTGACCAAAGCCGCGCGGGGCATGCGGGATGCAGCCGGAGTTTTCGCGAGCGACACCGACGTGCTCATGTCCGCCGTCGCCGGTGGTGGAAATTCCCCTTGGGGAGACGGGACCATCGGCATCGTCATGAACCAGATCAACGAGATGGTGGGCCAGGCGTGCCGCCACTTGTCCACCCGTCTCCACCAGAGCAGCACATGCATCGAGGCGATGCGTGAACATCACAGCACCGGCGAACAGGCCTCCACCGCCCTCTTCCCGCCCATCGACCAGCACGCGGACTCCCCCCTGCACGGGGCTCGGCCCGAGCCGGGCCACTCGTTCCTCCCGTGAGGCATGCCGACCTCTCACAGATGAGCCCGACTGCGCTGATCGTGGAGAGCCGCGGGAGGCCAGACCATTGGCGGTGATGCTTCCAGCGGAATTGGAGGTCGCATTCGGGGTGCTGGGCATACCGTGGCCCAGTCAGAACGAAGATGGGTTACGCCAGTGCGCGGACTCTTATCGAGCTTGCGCTACCACACTTGCCGCCGATGTCACTCCAACCGCGCACGGCGCCGTCCAGCACGTGAGAGCCCACAACGCAGGAAACGACATCGACGCGCTCGAGGTATTTTGGGCCAAGTATCAAGACGACGCGTGTGACACTTCCTACCTACCCAGCCTCACCACCATATTGAGGGCACTCGCCGACGGTCACCATCAGGCAGCCAACCTTGTCGAGGCCCTCAAGAACTCCCTTGTCACCGCCGCCAAGGCCGTGGCCATCCTGCTGACCACGGCCTTCGCCGGAGGCATCGCCGTACTTGTCATACGGACGAACCTCAGGGTCCTGCGCTGGATCGTCCAGCGTTGGGCGACCGTCACTCGGCACGCACTCGAACGGTTCTTCGGCGAAACCCTTTCGTGCCGCATTGAAGCCCGCCTCCGCCGCATCCTCAGCGCCTCGGGCCCCCATCGCTCCTCGGTGGAGACGGCCTCCGCAGACCTGCCAAGAGACATCCATCCCTTGGCAGGACTGTGGCTCACCCGCAGATCTCTCTCAGGCAACGGGCTCGACCCATTCAGATCCATCACGGAGTTCGCGAATCGAGGAGACGCGGAAAAACTCGTCGCGGCGACAGGAAAGAAATTCGACGGCGATTATCTAGAATATCGCCGCATGATAGAGGAGTGGCTGATAAATGAAGGGCGAAAAAAAGGACAGGAGCTCAACGGCGACATTCCACCCCTGTATTTCATGCTGAACTCACGACCCTCGGGCAGCCTTGGCGACGAATTCGTGACCATCAACATACCGGCTGAGGCCATACCGGCCGAGCACATGACCATGACGATCGAGGACAGCTTTTTCAACTACATGCTGAGGGATCCCACGCGCAGGGATCAGGTTGATCTGACGAACCTCCGGCTTCGCACGTTCTCAACGCCGGGGAGATGAGAGCGATCATCGACACCGGCGGCTTTCCCGAACATCTCGACGGTAAGGAGCTCGGGCGTTACATCGAGGTCCAGGTATGGTCGCGAGACGCCCCGATCTTCGAGCAGGTGCGGAGCTTGCTGACCGAGAATACGGAGCGAGGCAAGGTCGTGACAGTGAAGAGGTCAGCGAGATGAATTCGGCCGCCGGTGCCCAGGTCTGCAGTCGCGGCCTCCAGGGCGGCCTCGCGCACATCGTCGTCTCGCACGTCAGCAGCGACCTGCTCACGCCGGAGGCCACGTGAGACGCAAGCGGCAGAGAAAGTTCTCACAACCCGTTCTTTACGGGTGTGTTTCCCCTGTGATGCATGTGTGTCGCTCGTTACAGCGGTGCGTCACCGGTAACGGGGGCACGGCCACGCGGCGTCAGCGCGCGTAACCGGCCCTTCCTACGCTCACGGTCCTGAAGCGGAGCGTAGGAGGGCACGATGGCGCGCTGGCTAGACGAGTGGCACCCCGACGACGAGACCTTCTGGGAGACGACAGGCAAGAGGATCGCCCGGCGCAACCTGATCTTCTCGATCTTCGCCGAGCATCTCGGTTTCACGGTCTGGACCCTGTGGAGCATCGTGGCCGCCCAGATGGGCGCCTACGACTTCTCCACCGACCAGTTGTTCTGGCTGGTGGCGCTGCCCAACCTGATCGGGGCGGCGCTGCGCGTGCCCTACACGTTCGGGCCGGCCCGGTTCGGCGGACGCGACTTCACCACGGTCAGCGCGTTGCTGCTGCTCGTCCCCGCCGTGCTGCTGGGGGTGGCGGTCAGCGACCCGGGCACGCCGTACTGGATGTTCCTGCTGATCGCGGCGCTGGCCGGGGTCGGCGGCGGCAACTTCGCCTCCAGCATGGCCAACATCACCTACTTCTACCCGCGCTCCCAGCAGGGCGTGGCGCTCGGACTGAACGCCGCCGGAGGCAACATCGGGGTCAGCTCGGTGCAGCTGGTCATGCCGCTGGTGATCGGCGGGTTCGGGCTGGCGGCGGCGGGCTGGTTCTGGGTGCCGCTGGTGGTGCTGGCCGCGGCCTGCGCGTGGTTCTTCATGGACAACCTGACCAGCGCCCGGACGAGCTCGCGTGAGCAGCTGGCGGTGGCCGGGCGGGTCCAGACGTGGATCATGTCGTTCCTCTACATCGGCACGTTCGGCTCGTTCATCGGCTACTCGACGGCGTTCCCGCTGCTGAGCAAGAGCCTGTTCCCCGGCTCGCCGTGGGCGGCCGTGGCGTTCGCCGGCCCGCTGGCCGGGTCGCTGATCAGGCCGGTCGGCGGCTGGCTGGCCGACCGGCTCGGCGGGGCGCCGGTGACGCTGTGGAACTTCGCCGCCATGGGCGCCGGCGTGGCGCTGGTCTGGCTGGGCAGCGCCTCGGGCGCGTTCTGGCTGTTCTTCCTGGCCTTCCTGACGCTGTTCCTCACGGCGGGCATCGGCAACGGGTCCACCTACCGGATGATCCCGGCGATCTTCCAGGCCAAGGCGGTGGCCGAGCGCGGCGAGAGCGAGGAGGCGCTGCTGCACGGCAAGCGTCAGGCCGCCGCGGCGATCGGCATCATCTCGGCGGTCGGCGCGCTCGGCGGGTTCCTCATCAACCGGGCGTTCGGCATGTCGTTCGCGGCGACCGGCGGCCCGGCGACGGCGTTCGCCGCGTTCGGCGTCTTCTACCTGGCGTGCTTCGCCCTGACCTGGGGGTGCTACGTGCGCACCGTGGGCGTCTCCCGCGTGGCCAGCCTCGCCCACGCCCGGGTGTGACACCTCCCGTGACAGCCCACGCGACCTGCCCTGCGACCAGCCTCGCGGTCGGCCCCGCGACCGGCCCGGTGGCGACCCACTGCCCCTACTGCGCCCTGCAGTGCGGGATGACGATCGGCGCCGACCTCGCCATCGCCCCACGGACCGACATCCCGGCCAACGCGGCCGGCGCGCTCTGCCAGAAGGGCTGGACCGCGGCCGAGCTGCTGACCAACGGCGAGCGGCTGACCACCCCCCTCCTGTACGGCCGGCCGGCCTCGTGGGAGCGGGCGCTCGACCACGTGGCGGCCCGGCTGTCCGCGATCCGCGCCGAACACGGCCCCGACGCCGTGGCCGTGTTCGGCGGCGGCGGGCTCACCAACGAGAAGGCCTACCAGCTCGGCAAGCTGGCCCGGGTGGTGCTCGGCACCAGCCAGATCGACTACAACGGCCGCTTCTGCATGTCGTCGGCCGCGGCCGCCTCGATCAGGGCGTTCGGCATGGACCGCGGGCTGCCGTTCCCGATCACGGACCTGGCCGAGGCCGACGTGGTGCTGCTGGCCGGGGCCAACGTCGCCGAGACCATGCCGCCGTTCGTCCGCCACCTGCCGGCCGAGCGGCTCATCGTCGTCGACCCGCGCCGCACGCCGACGGCGCGGCCGGCCTGGCTGCACCTGCAGCCCGCGCCCGGCACCGACCTCGCGCTCGCGCTCGGCCTGCTGCACCTGGCCGTCGCCGAAGGGCTGGTGGACGAGCCGTACGTGGCCGAACGGACCGCCGGGTTCGACGAGGTGCGCACCTCGCTCGCGTCGTGGTGGCCGGAGCGGGTCGAGCGGATCACCGGGGTGCCGGTCCCCCGGATGCGGCAGGCCGTACGCGCCCTGGCGGCGGCCCGCCGGGCGGTGGTGCTCACCGGCCGGGGCGCCGAGCAGCACGCCAAGGGCACCGACACGGTCACCGCGTACATCAACCTGGCGCTGGCGCTGGGTCTGCCTGGCCGGCACGGCTCCGGCTACGGCTGCCTGACCGGGCAGGGCAACGGGCAGGGCGGCCGGGAGCACGGCCAGAAGGCCGACCAGCTGCCCGGCTACCGCAGCATCGACGATCCGGCGGCCCGCGAGCACGTCGCCGCGGTGTGGGGCGTGGATCCCCGCGACCTGCCGGGGGCCGGACGCTCGGCGTACGAGCTGCTGGACGCGCTCGGCAGGCCGGCCGGGCCGCGGGCGCTGCTGGTGTTCGGCTCCAACCCCGTGGTGTCCGCGCCCCGCTCGGCGCACGTGACGGGCCGGCTCGGCGCGCTCGACCTGCTGGTCGTGGCCGACGTGGTGCTGTCGGAGACCGCCGCGCTGGCCGAGGTGGTGTTCCCGGTAACGCAGTGGGCCGAGGAGACCGGCACGATGACCAACCTGGAAGGACGGGTGCTGCTGCGCCGCCGCGCCGTCGCGCCGCCCCCGGACGTCCGCACCGACCTGGAGGTCATCCAAGGGCTGGCCGCGCGGTTCGGCCACCGGTTCGCGGCCGAGCCGCGCGAGGTGTTCGACGAGCTGCGCCGGGCCGGCGCGGGCGGTCCCGCCGACTACTCCGGCATCACCTACGAACGGATCGAGGAGGAGAAGGGCGTGTTCTGGCCCTGTCCCGCGCCCGGCCATCCCGGCACGCCGCGCCCGTTCCTCGACGGGTTCGCCACGCCCGACGGCCGGGCCAGGTTCGTGCCCGTCGAGCACCGGCCGCCCGCCGAGGAGACCGACGACGACTACCCCGTCCATCTGACCACCGGGCGGGTGCTCGCCCACTACCAGAGCGGCGCGCAGACGCGCAGGATCGGGCCGCTGGCCGAGGCCGTGCCCGAGCCGTACGTCGAGCTCCATCCCGACCTCGCCGAGCAGTTGGAGATCGTCGCCGGCGACCTGGTGCGGGTCCGCGGCCGGCGGGGCGAGGAGCAGGTCGTGGCCCGGATCAGCGACGCGATCCGGCGGGACACGGTGTTCATGCCGTTCCACTGGGAGGGGGTCAACCGGCTGACCAACCCGGCGCTCGACCCCACGTCCCGGATGCCGGAGTTCAAGGTCTGCGCGGTCAGGGTGGAGAGGGTCACATGAGGCTCGTCGTGGTGGGCAACGGCATGGCCGGCTCGCGGCTGGTGAGCGAGGTGCGGGCGCGCGATCCGCGGATCGACGTCACGGTGCTCGGCGCGGAGACGTGCCCGCCGTACAACCGGGTGCTGCTGTCGAACGTGCTCGCCGGAACCACCCGGCCCGAGCAGGTACGGCTGCTCGACCCCTCCTGGTACGGCACGCACCGGGTGCGGGCGGTGTTCGGCAGCCCGGTCGAGCTGATCGACCGGGACACCCGGACGGTGCTGACGGCGGACGGGCGGCGCGAGCCGTACGACGTGCTGGTCCTGGCGACCGGCAGCGAGGCGGTCGTGCCACCGATCCCCGGCGTGGAGCGGGCGATCCCGTTCCGGACGCTCGGCGACTGCCGGCGCATCCTCGCGGCGGCGGAGCGGAGCCGCCGGGCCGTGGTGATCGGCGGCGGGCTGCTCGGCGTCGAGGCGGCCCGCGGGCTGGCCGGGCGCGGCCTGCCCGTGACGCTGCTGCACCTGGCCGGCCATCTGATGGAACGGCAGCTCGACGTCGAGGCGGGAGAGGTCCTCGGCGAGACGCTGGCCGGGCTGGGCGTCGAGACCCGCACCGGCGTGGCCGCCGAGGCGGTGCTGGAGGAGGGCGTACGGCTGGCGGGCGGCGAGCTGGTCGAAGGCGACCTGGTGGTGTTGGCCTGCGGGGTCCGGCCGGTGACCGGTCTGGCCGCCGACGCGGGCCTGGAGGTGCGGCGGGGCGTCGTCGTGGACGACGAGCTGCGCACCGACGACCCGGCGATCTTCGCCATCGGTGAGTGCGCCGAGCACGACGGCACCGTGTACGGCCTGGTCGCGCCCGCGTGGGAGCAGGCGGCCGTGGCCGCCGCCGTCATCACCGGCGGCAAGCTCCTCTACCGGGGTTCGCGGCTGGTGACCAGGCTGAAGGCGACGAGCGTGGAGCTGGCCGCGATGGGCGAGACCCAGCTCACCGAGGAACACGCCGAGGTGGTGCGCTTCAGCCATCGGGCCCGGGGCACCTACCGCAAGCTGGTCATCCGGGACGGCCGGCTGGTGGGCGCGATCCTGCTGGGCGAGAGCGACGCGGTCGGCACGCTCACCCAGCTGTTCGACCGAGGCGGGCCGGTGCCGGGTGATCGGGCCGGGCTGCTGTTCCCGGGCCTGTCGGCCGCGCCGGTCGCCGACAACCCGACGCTAATGCCCGACGCGGCCACGGTGTGCCACTGCAACAACGTGACCAAGGGCCGGATCCGGGCCTGCTGGGAGGCCGGCGCCCGCGACGTGCCGGGCATAGCGGCCGGCACCAGGGCCACGACCGGCTGCGGAAGCTGCCGCGACGCCGTGGCCGGCCTCGTCGGCTGGTTGTGCGAGCAGGAAGGAGTGCCGGCGTGACCGGACGGAACGAACTCATCGGCGCAGGAGGCCACGTGACCAGGATCGTGGTGGCGGGCTACGGCCCGGCAGCCCACCGGTTCGTCGAGACCCTGCTGGAGCGGGGCTTCGGCGGCCGGATCACGGTGATCGGGGAGGAGCCCCGGCCGGCCTACGACCGCGTCGCGCTGACCTCCTACCTGTCGGGGACCGGCGTCGAGGAGCTCAGCTATCCGGCGCCCGCCGGGGCGGTGACCCGGCTGGGCGTGCGCGTCACCGGGATCGACCGGGCGGGCCGCACGGTCACGCTGGCCGACGGGTCGGCGGAGCCGTACGACGTGCTGGTGCTGGCGACCGGGTCGGCGCCGTTCGTGCCATCGGTGCCGGGGGCCGAGCACGCGTTCGTCTACCGGACGATCGACGACCTCGACGCGATCAGGACGGCGGCCAAGGACGCGACGGAGGGCGTCGTGGTCGGCGGCGGGCTGCTCGGCCTGGAGGCCGCCGACGCGCTGCGCGGGCTGGGTCTGCGCACCCACATCGTCGAGATGGGCCCCTGGCTGATGCCCCGGCAGGTCGACGAGGGCGGCGGGGCGGTGCTGCGGCGGCACATCGAGGCCCTCGGGCTGAGCGTGCACGCGGGCTCGGGCGTCCAGGAGATCGTCACCGGTGAGGCCGGCGGCGTGACCGGGCTGCGCGAACCGGACGGCACGCTGATCGACGCGCAGCTCGTCGTCTTCTCCGCCGGGATCCGGCCGCGTGACGAGCTGGCCCGAGGGTGCGGGCTGGAGGTGGGCGAGCGGGGCGGCGTCGTGGTCGACGCGGGCATGCGCACGTCCGACCCGGCGATCTACGCGATCGGCGAGTGCGCGCTGGCGGGCGGCCTGGTGTACGGCCTGGCCGGGCCGTGCTTCACCATGGCCGAGGTGGCCGCCGACCGCGTGCTGGGCGGGGCCGCCACCTTCGACGGGGCCGACCTGTCGACCAGGCTGAAGCTGCTCGGGGTCGAGGTGGCGCAGTTCGGCGCCATGGAGGGGGCGCTCGACGTCACCTACACCGACCCGGTGGGCGGCGTCTACAAGCGGCTGTTCATCAGCGACGACGCCCGGACGCTGCTCGGCGGCATCTGCGTCGGCGACGCCTCGCCGTACGGCGCGCTGCGCCCGTTCGTCGGCAAGCCGCTGCCCGCGCCGCCGTCGGACCTGCTGTTCAGCGGCGCCGGCGCGGACCTGGAGCTGCCCGGCGACGCGCAGGTGTGCTCGTGCAACAACGTCAGCGCGGGCCGGATCCGCACCGCCATCGCGGACGAGGGCCTCACCGACGTCGCGGGCGTCAAGACGTGCACCCGGGCGGGCAGCGCCTGCGGCAGTTGCGTGCCCATGCTGCGGCGGTTGCTGGAGACGTCGGGCGTCGAGCTGGGCACGGCGCTGTGCGAGCACTTCGCCCACTCCAGGGCGGAGTTGTTCGACATCGTCCGGGTGCGTGGCATCGGCACGTTCTCGGAGCTGATCGCCGCCCACGGGCGGGGCCGGGGCTGCGACGTGTGCAAGCCCGCGGTCGCCTCCATCCTGGCCTCGCTGCACAACGGGCACGTGCTCGACGGGGAACGGGCCGCTCTGCAGGACACCAACGACCACTTCCTGGCCAACATCCAGAAGAACGGCACCTACTCGGTCGTGCCGCGCGTCCCGGGCGGTGAGATCACGCCGGACCGGCTGATCGTGCTCGGTGAGGTGGCCCGCGACTTCGGCCTCTACACCAAGATCACCGGCGGGCAGCGGATCGACCTGCTGGGCGCCCGGGTCGAACAGTTGCCGGAGATCTGGCGACGGCTCGTCGAGGCCGGCTTCGAGTCCGGGCACGCCTACGGCAAGGCGCTGCGCACGGTGAAGTCGTGCGTCGGCTCCACCTGGTGCCGCTACGGCGTGCAGGACTCGGTCGGCCTGGCCATCGCCCTGGAGCTGCGCTACCGCGGCCTGCGGGCGCCGCACAAGCTCAAGTCGGCCGTGTCCGGCTGCGCCCGCGAGTGCGCGGAGGCCCGTTCCAAGGACTTCGGGATCATCGCCACCGAGCAGGGCTGGAACCTGTACGTCGGCGGCAACGGCGGGTTCCGGCCGCGGCACGCCGACCTGTTCGCCGCCGACCTGACCACCGGCGAGCTGGTCACGACCATCGACCGGTTCCTCATGTACTACATCCGCACGGCCGACCGGCTGCAGCGCACCGCCGCCTGGATCGAGTCGATCGAGGGCGGCCTGGAGCACGTCCGCCAGGTGATCGTCCACGACTCGCTGGGCCTGTGCGCCGAGCTGGACGAACGGATGCGGCAACACGTCGCCGGCTACGAGGACGAGTGGCGGGCGACCATCGAGGACCCCGAGAAGCTGAGCCGCTTCGTCAGCTTCGTCAACGCGCCGGGCGTCCCCGACCCGTCGATCGTGTTCGAGCGGGAACGCGACCAGATCAAGCCGGCGGTGGTCCGATGAGTTCCTGGGTTCCGGTGTGCGACTACGGCCTCCTGCTGCCCGAGCGTGGCGTGTGCGCGCTGGTGGACGGCCGGCAGGTGGCCGTGTTCCGCGTCTTCGACGGCTCGGTGCGGGCGATCGGCAACCTGGACCCGTTCAGCGGGGCCCAGGTGCTTTCGCGCGGCATCGTGGGCAGCAGAGAGGACGAGCCGACCGTGGCCTCGCCTCTGCACAAGCAGGTGTTCTCGCTGGTCACCGGTGTCTGCCTGGACCAGCCGGGGGTGGTGGTGCCGACCTACGCGACGCGGGTCAGCGGCGGCCGGGTGGAGGTCGCCTCACGGCCCGGCCCGGCCGACTCCGGCCCCGTCGACTCCGGCCCCGTCGACTCCGGCTTCGTTGACGCAGCGTAGGACGGGAGGCGTGGTCAGCGCCCCGGGGTCCAGCGGCCGCTCGGTGGCGACGTGGAAGGCCGCGACCTCGCCGGGCAGCAGCGTGAGGAGCAGGTCGTCCACGGACGCGGCCGGGTCGAGCCGGTCGGGGAACAGGGCCAGCTCGCGCAGCAGCGTCCGGGCGGTCACCGTGACCCGGTAGCCGCCCTCGACCGGTTCGGCCGCCGCGTCGTAGGCGGCGCGGGGGTAGGCCACGGCGGTGTCCTCGGCGAAGAACGACACGGCGCGCCGGTCTCCGAGCCGGGCGACGAGCGGCTCGCCCTGCCACGGCCGGTCGGCGTCGTTGACCACGGCCACCTCGGCGCCCTGCTCGCCGTCCTGAACGGTGAGCAGCCGGTCGGCGTAGGCGCGGCGCAGCGCGTACCGCAGCGGTTTGCGCCGGCCGTCGCCGTCGACGGCCGACCAGGAGGTGACCGGCCAGCAGTCGTTGAGTTCCCGCCTACGGGGCGCACGCGGCGCGGACGCTCCTGTCGCTGATCGCCGGCGAGCGGGTGGGCGCCGTCGAGGACCGCGCCCCCGCCTCGTCCCCCGTGGCAGCACCGGCCCTCCCCCGCGTGACGCCGGAGGAGGGCCGGTGAGCTGATTCGGCGTGAGGGGCGCGCGCGACCGGAAACGGCCGCCCCCCGCTCACGCCGGGAACGGGCGGTCGCTAGTAGAGCTGCTGGTTGAGGGCGATCTGCCGGAGATCTTCGGGAGTGAGCTTCTCCCACTCCTTGTTGGAGTGGTCCACGAGATCCTGGGTGACGTCCTTCACCACCTTCTCGATCTTGTCGCCGTACTTCGCGGTTATCGCGGCTCCCGCCAGAGCACCGGCGACCGGATGCGGAGTGTGCGCTCCGATCACCGGCGGCGCGACCTTGGCGAGGGTTCCGGCCGTCTCCGCGATCACACCGTACTCGCGCTTCTTCTTGCCCACATCGACCTCACAGGGGGAAGTGAACTCTCTGCGCTCACCATGACACAGGGAGTGGGGGTCGCCAAGCGTGGCGAGAGGGTCACGCACCGGCCGGTCGAGGGGGTTCGTCATCACCCTGCTGCCGCGTGGTCGCGAACGTGAGGATGTCGTCCACCTGGCTTCCTCGTTCGAAGGCGGCCTCGTACGCCTGCTCCCCGAGGACCTCGCGCGTCAGCCGTACGGCCGCGACGTGGGCGTCGTGGAAGGGGCGCAGCCCGATCAGCGCCACCCCGGTGACCTGCCGGAGGGCGTACGCGCTGCCGAGGAGCTCGGCGGCGTGGACGTGCCGGCCGGTGGCGGCGACGGCCCAGGCGAGTGACTCGAGACCCCACACGGGCCCCCAGCGATCGTCGATGTCGTACTGGCGGCGCAGGGCCTCGCGGAACAGGCCGGTGGACCTGTCGGGGTCGCCGTGCCGCAGCTCGGTGAGCCCGTGGGTCCACAGCGCCCACGTGCAGGCCCAGGCTCCCCCGCTCTCCTCGGCCTCGGCGAGATAGGCGGCGCCGGCGTCGAGCGCGGTGGCGCGGTCGCCGAGGAAGGCGCAGGCCATCGCCCACATCATGGTCGCCATGTGGGCGTCGCCCTGCGCTCCGGCGTGACGGAACGCCGTGCGCGCCCGGGCGAGCAGGGCGATGGCGCGGTCGCTGCCGTGCACGAGCAGTGCGTGGGCGCCCTCGATGTAGGCGGCGACCGGTGACAGGTCGCCGCCGGACGGCCGGACGCTCGGGGCTCGGCACCGGGTCAGGAACACCCCGGCCGCCTCCTGGTCACCCTGGCAGAGCGCGATCCACACCAGGAGGGCGGCGGCCGCCTCGCGCCGCGGCTCCGGGGACACGGAAGAGGGCGCGGAAGAGGGCCCGGAAGAGGGCGCCGAAAGGGCCAGAGAAGGGGCTGGAGAAGGGGCCGCGCACATCTGCTCCAGCCAGAGGCGCCCCTCACCGATGGTGCTGCTGAAGAACCAGATCCGGGTCCGGGTCAGGTTGACGGCGATCTCCAGCCCGTGACCCGCCTGGCCCGGCCGGGTGAGGCAGAAGCGCAGGGCGGCCCGCAGGTTGGGCAGCTCGCGCCGCAGTGTCGACAGCCATTCGACCTCGTCGGGACCGCACCAGCCGGTCGCGGCGCGGGCGGCCAGCCGCTGGTAGTGGTCACGGTGGCGGAGCCGTACCGCGTCGTGCAGGCCGAGGTCGGCCAGGCGCCGCCGGCCGTACTGGCGGATCGTCTCCAGCAGCCGGTAGCGCGTCCGGCGGCCACCGGCGCTCACGATCAGGATCGACTTGTGCACCAGACCGGCCAGCAGATCCAGGATGTCGGCCCGGGGCAGGCCGGGTCCGTGGCACACCTCCTCGGCCGCCTCCAGGTCGAACCCGCCGGAGAAGACCGAGAGCCGCGCCCACAGCAGCCGCTCGGGCTCGGTGCACAGGCCGTGGCTCCAGGTGATCACGTCATGGAGGGTCTGATGGTGGCGGGGCGTGACGTGGGGGTTGGTGGTGGCCAGAAGCTGGGGCCGGTGGTCGAGGCGTTCCAGGATCTCCTCGACGGAGAGCGTGCCCAGCCTGACCGCCGCCAGCTCGATCGCCAGCGGGATGCCGTCGAGACGCCTGCACAGCTGGGCGACGGACTCCTCGTTGCCCGGCGTGACGCGGAAGCCCGGGGCCGAGGCCGCCGCGCGGGCGGCCAGCAACGAGACCGCGTCGTAGCCGGTGAGCGGCCGGCAGGCGCCGGTGGCCGTCGCCGGCGGGAGCGCTAGCGGGGGCACCAGCAGGGAGTGCTCGCTCTGCAGCCCGAGCCGGTGCCTGCTGGTGGTCAGCACCCGCAGGCCGGGGCAGGCTCTCAGCAGGACGTCGACCAGCGCCGCGACCGCGCCGGCCACGTGCTCGCAGTTGTCGAGCACCAGCAGCAGCCGCTTGTCGCGCAGGTGCTCGACCAGGATGTCCACGGTGCGGCGCGCCGACTGGTCGCGGATGCCGAAGACCTCCGCCACGATCTGGTCGAGCAGTCGGGGCTCGGCCAGCGAGGTGAGGTCGGACAGCCACACGCCGTCGGGAAACCCGCCGCACAGCTCCGCGCCTGCCCGCAGCGCCAGCCTGGTCTTGCCCACGCCGCCCACACCGGTGAGCGTGACCAGGCGGTTGGCCGCCAGGAGCCGCCCGACCTCGGCGAGCTGCCGTTCGCGGCCGACGAACGTGGTCACCTCCGCCGGCAGGTTGCCCCGGTCGCCGGGCGCTCTCGTACACAGCAGCGCCGGGTCGGCGGTCAGGATCCGCTGGTGCAGCTCGCGGAGCTCCGCGCCGGGATCGACGCCGAGCTCCTCGGCCAGGAGATCCCGGACCGTCCGGTGGCATCGCAGGGCGTCGCCCTGACGGCCGGACCGGTAGAGCGCCACCATCCGCTGCGCCCAGAACCGCTCCCTCAGCGGATGCGCCGTGGTCAGCTCGTGCAGCTCCGCGACCAGGCTCTCGTGCCTGCCCAGAGCCAGATCGGCCTCGACGCGCAGCTCGATCGCGTCCAGCCGGCGCTCGTGGAGCACGGGCGCGACGTCTCGGCGTAGCACCTCCGACGGAACGTCCGAGAGCGCCTCCCCCCGCCACAGCAGCAACGCCTCCTCCAGCAGCGCGGACGCCTGCCCCATCTCGTCGGCGGCGGCGGCCGTCCTCGCCCGCCTCACCAGCGCGTCGAACCGGTGCAGATCGAGCGCGCCTGGTGCCGGCTCGATCAGGTAGCCCTGGGGACGGGTCACCAGGGGGACGTGCTCCGCCGCGCCGCCAAGCAGGCGGCGCAGCCGCAGGACGTAGTTCTGCAAGGTGTTGCGAGCGCCATCGGGCGGGTCGTCTCCCCACAGGTGCTCCGCCAGTGTCTCGACGGTGACGACCCGCCCGGCGTCGAGGAGTAACGAGGCGAGCAGGATCCGCAGCTTGGGCGCCCGGACGGTCAGCCGGGCGCCCTCGCGCAGCACCTCGATCGGCCCCAGAACCTTGAACTCGAAACCCCCACCGCGCACAACTGATTGTAATCAGAAGGCAACGGTGGGTATGGCGCCGGCCAAGGTGCCCGCGCTAGCAGCCGCCTCGGTTGTAGACCCGGAAGACGTTGCTCCAGCGGCCCAGGTGCTTGGTCTCGCCGGCCGGCACGCAGTAGTAGGTGTTGGCGGACCAGATGTAGGTGACGAAGATGTTCTCCCCGCCGCCGGTGCAGTTCTTGTACAACGCGGCGTCCTCATCGCGGTAGAGGCCGCACGCGACGGCGCTCGTGGCCGCCTCCTTCGCCGCGACGGCGCCCGTCGTGGCGGCGGCGGGCGCTCCGCCCAGCGCGACGGCGCCGGCCAGCACGGCCCCGGCCGTCAGAGCCCGCCGGAGCCCGGCCGCCCTGACGGTCGTGGCCGTCAGGGCCCACCGGCGGCCGGTCGCGCGGGTCATGGTCCTGGCGCTCTCGCCCAGTCGAGATCGATTCACTGGTGTCCGCTCCTTCGATACGCACCACGGGATCGCGGTGACCTGGACGCCGGGCGGATCGCCACGCCGTCCGCCGGCGTCCCCGTCGCCGGCGGCGCGGGCGGCGAGCCCGGCCTTTCGAAGGATGCTCAGGACCGCTGACAGGCCGGTCACTTCCCGGTCACGCGGCATGGGCAGGGCAGCGGACACCCATGTGCTCTCCTGGCCCGCCACCCCCGCAGGACCGCGGCCTGCTGCTCCCGCGGGACCGGCCCGCCGCTCCCGCAGGAGCGGCCTACTGCTCCTGCAGGACGGACAGGATGTTGCCCGCCGGATCGGTGAACCAGGCGATGAGCGGACCCCCGCCACGGAAGATGCCCCTGTCATCAGCTTCCATCTGCGGGTAGCGCTCGAACCGGACCCCGCGCCGCACCAGCTCGTCCACGGTCTTCTCGATGTCGTCCACCGGGAAGTTGAGAATCGTGTACGTGGCGGGGGTGTGATCGGGTTTGGGGTAGACCAGGACGTCGCGGGCCCCCGCGATGCGCAGCGTCAGCAGGTCGTGCTCCTCCGTCACGTCGAGTCCGAGCGTCTCCCCGTAGAACGCCCTGGCCGCGTCGAGGTCGTCCACGGCGAACCCGCTGAACGCCTTCGTCGAACCGAACATGATCTTCTCCTTGGTGTTCCGTGGTCACATCGCCGCGCGATGCTCGTCGCTCAGCTGGATGATCTGCACGTAGTTGCCGTCGGGGTCGACGGCCGTGGCGAACTGGCTGCCGTGGCGGTCCTCCAGCTCGGCCAGCCAGGTCACGCCCAGCGTCTCCAGCCGCGCGACCACGGCACGGGCGTCGGCCACGTCGAAGTTGAGGACCATCCGCCCGGGCTCCGGGTTCTTGTCGGAGATGTCGCCGCGGCTGTCGATGAGCAGGTGGAAGCCGCCGAACTTGAGGACGCCGTAGCCGTCGACGTCGGTGTTCTCCTCGGGGTCCAGCGCGGCGGCGTACCACGCGCGCAGCCGCTCGGGGTCGGTGCTCGCGAGCAGGATGCTGTCCAGGCTGGGACGCTTCATGGTTTCCTCCCGGAATCGTGGTGTTGTTACCCGTCCAGACCTGCGAGCGGCCCGAGACTCATCGCCCGAGAGGGAAATTTTCGAAAACCTGCACGAGGCACGGCATCCACCGATGCCGTGCCTCGTCGTCCGTGCGTACGTCCGTGGCGCCATCGGTGGCGCCATCGGTGGCGCCATCGGTGGCGCACGTCGGTGGCGTACGTCGGTGGCGTACGTCAGGGGAGATCGTCAAAGGAGACGTTCAGGGGGAAGCGCAGGTGTAGCCGGACGGCGTCTGGGTGTCGCCGGAGGGACGGGCGGCCTGGAAGCCGAAGCTCGTGCTCGCGGCGGGCGCGAGGGTGCCGTTGTAGCCCATGCTCCGGGCGGTGACCGTCTGCCCGCTGGTGGTCAGGGTGGCGTTCCAGGAGCCGGTCAGGCTGTGGCCGGCGGGCAGGGTGAAGGTGACGGTCCAGCCGGCCAGCGTCGAGGTGCCGGTGTTGGCCACCGTCACCGGCTGCACCACGTAGCCGTTGTTCCACTGGGTCTGCACGGTCGCGGTGGCCGAGCACGGCCCGCCGCCGCCTCCGGTCGTGGTGGTGAAGGTGACCGTGGCGGAGTTGCCGGACAGGTTGCCCGCGCCGTCCCGCGCCCGCACGTACACCTGGTACTGGGTGGCGGCGCTGAGCCCGGTCAGGGTGATCGAGTTGGTGCCGCTCCGCCCGAGCACGGGGTCGGTGGCACCCTGCTCGCGGTAGACGTCGTAGCCGGCCAGGCCACTGCCCCCGGAGTCGGTGGACGCCGTCCACGTCAGCGTGGCCGAGCCGGCGGTGACGCCGCTCGCCGACGGCGCGCCGGGGGTGGTCGGCGGGGTGGTGTCGGGGCTCGCGCCGCCCGCGAGCGCGTCGTGGACCGCCGTGTACGCGGGCTTCCGCTGGTAGCTCTCGTCGTAGAGGAGCGCGGCGCCCTGTCCGGGGAAGGTCTCGGGCACCCACGAGTACTTGTCGGTGAAGCCCCAGACGGTCACCCCGGCGCAGGCGTTGACCGCGAGGCAGGCGTCGACCACGTCGCGGTAGTAGGTGGCCTGCGTGGCGTCCTTGGCGGTGTCTCTCGGCAGGGTCATGCGCACGTCCAGTTCGGTGACCCTGACCTGCACGCCGAGGTCGGCGAAGCGCTGCATGTTCTGCCGCACCTGGGCCGGGAAACCGTACTGGATGGCGAGGTGCCCCTGGAAGCCCACGCAGTCGACCGGCACGCCCTGCTGCCGCAGCGACCGCACCAGGTCGTACATCGCGGTGCTCTTGGCGTTGACGCCCTCGACGTTGTAGTCGTTGATGCACAGCCGGGCGTCGGGGTCGGCGGCGCGGGCGGCCCTGAAGGCGTCGGCGATGTAGCTCTGGCCCAGCGTGTTGTACCAGAACGAGGTGCGCAGGTTACCGTTGTCGTCGAAGACCTCGTTGACCACGTCCCACGAGACCACGGCCGGGTTGTTCGCGTAGCGGCCGACGACCTGGCTGATGTGGTTCTGCATCGCCGAGCGCATGGCGGTGGCGCCGAGGCTCTGCACCCAGCCGGGGGTCTGGCTGTGCCAGACGAGCGTGTGGCCGTGCACCTGCTGGTCGTTCTGGGTGGCGAAGCCGACGACGGCGTCGGCGCCGCCGAAGGTGAACTGGCCCTGGCTGGGCTCGGTGGCGTCCCACTTCATCGCGTTCTCGGCGGTGACCTGGTTGAACTCGGTGGCCGCGATGGTCCGGTACGCGGCCTCGTTCGCGAGTGGGGAGGTGGCGAACGCGGCGCCGATGAACTTGCCCCGGGCGGCGGCGTGCTGGCGCAGCGACGCCGAGGCGTCGGCCGGGGCGCTGGGCAGGAGGAACACGGCGAGCAGCCCGAGCAGGGCGACCGCCGCGAAGGTCCTGATCCGGACCGGCGGGGTGATGAGCGGGGACGGTGACACGGGCCTTCCACCTCCGGGGCAGCGTTTCCGAAAGTTTCTATCCCTCAGGGATCCACCCGGACGCTATTGACCCGCTGGAAGGCCGGTCAATGCCGGCTCACGATCGACCTCGTCTCCGCAGTTGGGGCACTGAAATTATCGGCTGATCCATGAAATTTTCAACGCCCGCCTGCCGCCGTGATCCCAGGCGGTGGCCGCCTCGCGCACTTCCTAGGAGATCTTGTGTTGTGCAGAATAGAGCTCGGGAATCGGACCTCGCCGGGGGTGCGAGGCGGTGCGGAAGCTGAGAGAATGACATCCGCCTGCCCCCCGGCGCCCACGCGAGACCCATATTGACTGTTCGGCCGTCGCCCCCGCGATGGCCTTTGATCGGCGCACGGGGGAGGACAGTGCTGGCGGCACGAGAGACACCGCACGCCGCGTCGGGGAGCGCCGGATGAGGTCGCAGCAGGCCCTGCGCTGGTTGCCGTTCGCCGTCATGCTCGCTGTGGCGCTGACCGACCTGCTCGCCGGGCCGGCCCTGGGCTTCCTGCCGTTGCTCACGCTGGGCCCGACGTTCGCCTCCGTGTCGGGCAGCGTCCGCCGCACCGCGATGGTCGGCGTGGCGGCGCTGGCCATCTGCGTTCCTCTCGCCTACCACTTCGACCTGCTGCTCACCTGGCAGAACAACCTGACGATCGCCACGATCGTCAGCGTGACCGCGGCCAGCATGGTGGCCAGCCATCTGCGGCTCAAGCGCGAGCGCGAGCTGGCCAACGTGCGGCGGGTCGCCGAGGCGGCCCAGCGGGTGCTGCTGCGCCCCGTGCCTCGCCGGGCGGGCGACCTGCGGGTGGCCCTGTCCTACACCTCCGCCGCGGCCGAGGCGCGGATCGGCGGCGACCTGTACGAAGTCGTCACCACTCCGCACGGCGTGCGGCTGCTGGTCGGCGACGTCCAGGGCAAGGGCCTGTCCGCCGTCGAGACCGCGGCCTGGGTGCTGGGGGCCTTCCGCGAGGCCGCGTACGACGAGGCCGACCTCGCCGACGTCGGCGAGCGGCTGGAGGTGAGCCTGACCAGGCACCTGGGCGGCGAGCAGTTCGTCACCGCGATCGTCGCGGAGGTGCACGACGACGAGATCTCCCTGGTCAACTGCGGCCACCCGGCGCCCCTGCTGATCTCCCCCGACGGGCGGGTCAGCCTGGCCGAGCCGCCGGAGGCGGCCCTGCCGCTCGGCCTCGGCTCGCTCAACACCGAGCGGACCAAGCCGCACCGGGTCGCCTTCGGCGAGGGCGACCAGATCCTCTTCTACACCGACGGCGTCATCGAGGCGCGCGACCGCGACGGCACCTTCTACCCGCTGACCGAGCGGGCCCGCGTGCTGCTGAAGGAGGACGACCCCCAGACCGCGCTCGACACGGTGCGGGGCGACCTGGTCGCGCACGTGGGCGGCCCGCTGCTCGACGACGCGGCGATGCTGCTGCTACGCCGCAACTGACGGGCCCAGCCAGGCGATCACCGGCCGTGCCTCCGGCCGGGGGCGCGGGTCGGGGGTCGGGGGCCGGGGGTCAAAGCCTGGCGATCACGTCGGGCTCGTCCCACACCTCCCCGTACTTCGCCTGGATGTCGAAGAGGTTGGCCTGGTGCGGCGCCGGGTCACGGTCCCCGACGGCCTGCCGCACCACGATCGGCGCGAACCCGTGCTGGATGCCGTCCACGGCCGTCGCCCGCACGCACCCGCTGGTGGACACCCCGGCGATGACCAGCGTGTCGACCCGCAGCGCGGTCAGCGTCGAGGCGAGCGAGGTGCCGAAGAACGCGCTGGCGTACTGTTTGACGATCACCAGCTCGCCCGGCTCTGGCGCGACCTCCGGCATCAGCTCGCCGAGCGGCCCGTCGCCGACCAGGTGACGCAACGGCGCCACCTTGCGGAAGAACAGCCCGCCGTCGACGCCGCCCGGCCCGAACGCCACCCGGGTGTGCACGACCGGCACGCCGGCCGCGCGGGCGGCGGACAGCACGCGGGCCGCCGAGTCGAGACAGTCGCGCGAGCCCATGTACAGCTCGGCCCCCGGCTCGAAGTAGGCCCGCATCAGGTCGATGAGGATGAGCGCCGGGCGCTCGCCGAACTCCAGCGAGCGCCCGAACACCTCCTCGTGGGGCCTGGTCACACGCGCGCCGGCGGCGTCGGAGCGGGCAGGCCGGTCTCGTCCTCGCAGCGGGCGAGGAGCTCCTCCAGCGGCGGGCCCATGTCGAACACCGGCAGCTCGCCCCGGTCCGCGCGCAGCCGCTCGCGCAGCTCGGCCGTGGCCTCGGCGTCGAGCGTGCCGTCGGCGGCGCACACCACCCCGAAGCGGCGCGCCCCGTCGGCGGTCACCAGGCCGCGCCTGACCTCCAGGGCGACCAGTTCGGGGTCGCGGGCCAGCGGGTCGCCCCACCCGCCGCCGCCCCAGGTGACGAAGTGCAGCAGATCGCCCGGATGCACCTCGACGTCGTGCACCTTGCTCGGCAGGATCTCGACGCCGCCGTCGGCCCGCTCGATCCACTTGCGGCCGCGCGCTCCGGGCTCGCCGCCGTTGACGCCCCACGGGTAGGTGAGCCAGCGGTCGTCGTGGATGGCGATCGTGCCCGGCTTCAGGAAGCGGTAGGCGACGTCCACGCCGTTGCCGCCCCGGTGCAGGCCGGCGCCTCCGGTGTCGGCGACCGTCTCCCACCGCTCGATCCGCAGCGGATAGTACGACTCCAGGAACTCGCACGGGATGTTGGTGAACGACGGCCACAGCGAGTGCCCGTCGGGGCCGTCGCCGATCGGCCTGCCGGGGATGCCGCCGAAGCCGATGGAGTAGAGCTGGAACCCCTCCCCCGCGTACATGAAGTGGGGTGAGGAGGAGAAGCCGGCGGCGTTGAGCAGGTCGGGCGTCTTCTGCCCGAGCAGCCCGCCGAACAGGTCGAACAGCCGGCCGATGCCGTGGTTGCGGCCGTTGAGCGCGGCCGGGAAGCGCGGCTTCCAGAAGCTGCCCTCGGGGATGTGCACGTCCACCAGCGGGTAGAAGCCGTCGTTCCACAGGATCTGCGGGTCGGCCACGGTGATCAGGTAGATGCCGAAGAACATCCTGGCGAGGTTCTCGTTCAGGAAGTAACTGATCGGCCCCTCGGCCTGCGGGTCGCTGCCGGAGAAGTCGAGCAGCACCTTCTCGCCGGTGCGGGTCAGCGACAGCGTCAGCTTGTACGGCCCGTTGCCCCGGCCGTCGTCGCAGATGTAGTCGGAGAAGGTGAGCGTCTCGCCGTCCTCGAAGAGGGTGGCGAGCAGCACCTTCATCGCGTCGTAGTTGCGCTGCAGCAGCGCGTCGAGGGCGGAGGTGTAGGTGTCGGCGCCGAAACGGGCGCACAGCTCCTGGATCCGCCGGGACGCGGTGCGGCAGGCGGCCACGATGCCGTTGAGGTCGGCCCGGTTCCAGTCGGGCTGGCGCACCTGGTTGAGGATGATGCCCAGCGCGGCCTCGTTGAGCACGCCCTTGGAGTAGAGCTTGAAGGGCGGGATGACCACGCCCTCCTCGTAGATGGTGCGCGCGTCGGTCGGCATCGAGCAGGCGGTCTTGCCGCCGACGTCGGACATGTGGCCGAACATCGACGACCAGCCGACGACCCGGCCGTCGACGTAGATGGGCATGACGACCAGCCAGTCGTTGGCGTGGCTGATGGCGCCGTCGCAGGAGTAGGGGTCGGAGGTGAGCAGCACGTCGCCCTCCTCGATGGTCCCGTCGAACCGGTCGAGCAGCGCGGGGATGGACAGCCCGAACTGGCCCACGACCATGCGCCCGGTCGGGTCGCCGATCAACGGGAACTCGTCGTGCTGCTCGCGGATGCCGGGCGACAGCGCGGTGCGGAACAGCACCTCGTCCATCTCGTAGCGGGCGTTGCGCAGGGCGTTCTCGACGATGTCGAGCGTGATGGGATCGACGGCGACGCGGGCGAGCGGCTCCGTCGCGGTCTCGATGATCTGGGCCATCATGCCTCCAGGGGGCGGATCAGCAGGCAGCCGCTCTCGTGCACGCGGGCGGCGTGCCCGGGCAGGATCAGCGTGGTGGAGTCCATCTCGGCGACGATCGCGGGGCCGGTGATCACCGCTCCCGCGCGCAGCGCCGTCCGGTCGTACTCGGCGGCGGTGGTCCAGCCTCCGTCGATCCAGACGTCGTGACTGCCGACCGGCTCGGGGTCGGTGTCCGCCTGCTCCAGCCGGACCGGCTGGACGTTCGGGCGCGGGCCGCTGACCATCGCCCTGGCGCTGACGAGCTCGTGCTCGTTGCTCAGCAGGAAGGAGAAGAGCCGCTCGTGCTCGGCGTCGAACCGCTTGCCGAGCGCCTCCAGGCCGGTGTCGAGGTCGAGGGTGATCGGGATCTCGAAGCCCTGGCCGTGGTAGCGGACGTCAACCTGGTAGACGACCTCGTCCACGTCGGAGCCGAGGTCGCGGGTGGCGGTCTCGGCCAGCTCGGTCAGGAGCTGCCTCAGCTCGGCGTCGGTGAGCTGGGAGAAGCGGCGGATGTAGGTGCGGGCCGCCTCGTCGCGCAGGCTGGTGGTGGCGTCGCCGTACGCGCAGAGCACCCCGGGTGAGGGCGGGATGATGACCGGCCACGAGCCGGTCAGCCTGCCGAGGGCGTTGGCGTGCAGCGGGCCCGCCCCGCCGAAGGCGACGAGCGCGAAGTCGCGCGGGTCGTAGCCCTGCTGGATGGAGACGAGGCGCAGCGCGCCGAACATGTTCTCGTTGACGATGTCCACGATGCCCTGCGCGGCGGCCTCCACCGACGGCAGGCCCATGGCCTCGGCCAGCTTGCCCACCGCCTCCCTGGACCGTTCCCGGTCGAGCTCGATCTCGCCGCCGGCCAGGCGGGAGGGCAGGTAGCCGAGCACCACGTTGGCGTCGGTCACCGTGGGCTCCTCGCCGCCCCGGCCGTAGGCGGCGGGGCCGGGCACGGCGCCCGCCGACTGCGGTCCGACGCGCAGCGCGCGGGTCAGCTCGGGAACGTGCGCGATGGAGCCGCCGCCCGCGCCGACCGTCCGCACGTCCACCGAGGCGGAGCGGACGATCAGGTCGCCGATCCGGGTCTCGCGGCCGATCCGCGGTCGCAGGCCCTCCACGAGCGCCACGTCGGTGGACGTGCCGCCCATGTCGAAGGTCAGGAAGTCGTCGAACCCGGCCTGCTCGGCGAACCAGGTCGCGCCCGCCACGCCGCCGGCCGGGCCGGACAGCAGCAGGTTGACCGGGCTCTCCGCGGCGCTCGCGGCCGAGGACAGGCCGCCGTCGCTGCGCAGGATGTAGAGCTGGCCGTCCACGCCGCCGTCGGCGGTCTTGGCCGCCAGGTTGTCGACGTAGCGGGCGACCTGCGGCTGGACGTAGGCGTTGGCCACGGTCGTGATGGCGCGCTCGTACTCGCGCAGCTCGGGCAGCACCGCCGAGGAGAGCGAGATCGGGACGCCGGGCAGTTCCTCGGCCGCGAGCTTCGCCACCGCCCGCTCGTGGGTGTCGTCGGCGTAGGAGTGGATCAGGCAGACCGCGAGCGCCTCGACGCCGCGCAGCCGGCGCAGTTTGACGCGCAGGTCGTCCTCGTCGAGCGGGGTGACGATCGAGCCGTCGGCGGCGACCCGCTCGACCGCCTCGACGGTGTCCTCCAGGGCGGCGAGCGGTTCGGGTTTGGGCCAGATGATCCAGCCGGCCAGGCCGCCCGGCACGTAGGACCGGGCGATCTGGAGCACCTGCCGGAATCCGGCGGTGGTGACCAGGCCGACCCTGGCGCCCTTGCCCTCCAGGATGGCGTTGGTGGCGACCGTGGTGCCGTGCAGGATCTCGCCGATCTCGGAGGGGGTCACGCCCGCCTGGGCGCAGGCCTTCTCGAGACCGGCGAGTACGCCGACGGACTGGTCGTGGGGGGTTGATGCGGTCTTGGCGCGATAGCTGCGCCCGGAGTGCTCGTCGATGAGCAGGATGTCGGTGAAGGTGCCTCCGACATCCACGCCGAGGCGGTAACGCATGGCGACGCTCCTTGTTGCTAGATGATTCCGCCGGCCGACAGCCGGTCAATCTCCTCGGGGGTGAGGCCGAGTAGTCCGTGGTAGATCTCCTGGTTGTGCTCGCCCAGCGCCGGGCCGGCCGTCCGGACCGCGCCGGGGGTGGCCGACAGCTTCGGCGCGACGTTCTGCATGGCCAGCTCGCCGAAGTCGGGATGCTGGACCTTGACGATGGCCTCGCGGGCGGCGAAGTGCGGGTCGGCGAACATGTCCGGGGCGCGGTAGATCCGCCCGGCCGGCACGCCACTCTCGTGCAGCAGGTCGAGCAGTTGCTGGGCGGGCAGCTCCGCCGTCCACCTGCCGATCAGGTCGTCGAGCTCGCCCATGTTGGCGCCGCGGGCGCCGTGGGTGGCGTAGCGCTCGTCGCCGGCCAGCTCCGGCCGGCCCATGGCGGCGGCCAGGCGGGCGAACACGCTGTCCTGGTTGGCGGCGATGAGGATGCTGTCGCCGTCCTTGGTGGGGTAGACGTTGCTGGGCGCCACGTTCGGCAGCACCGGGCCGGTGCGTTCGCGCTGGTAGCCGGCCTGCTGCCACTCGGGCAGCAGCGACTCCATCATGGCCAGCACGGCCTCGTAGATCGCCGAGTCGACGACCTGGCCCTGGCCGCTGTTCTCGCGTTCGTGCAGCGCGACCAGGGTGCCGACGCAGGCGTAGGTGGCGGCCAGCGAGTCGCCCAGGGAGATCCCGGCGCGCGACGGCGGCTGGCCGGGGTCGCCGGTCACGTAGCGGATGCCGCCCATCGCCTCGCCGATCGAGCCGTAGCCGGCGCGCGGCGCGTACGGGCCGGTCTGGCCGAAGCCGGTCACCCGGGTGATCACCAGCCTGGGGTTCAGCTCGTGCAGCCGCTCGGGCGACATGCCCCAGCGCTCCAAGGTGCCGGGCCGGAAGTTCTCCAGCAGCACGTCGGCCTGCTCGACCAGGCGCCGCACCAGGTCCTGGCCCTCGGTGGTGCGCAGGTCGCAGGTGACCGACTTCTTGTTGCGGCCCACGACCGGCCACCAGAGGGACTTGCCGTGGGGCTTCTCCCTGCCCCACTGGCGCATGGGATCACCCTTGCCGGGGTCCTCCACCTTGATCACCTCGGCGCCGAAGTCGCCGAGGAGCTGGCCGCAGAAGGGTCCCGCGAGCAACTGCCCCAGTTCGACCACTCGAATGTCGCCGAGCGGGAGTCCTCTCATGTGGTTCTCTCCTGATATCGGGGGCCCAGCAACGACGCTCGGGCCGAGAACAGGTGGGCCCTCATGACCGCCTCGGCCCATTCGGGGTCGCCGGCGCGCACGGCGGCGGCGATCTCCAGATGGTGGTTGACGCTGCGCCGCATCGCGTCCTCGTCGAACGAGCCGTACGTGCGCAGCAGAACGGAAGAGTGGATCAGCGAGCTGATCGACTGGCCCAGCAGGGGGCTGCCGCCGAGCCGGACCAGGCTCTGGTGGAACTCGGAGTTGAGCCGGTAGACGGCGTCGAGCTCGCCCCGCTCGGCGTGGTCGCGCAGGTCGACGGCCACCTCGTGCAGGCGGGCGACGTCGTCCGGGCTCGCGGTGAGGGCGGCCTGGCGCGCGGCCAGCCCCTCGACGCGCGCCCGGAGCTCGAAGATCGTCTCCAGGTCCCGGCCGGGGTAGGCCACCACCCGGGCGCCCTTGTTGGCGACGAGCTCGACGAGCCCCTCGGCCTCCAGCCGGCGCAGCGCCTCGCGCACCGGAGTGCGGCTGACGCCCAGCACCTCGGCCAGCTCGACCTCGCCCAGCCGGTCACCCGGGGCGTACTGTCCCGCCAGGATGAGGCTTCTGAGCTCGTCGACAGCCGACATGTATACAACTCCTCGGTTGGGATGCGAGTATCTTGGCGTAATCGCACCATTTGGACAAGGGGTTGCATACAACATGGAGCTGGAAATCATCGAGGTCGGCCCCCGCGACGGTCTCCAGAACGAGCCCGAGCAGGTGCCCACCGACGCCAAGGTCGCCTATTTGGAGGCTCTCGTCGGCGCGGGCGTGCGCCGCATCGAGGCGGTCAGCTTCGTCCATCCCGGCCGGGTCCCGCAGATGGCCGACGCCGAGCAGGTCATGGCCCGCGCCCCGCGCGTGCCGGGCCTGCGCTACGCCGGCCTCGTGCTGAACGAACGCGGCCTCGACCGCGCCCTGGAGACCGGTGTCGACGAGGTCAACGTCGTGGTCGTGGCGACGGAGACGTTCTCCCGGCGCAACCAGGGCATGTCGGTGGACCAGGCCGTCGACGGCTTCGGCGCGATCGCCGAGCGGGCCCGC
The DNA here is from genome assembly GCF_059358955.1 of Nonomuraea sp. CX421. Taxonomy (NCBI): domain Bacteria; kingdom Bacillati; phylum Actinomycetota; class Actinomycetes; order Streptosporangiales; family Streptosporangiaceae; genus Nonomuraea; species Nonomuraea sp. CX421. Next base: position 109,427 of record NZ_JCADBK010000013.1, on the reverse strand, counting down.
GCCGCCGGGCTGGGCGTGACGCTGACCGTGGGGGCGTCGTTCGGCTGCCCGTTCGAGGGCGAGGTGGACCCCGGCCACGTGGCCGAGCTGGTGGCGCGCTGCACCGGCGCGCAGGAGGTCGCGCTGGCCGACACCATCGGCGTGGGCACCCCGGCCGACGTGCGCCGCCTGGTCACCGCCGTCCGCGAGGTCACCGACGCGCCGCTGCGCTTCCACTTCCACAACACCCGCAGCACCGGCTACGCCAACGCCGTGGCCGCTCTGGAGGCCGGCGCCGCCGCCCTGGACTCCAGCGCCGGCGGCATCGGCGGCTGCCCCTTCGCGCCCGAGGCCACCGGCAACATCGCCACCGAGGACCTCGTCTACCTGCTGGACCGGATGGGCGTCGGCACCGGCATCACGCTGCCCGCCGTGGCCGAGGCGGGCCTGGGCATCGGGCGGCACCTGGGCAAGCCGGTGCCCGCCCAGCTCGGCCGCGTCGCCGCCTGGCCGCCGCCGCAGGCGTCCGGCACCGGCTGAGCGACCCTGCGACGGCGCCCCGGAGCCAGGAGGAGTGGGCCGACCGACGCCGGCCTTCCGTCAGGGCGAGGACGGTGGGCGGCGCCGGTGGGTCGTACGTTCATTGCGCATCATTGTTCGCTCTGCGCCAACGACATCTCCTGTCCCCTCCGGACATTCTAACGATGATCTGTCCGATCATCGTTAAGGAGCAGGATGATTCGTAGCCCGCACCGGGCCCGCGCGGCTTTCGCGGTCGCCGTGGCCGCTGCCTCGCTGGCCCTGATGAGCACTCCCGCCCAGGCCGCGGGAGCGGCCAGCCGCCTGACGCTCTTCTCCGACACCCAGTACTCCTCGCCCACCACCAACATCCAATACGACACCTGCGACGACTTCATCGGGGTGGTCCAAGGACGGTACGTCGGGTCGTACATCAACCACCCGCCCGCCAACTGCGAAGTGGTGCTGCACACGTCCAACGGTGACTACGAGCTGTGCGTCGGCCAAAGGGTCACACCGCAGAACTACCGTCAGGCCGTTCTCTACACCATCCGTTCGGGCTCCAGCAATCCCTGCTGGATCTGATGCGGCCGCCCGCTGATCGACCTTCGTAACAGCTGATCGACCGGTTGTCCGGGGCAGGACGGGAGCCCGCCCTCGGAACCCGCGCAAAAGGTCCCGCGTCGCGGGACCTTTTGTGCTTTCTGCCGCGAACCTATCCGCGCGCCGGAAACTCCAACCGAATGTGCGGCGGACAGGTGGAAAGCGCCGCAGAACGTGACGGTCGGAGGGGCAGCCGTGAACGTGGTCCTACGTACGCATGATCTCCCTGTCGGCGAGCGGTTCGCCTTCTGGCGCGAGGTGAGCGGGCGGCTGGTGGCCCCGATGGACCTCCGCAGACGGGAGACGGGCGACTTCCGGGCCACCGCGCGGCTGATCGACCTGGGCACGGTGCTGGTGTCGCGGACGACCTGCCCGGCCTACGAGGCGGTGCGCACTCCGCGGTTGATCCGGCAGTCCGACCTGGAGTCGTACCAGCTCGCACTGAACCTGCGCGGCAGATCCAGCGTGTCGCAGGGACGGCAGGACGCCTGCCTCGGTCGCATGGACATGATGCTCTTTGACACCTCACGCCCGTTCCATGGCCAGGTGGTCCCTGAGGGGACGTTCGCCGAGGGAGTGCTGATGGCGTTCCCCAGAGCGCTGCTGCCCGTGCCCGAATGCCAGGTCGGACGGCTGATCGCGACCCCCCTGCCGGGCGACGAGGGGATCGGCGCGCTCCTCGCCGGCTTCCTGACGAACCTGACCCGTCGCCCGGACGAGTACGGCGCCGCCGACACCGCGCGCCTGTCCACGGTGCTGCTCGACCTCATCGCCGCGATGCTGCACCAGCGTCTCGACACCTCACCCCCGCCGGGCGTCGGCCGGCACGCCCTGCTCGTACGGATCCACGAGCACATCGACCGGCACCTGGGCGACCCCGCCCTGTCGCCGGCCACGATCGCCGACGCCTTCCACATCTCCACCCGCTACCTGCACAAGCTCTTCCAGTCGCAGGAGCTGACGGTCGCCGGCTGGATCCGCCGGCGGCGGCTCCACGGAGCCCGCCGGGACCTGGCCGACCCGTCGCTGAACGACCTGCCGATCCACGCCATCGCCGCCCGCTGGGGCTTCCCCAACCCGGCGCAGTTCAGCCGCGCCTTCCGCGCCGCCCACGACCGCTCCCCCGCGACCTACCGCCGGCAGGCGGAGCAGTGGCAGAAGTAGTCGCTCCAGCACCGCCATCGGGCAGCAGGCTCCCACTCTCCCAGCCAAGAACGCCGTCTGCCTTGGCCCAAGAAACCTATCGCACCTCCTCTGAGAACAACCGGATAAGCAGCGGAAAGCGGCGCCTCAGCTCGCTTTCGTCACTAAGGTCCCTTCGCCTCCCTAAAGGAATCTCATCAGGCCTGACCTCAATCTCCTCCGGGAATGATATTTGAGCGACACGCTCCGGAGGGAATTTCTCCAAAATATGATCAAAGGCTTGTTCAGCAACATACATAAGCCCTTCCATTTGCGGGAAGTCACTATCCGCCCTAAACCCAACTCGCTTTCGGGAATAATTGATTATCTTTTGATGACCGACCAGCACATCTGGGTTCTTCACAGTATCCAGAAATACCTTATTTCCTTGTGCGATCAGCTAAAGCCGGAAGTAGCAGAAATCATCTTGGGAACACGAGCCCCTGTGTATGACACGGGCCGCCTCCCATAGATCCCAAGTCAAGGCGATCTGTGCAGCCTGGAGCATACAACGATGAAACTCTACAATCCTTGGAATGGGCAGCCGAGTAAGTTCAGATACAAGAACCTGAGCCATGGTCTCGTCTGCACTTTGAGCCCGAACCATCTCGATGGTAGCCCAAAACTTATCCATCCGCTCTTGCGACATAAGCCCACCTAATCACAGACACCTCTACGGACATCACCGAGAATCTCTTCCCACGACCTATCCGTTGGAACGGAACCAGCACGCTCTTCGCCATTCAAAGGACCCGGAACACGCTTCGTAAGATAACGCTCGGCCGCCAGCGCCTCCTCTTTTGTGTCAAAGTTTTTTATAATCTGCATACGCTTGCCATCCTCAATGCACTCTTTCGCCGAATATCTTGAATAATTAGGATTATTGTTCGTATGAATACCCCATTTTAGTATTCTATATTCACGCGTATCCCAGAGAGCATATAATACCGTCTGCCCCCTATCGGGACGAGGACTGTCGACAAAGTCCCAAGGGCTTGGCTTCCTATCGTTGTGAACGAGGAGCGCTTGGTCCCCCGCGAGCACATGGTAGGTGTGGATGTCGTCGACGGTGAGGTTGTGGACGCGTCGGGTGGTGGTCCACTTCTTGATCGCGGTGACCTGAACGTACGTGCTGGCCGAGGTGCCCAGCCACATGCCTGACTAGAGTTCGTCGGCGTTCACCCACTCGCGCAGGGGCGGGATCCAGAAAGGGTGCTCGCCGATGGCGGTAAGCACCTCGGTGACATAACCGGCGGGGCCACGACACAAAGGAACTTAGGTCTTACCCTTCGCCAAGCTCTCGCTCGCGAGCTAGCTCTATTGCAACCTCCAACTGATCACGGGCTGACTGGAGCCGTGAACCGGCCGACCGCGAAACTTCATGTTCGAGTATTGCGATCGCCTGTTTACTGTATTCACCCAGATCGCCTAGGAGAAACGCTGCGTAAGTGAATCCTTCATCCGAAAGATCTCTGACCGCTCTACCGATGATCGGAAGCGCTTCCAGGAGGCGCCCTCGGCAATAGTCCTCAATCTCAACAGGGTGACCATCTACCATGAGCTGTCCACTGCAGCCGAAACCTCGGGCTATTTCATGGAGCATCAACCAGGCATGCTCGGGAATACATCCCTCCGACCGCAACTCATCAAGAATCGTATCGGTAACTGCAGCTGCCGAAGTATAGAGATCTCCTTGATTTATCACCTTCCCTTCCAAGGCGCGGAACGCAACTGCTCGCTGTTCACTTGTGCCCCGCAGAAGTTTCTGCAGGATTGGAGGGATGCCCAATGCGTTACCACTCAATGTTTCTAGCTCTCGCCAGTCCCACATGCTTATACCTCTTTGTTTATGCTGCCGGACTACCAACGTAGGTCAGATGGAACCTGCGGCGGGTTAATCCGAGTGCGACACCTGTCACAGAACTCTGCCTCTTTCATTGAGTCGGGATAAAACGGGTGCCCATATCGAAGATTCTCGGGCAGCGACCCCCGGCTGACAAGCTCATCCCGACCGACATCCTCGGCGCAATGCGTTGATTCTCCTTTTTCCGACCGTTTCTTTCCGACTGCCACCGCTCCCGTGACACAGTCGACCACCCCAACCATCATGACGTGTTTTCTGCGTTGCGTATTCGACATAGCCTCACGGGCTTCGTCTCTCGCCCTGTCAGCGGCCGCAAAGCATTCCTCATCGTTAAGAGGATTGTCATTGTGAACGAGGACGGCGTGATCGCCTGCTAGCACATGGTAGGTGTGGTGTTCGTCGATGGTCAGGTTGTGGACGCGTTGGGTCGCGGTCCACTTCTGGACGGCAGTGATCTGGACGTACGTGCCGGCTGAGGTCTGCAGCCACATGCCGGGCTTCAACTGGTCGGCATGCACCCACAGGCGGAGGGCGGGCACCCAGAACGGGTGGTTGTCGGTCGCGGTGATCGACCCGGTCGCATCACCGCGGTCACCGTCGGTGTCGATCGTGAGCTTGACGAGGCGTTTTGTGCCTTGACCGGCGATCAGAGCGGTAACCGGTCGAGGGTCGGTGCGGCCGGTCGTCGGGTCGGTCGCGAGGACCTCGTCACCGATCTTCACCTCTTCGATCGGCTTACTCGTGCCGTCGGCCATAAGGACCTTGGTGCCGGGAACGAAGCTGTTGGGGGCCGGATCGCAGGTGAAGATGGGCACTACGGGGTCGCCGTCGAACGAGCCTGTATCTGTGTCGTCGGGGTCGACTGCCGCTACACCGTCTGAGCAGGTCCCTGTGCCATATCTAGAATCATCACAGTGGATGATCGGATAGTCATCCGGGTCGACCCCATAGTCATAAAAATTCATTACCTGTGAGTCGTCAATGAAGATTTGGTCTGGGTGTGCACAGGGCTGCCCCGGTCCGCACAGTCCATCTGTCCCTTCGCATACCCATGGGGGGCAAGGAGGATTACACGGGCTTTTGCATGGGCCATGAGTCGGCCCCGGTTTGATGTCCGATTTCTTAGGGCCGCAATTGGTCTTGCATTTCACTGTCGGTTTAGGGCCGCAGTTGGTCTTGCATTTCACTGTCGGTTTAGGGCCGCAGTTGGTCTTGCATTTCACTGTCGGTTTAGGGCCGCAATTGGTCTTGCATTTCGTTGGCGGCTTGAGGCCGCAATTGGTCTTGCATCTCTCCTTATAGGATGACGGCTTCTTGGCATCAGGCTTCTTGGGTTCGCGTCGGTCGTCCCCATACGGGCTGGTCCGGCGTTTGGTCGAAGGTGCACTGCTCGAGTTCGCCGCTTTTGCCACTTGCCCGGCTTTTGCCGCTGTCTGGGCACCGCGCACCGCTGCTGTTACTGCTGCTGTACCGGATGAGGCAGGAAGCACTCCCACCCCACTGCCTCCGTTCCCGCCGCGGGAGGCGGTCATGGTCCCACCCGAAGAGACGCCTCCGTCCTTTTCGGGCATGTGGCCCGTGGGGTCCATGCCGGTCAATGGGCCGCCGCCTGCGTAGGTGTAGCGGTTGGCTTGGATGGAGGGGTTTGGTGTGAGCGTCCAGGTGTCTCGGGAGGTGAATGTGCCGGTGCCGGGTTGGTACCAGCGGGCGTGCATGTTGACGGTGCCGGTGTCGGGGTCGGTGTATTCACCCTGGTAGCCGAGAGTGGGTTTGGTGCCGGTTTGGGCGAGGACTTCGCCGTAGGGGTTGTAGGCGGTCGAGTTGGACAGGGCGGTACCGGAGAAGCTGCCGATCACGTCACCGTGGAGATCGGTGAGGGCGCCGAGGGCAGGGCCTGCGCCTTCCTGGAGGCTGAGCAGTCCGCCGAAGGGGTCTCGACCGTACTTGGTTTGAATGGTCCCGGCCTGGTCGGTGATGGCGACGATGTCGTTGTCCAGCCCGGCGTACACGAAGTGCTGTTGGGTGCCGCCGCTCTTGTGGCGGGTGGCCATGCGATCGAAGGCATCGTAGGTGTAGACGGCGTCGCCGTCGTTGAGGAGCCGGTCGAAGGCGTCGAAGGTCAGGTGTTTGGTGTTGCCGTTCTTGGTCTCGGTCGCCAGGGTGCCGCGCGGGGTGTAGGTGTAGTCGGTGCCGTCGCCGGAGGTGAGACGGTTGCGCTGGTCATAGGTATAGGTCTTGTCACCGGCTTTGGTGCGGTTGCCGGCGTCGTCCCACTCATAGGCGGTGGTGGTGCCGTCGGGGCCGGTCCAGGAAGTCAGGCGGCCGGCGTGGTCGTAGCCGTAGGTGTTGTTGCCGGCTCCGGCCAGGCCCTCGGTGTTCTTGCTGGTGAGGTTGTCGTCCTTGTCCCACCCGTAGGTGATCTTGGAGAGCTGGCCGCCGCTGCTGTTCTTCAGCGTGTGCGTCTGGATGCGGTCCAGGGCGTCGTAGGTGTAGACCTGGGTGTTGACCGGGTTGGCCGAGGTGATGGTCTGGAGCCGGTCGGCGCCGTCGTAGGCGTAGGTGTTGGTACGGCCGCTGACCGGGTCGGTGACTGTCTTGAGCCGGTCGTCGGCGTCCCAGGTGTAGGTGGTGGTGCCGGTGACGTCCACGCGCTGGGTCGGGTTGCCGACCGCGTCGTAGGCGAAGGTGGCGGCGGTCCCGGACGGCGGAATGAGTTTGGTGAGCAGGCCGCGGTCGTCGTACTCCAGAGTCTGGTCGCTCACGGTGGTGGGCCGGTCGGCCAGGTCGTAGCCGTAGGTCTTGTCGGCGGTGACGATGCCCTCTCCGGAGGCGCTGACGCGGGTCAGCCGGTTGAGATTGTCGTACTGCTTGTCGTGGCGGACCCCGCCGGGCTGGAGGAGCGCGGTCTCGTTGCCGTTGGCGTCGTAGACGTGTGTCCAGGTGCGGTCGGCCACGTTCGGGTGGGCGGTGGTGGCCGGCTCGGTGAGCGTTTCGATCAGGCCGAGCGTGTTGTAGCCGGTCCAGGTGGCATTGCCACGTCCGTCGGTGAGCCGGGTGCGGGCGCCGGCGGCGTCGTAGCCGAAGCTGGTGGTGATCGACTTGCTGCCCGAGACCGGCTCGACCAGTTCGGTGAGCAGATTGGTGGCGTCGTAGCTGTAGCGGGTGATCCGGCCTTCGCCAGAGGTGGAGCGGGTCATGTTGCCCGCCGCGTCATAGCCCAGGCCAACGGTGCGTAACGTCGCGCCGGCGTCGTTCAGGCTCTTCACCTCGGTGATGCGGCCGGCCAGGTCGTAGTCACCGACCATGGCGTTGCCGAGCGCGTTGACGGCCTTGGCCGGTCGGCCTGCCAGGTCGTAGGTGTAGGTGGTGGTGTCGCGTGCCGCGTCGATGAGAGTTTCGACCTCGCCGACGGCGTTGGGCGTGTAGTCGGTGGTCTTGTCGCCGGGCCGGACCATCTTGGTGAGGAAGCCGGCGTCGTTGTAGGTCAGCCTGGTGACGTGCGCCGCGGTCGTGGGGCGGCGTTCGATCACCGTCTGGGTGATCTGCCGACCGAGATCGTCGTAGGTCGCCTCGAGGCGGGCACCGGTCGGGTCGATGGCCGCCAGTTGCTCCCCGGCCAAGTCATACTCGGCCACCCACTGCCCAGCTGGCTGGCCGGGAGCAGACGGTGGGTTAGTGGCCCGTACTGGATTGCCCAGCGCGTCGTACTCGAAGGTGGTGACTTGGCCGCGCGGGTCAGTGCTGGTGATCAGGCGGCCGGCGGCGTCATAGGCGTAGGCCGTTTCCGGGGTGACGGTGCTGCCGCCGGGCGGGGTGTAGGCCATGGCGGTCAGTGAGGTGCGCCGGCCCATCCGGTCGAATCCGGAAGCGGCCAGACGGCCTTCCTCATCGACGACATGCGTCTGCGAGCCCGCGCTGTTGTAACCGATCCGTATCGTGGGCCGCCCTTGCGTGGCGGTCCCGGCCCTGTCGATCTGCACGCTGGGCGCCTTGATCTCGATCAAGCGGCCGAACGCGTCGTAACGGAGACTGGTGGTGTAGTCGGCCGCGCTGGCGCCGTCGGCGTTACCGCGCGGGTCGATGGCAGCGGTGATCAGGCCGCGGTCGTCGACCTCCCAGCTGGTGACGAGATCTTCGGCGCCGTTCTCCACCGTCTGCCGGGTCATGATGCCGACCGGGTTGTAGACGTAGCTGACGCTTTCTTCGCGGCTGCTGCCCGCCCCGGTGTAGGTCTCCTTGGTGGTCAGGTCGGTGGCGTCGTAGGCGAAGACGGTCTTGCGGTTGAGCTTGGCCGGATCCAGCGTGGCCGAGGTGAGCCGGCCCGCGGCGTCATAGACGTAGTCGCTGGTAGTGACACCACCGCCGGTGACCTGGCGGGTCAGATTGCCAGCCGCATCGTAGGTGTTCGCCTCGGTCACCACGTCCTTGGCCGTGGTCGAGCCGTTCACCTTGACGTCGTCGGCGATCACTTGCGAGAGCAGGTCATCGTTGAAGTAGGTGTAGGAGGTCTTCCGGCCCATCGCGTTCACCCGGGTACCCAGCCGACCGGCCGGGTCGTAGGAGAACGACTCGAGCACGATCTCCGTGGCCGGCTGCGGGTTGACCGGGCTGCCGGTCCAGTTCTTCAGGCTGACCGAGGCCAGTTCACCCCGCTCGGTGTAGCTGTAGCCGAACACCGAGCCGACCTCGTCGGTCACACTCGTCTGCAAGCCGAGCGCGTTCCAACTGGTACGTATTACGCCACCCTCGGCGTCGGTGCGGGTCTCCTCGCGACCCTTCGCATCGTAGGTAAAGGTGGTGGTCCGCTCCGGATCGCCACCGGTCAGATCGGTGACCGTCTCGGTGAGCTCGTTACCGTCCGCGTCATAGGTGTAGGCCGTCTTCGCGGTGTGCGTGACGTTCGTGATCTCGTTCTTCACCCCCGGCGCCGTCGCGGTGGCTAGCCGACCGGCCATGTCGTAGGTGTAGGTGCTCTTCACCCCGCCGGGGTGGGCGTCGGAGACCTCGGCCTGGGAGACAGCACGGCCGAGCACGTCGTACTCGTATTTAGTCACCAGACCGTCTGGATCGCTCTGCTCGGCCAAGTCACCCGCAGCGGTATAGCGGTAGCTCCATGTATTGCCCTGGGGATCGGTCTGTGATGCCGCCAGGCCTGCCGGGGTGCTTCCGCCGCCCACCGCGGCCTCGCTGCCGTCGGTGTAGGTGACCGTGACGGATCGGCCGTTGGGGAAGTCCGTTGTCGCGGGGGTGGTCTGTTTGGTCTGCTCGCCGTAGGAGTTGTACTCCCACACGGTGGCGTAGGTGTTGTCGGTGCTGCTGGCCGAGCGCGCGTCCCGAATCTTGACGACCCGGTCATTACGCGGATCGAACTGATCAGCAGCGTTGAGGTAGTACTCGGCTCGGGCCGTCTGACAGTTTCCTGAGGCGCGGCAGGTCGTGGTGGTCAGGGCGTTGCCGCGTTTGTCGTTGCTCCGTTGGGTCGTGTTGTTGTTCGGGTCGGTGATCTTGTTGAGGAAGCCGCGGGTGTCGTAGGTGTAGCTTGTCTTCTTTCCCAGCTGGTCGGTCTGGGACGTGATCCGGTATCCGCGCCATGCGTCGTAGACGGCCGTGATCGTCGCGTTCTTGGGGTCGGTGACCGTCACCGTGGAGGTGCCGGTGTTGCGGTTGATCACGGGGTCGCTGATCTGCCAGGTGCCGCCATGCTGGTCGGTGTGGGTCTTGAGGCGATCGGTCGTGGGCTCGTAGACGTTCGTCGCCCTGACCCGGCCCGAAGGAAGGGTGACCTGGGTGAGCTTGTGCGGGGCGGCGTTGCGGGCCTGGTAGTGACGGACCACCTCATAGGGCTCGAGCGGCCGGTCGTAGACGGCGAACTCGTCGATCCAGCCGTCCAGACCGCCGATGGTCGACGTCGGCCGGTTGTTCGTGCCGGTGATCGACGCCGTGAGGGTTCCCACCACGGCTCCGTCCACGTACATGGTCTGCACGTTGTCCGCGACGGTCAGCACCACGTGATGCCATGCGCCATCGTTGACCGGCGCCGCGGTGATGATCGGTGTCGCAGTGGACTGATAGGAGCCGCGTAACTTCCCATCGGCTTCGATGCTCAAGACGTTCGTTTTCGTGCCGCCGCTTGAGGCGATCGACATGACCGTGCCACTGGTGCTGGTCTTGAACCACGTCTCCAGCGACGCGTACTTCCCAATCGCCGGGACGATCCCCGAAGGAAGGCTGACGCTCGTGGAGTTGGTGAGTTTCACCGCGCCGTCAGGAGTGCCGGCCAGGGCTCCCGGCTGTGCCCGGACGACCGCGCCGCTGTAGGTGGCGTTTCCTGCCCGCCACCCCAGGTCGATGGCGCCGCCCGTGGCCTCGCCGAGCCGCCAATAATGGTACGGATCCGAATCGAGCACCGAACTGCGATACTGCGAGCCCGGATCATGGCCGTAGATGGTGCACCGCGATTCGGGATCGCACACCTGCTGCAGCACATCGCCGTTGTAGGCGTAGGTCCAGGTCAACGGCGTGCCGTTCACGGCGTCGGTGGACACCGAGGTCACATGGCCGCCGCTCCACTGGAAAGTCAGCGAACGTCCGCCGGGCGAGGTGACCTCGGCGAGTTTCCCACTCGCGTCATACGTCAACTCCTGGCTACGGCCACGCCCGTCCGTGATCTTGAGCAGCCGGCCCGCCCCGTCGAACAGATAGGTGTTCGACGCCTTGTCCATCAGACGCCAGCCGCCCTCCGCCCGCACAGCGAGAGTCGCGTACATGCCCGGTGGCGGCTGGAACGTGCCGTCCTTCTTGTCGGCGAAACGGACCTCACGCCCGTCCGGGAACGTCACCAGCAGAGCCTCGCGCCCATGGATCGTCTCCGGGATGATCCTCATGTCCCAGCGGGTCGACCAGCCCGCGCCGAAAACGCCCGTGCGGCGCGTGTCCATGCTGTTGTAGGAGCGCACCACCGACAACGGCGGCCCCGCCGCCGGAATCTGGGCGTCCGTGGCCGTCGTGGTGTAGTTGCCCGCCTGCTGATGAAACTCCTGGCCGTCCACCCCGGAGGTGGACAACTGTGAAGTGATCGTCGGCTGCCGCACACCGACCGTGAACGTCTGGACCGGCGAATACGCGGACCGGCCGCCGATGGTCGAGGCGTCAGACAGGTCTACGCGCCACCAGTACTGCCGTCCCCATGCGAGTGTGCCCGCAGGGATTTGCCAGTCAGCTGACAACCCCGTGCCCCAGTACTCGTAGGTGATGCAGTTGGACATCGCCGGGTTGTCGCACACCTCGAAGTCAAAGCCGATCACCCCGCCCGACCAGGTACTGCCCACCACATTGAGGATTGGCTGCTCGGTCAACACCAACGCCCCATTCACAGGGGTCATGGACGTGGCAGTGGGAGCCGGCGGCAGTGGGCACGGGCCGATCAGCATCCAACCTGTCTGATCTTCGTGCGGAGGGTAGAAATTGAGATTGGCAGGAATATTCTGAATCGCCTGCCAAATACGCCCACCGGAGTAGACACGCGTCCCATACGCGACGTACACGCTCCGCTGCCAGGGTGATTCATTCCCGCACGGCGGATCAGCGGCGAGCGCGAGCGTTTTGGCCGCCGCATCAACCGGCACGGCCGAAGTATCGCGGACGAGACCCTGCCGCTGCTCTTCCGGCACCGCATTCTTCGGAACCTTGACTTTCGACTTGGGAGTACCCGCGGCAGCGGACGTCGCGGTGACTCCGGTGTCGACCAACGACGGCAGCCCCGCCGCAGTACCCGCCAACTGTTTCGGCGTCTCCGGGGCCGCGTGAACCACACCACCCGTTTCAGCCACGGCCGCCGCCAATGCGGTTCCCCCAGCGACACCCACAAGTCCAGGCATCACGGCCAAAAGCGTAAGAATGACAACAGGTGCCGATCTAAGGAAAAACCGACTCGAAAAAGACGCACGCATACGCCATCACACTCCGAACCACGCAGGGCGCCTAATGACGCCAGACGAAGCTCCACCCCGTCCCGAAAACAAGGTTGCTGACTCACGCAGCTCGGAGCATGTTGCCAAACGGGCAAAGCGTAACTTTTACCTAAAAGGACAACAAGATCCATTGTAGTTAGCCAAAGATCACGGAAGGTGACGTACCGCTCCTATGCCCTACCGTTTTTGGAAACCAGTCGCCCCGGGCGCGCGGCAACCTGTGATCACTGTCCATCACGCCCTCTCGGCGGATGTCACGTCCTGGTCAGGAACGGGTATGCGCCCGTGGCGCTCCGAAAATCGGTTGATCCTCCGTCGTAGCCTGGATGGGATGCCTCCCGATACGAGTTCACCACGTCGTCCCCTGCTGTCCTCCAACTCCCTGTGGCGGATGAGGTCCTACCTCCGCCCCTACGTCGCCAAGCTGGTGTTCATCTGGCTGGCCGCCCTCCTCGGCATCGGCGCGAGCATCGCGCTGCCCCTCGTCGGCAAGGAGGTGATCGACGGCCCCGTGCTCCACGGCGACTCCGGCGCCCTACTCCCCCTCGGCCTCCTGGCGCTCGGTCTGGGCGTCCTGGAGGCGTTCCTGATCTTCATCAGGAGGTGGTCGCAGATCGGGCCGGTGCTCGGCCTGGAGACCCGGATCCGCGACGACCTCTACGAGCACCTGCAGCGGCTGCCGATGGGCTTCCATGGCGAGTGGCAGTCTGGGCAGTTGCTGTCGCGCGCGACGACCGACCTGTCGACGATCCGCCGGTTCCTCGGCTTCGGCATGCTCTTCCTGGTCATGAACATCCTGCAGCTCAGCGTCGTGACCGTGCTGCTGCTGAACATGTACTGGCCGCTCGGACTGCTGGTGGCCGCGTCGGCGGTGCCGATCATCGTGGTGTCGATGCGGTTCGAGAAGCGCTACATCAAGATCTCCCGGCAGGTCCAGGACGAACAGGGCGACCTGGCCACGCTGGTCGAGGAGTCGGCGATCGGGATCAGGACGATCAAGGCGTTCGGCCGCCGGCACCACGTCTACGACCGGTACGACGACGCAGCACTCAAGGTCTACGACACCTCCATGGACAAGGTCCGGCTGTCGGCCCGGTTCTTCACCTTCCTGGAGATGATCCCCAACTTCACGCTCTCGCTGGTGCTGCTGCTCGGCGCGCTGGCGGTCGGCGGCGGGTCGCTGACGCTGGGCACGCTGGTCGCCTTCACCACGCTGATGCTGCAGCTGGTGTGGCCGATCGCCAGCCTCGGCTACATCCTGGCGATGGCTCAGGAGTCGATGACCTCGGCCGACCGGGTCATGGAGGTCATGGACACGGTGCCGGCGATCGCGGGCGGCACGCGGACGGTCGAGCGGCCCCGCGGCCACCTGCGGTTCGAGGGCGTGGAGTTCCGCTTTCCCGGCGCCGAGCGGCCCGTGCTGCACGACGTCTGGCTGGACGTCCGGCCGGGCGAGACGGTCGCCGTCGTGGGCGCCACCGGGTCGGGCAAGACGACCCTGACCTCGCTGGTGCCCCGGCTGATCGACCCCACCGGAGGGCGGGTCACGATCGACGGCCACGACGTGCGCGACCTGACGTTGCCGGCGCTGCGCGAGGTGGTGGCGACGGCGTTCGAGGAGCCGACGCTGTTCTCGATGAGCGTGCGCGAGAACCTCATGCTCGGCCGGCCCGACGCCACCGAGGAGGAGATGGACGCCGCCATCCGCACCGCGCAGGCGATGTTCGTGTACGACCTGCCGTGGGGCCTCGACACCCGGATCGGCGAACAGGGGCTGTCGCTGTCCGGCGGGCAGCGACAGCGGCTGGCGCTGGCCCGCGCCGTGCTGAGCAGACCGCGCATCCTGGTGCTCGACGACACGCTGTCCGCGCTGGACGTGGAGACCGAGGCACTGGTGGAGGAGGCGCTGCGGCACGTGCTGCGCGAGGCCACCGGCATCGTGGTCGCCCACCGCGCCTCGACGGTGCTGCTGGCCGACAAGGTCGCGCTGCTGGCGGGAGGCACGATCACCCACGTCGGGCGGCACCAGGAGCTGCTGAACGACGTGCCCGAATACCGCGAGCTGCTCGCGCAGGACGCCGACCTCGACCCGTCGGAAGGGGCCCTGCGATGACGACGCCCACGGTCACCGACTGGCGCGGGGTGGCCTCCGAGGACCAGGACGAGCTGTCCGAGAAGGTCTCCGTCCTGCTGCGCGACCGGTCGCGGCGGCTGCTCGGCGACCTGCTGACGCCGCACCGCAAGGCGATCGCGCTGCTCACGGCGATCATCGTGGTCTCCAACGCGGCGGGGCTGGCGATCCCCTACCTGGTCAAGGTGGGCATCGACGCGGGCATCCCGCCGATGCTCAAGGGCACCGGCCCCGGGACGCTGATCACGGTGGTCGGCGTGATCGTGGCCGCGGCGGTCACCCAGGCGCTGACCCGGCAGGCGTTCCTCAAGCTGTCGGGCCGCATCGGCCAGAGCATCCTGCTGGAGCTGCGGCGCAGGGTGTTCGAGCACTTCCAGCGGCTGTCGCTGAGCTTCCACGAGAAGTACACCTCCGGCCGGGTCATCTCGCGGCTCACCTCCGACATCGAGGCCATCGCCGAGCTGCTGCAGTCGGGGTTCGACGGCCTGGTCACCGCGGTGCTGACGCTGTTCGGCACGGCGGTGCTGCTCCTGGTCCTGGACGTGCCCCTCGGCCTGGTGGCGCTGATCCCGCTGCCGCTCCTGCTGCTGATCACCACATGGTTCCGCCGGCAGTCGGCCATCGTCTACCGGCGCACCAGGGAGACGGTCGCGCTGGTGATCGTGCACTTCGTGGAGTCGATGACCGGCATCCGCGCGGTGCAGGCGTTCCGCCGCGAGCCGCGCAACCAGGAGATCTTCCGGCAGCTCAACGACGACTACCGCGACGCCAACGCGCGCAGCATGCGGCTGGTCGCGGTGTTCATGCCGGGCATCAAGCTGATCGGCAACGTCACGGTCGCCGGTGTGCTGGTCTACGGCGGCTGGCTGGCGTTGCACGGGGAGATCACGGTTGGCGTGCTCGCCGCGTTCCTGCTCTACCTGCGCCAGTTCTACGAGCCGATGCAGGAGATCAGCCAGTTCTACAACACGCTGCAGTCGGCGGGCGCGGCGCTGGAGAAGCTGTCGGGCGTGCTGGAGGAGGAGCCGGGGGTGCCGGAGCCGCGCGAGCCGGAGGCGCTGACCGGGGCACGCGGCCGGGTGCGGTTCGAGGGGGTGCGGTTCGCCTACGTCGAGGAGATGCCGATCCTGCCGGGGCTCGACCTGACCGTCCCGGCGGGACAGAGCGTGGCGCTGGTCGGGGCGACCGGCGCGGGCAAGACGACGCTGGCCAAGCTCATCTCCCGCTTCTACGACCCGACCGAGGGCCGGGTGCTGCTCGACGGCATCGACCTGCGTCGGCTGGACGAGCTCTCGCTGCGCAGAGCCGTGGTCATGGTCACGCAGGAGAACTTCCTGTTCAGCGGCACGGTGGCCGACAACATCAGGTTCGGCCGGCCGGACGCCACCGACCGGCAGGTGCGCGAGGCGGCCAAAGCGATCGGCGCGCACGAGTTCGTCATGTCACTGCCCGAGGGCTACGACACCGAGGTGGGCCAGCGCGGCGGCCGGATGTCGGCGGGGCAGCGGCAGCTGGTGGCGTTCGCGCGGGCGTTCCTGGCCGATCCGGCGGTGCTGATCCTGGACGAGGCGACGTCGAGCCTGGACGTGCCGAGCGAGCGCCTGGTGCAGCGGGCATTGCGGACGATCCTCGCCGACCGGACGGCGCTCATCATCGCGCACCGGCTCTCGACAGTGGAGATCGCCGACCGGGTACTGGTCATGGAGCGCGGCGAGATCGTCGAGGACGGCCCGCCCGACCGGCTGATCGCCGCCTCGGGCCGCTTCGCGGGGTTGCACCGGGCCTGGCTGGAGAGTCTCAGCTAGGGCCTATGCCGTTTGGTCAGGCGTCATCGCCGGACCAAACGGTGTCATCGCCAGCTGGTATGCGATCCAGCTCAAGCCCTTGCCGACCTCGCCGGAGCGAGGCCACAGGAGCGCAGGGTCTCATCCAGCCGGCGAACGTAGGTGGTGGTCGCCCAGGGCTCCAGCCGAGCTCGCGCCTGGGTGATCTCATCGGCCAGTCGAGCGGAGCTGTGCTCCCTGGTGATGTCGGCCGCCTCGGCCAGCCGGGCGGTGGCCTCGGGGATCTCCTTGATCATGGTCAGGGCGCGGGCGTATCGGGTGAGCACGAGTCCATGACGCCGCTTGAACCTGAGGTCATGTCCGGCCAGAAAACGTTCGGCCGCCGCTATGACAGGTCCGGGTTGGTTCCGCTGGATCAACAAGGTGCTCCTTCTGACTTCCACCTCCGATGGCGAGACCCAGTACAGATAGGCCGGTTCGTCCCCCTTCGGCGCGCTGGCCGACGCGAGGGCGCTGTCATGCGCGCGGGCACTCGCCGGAGTACTGCCCTCGAAGGCGTAGGCGAGTGAGAACAGCGTTTCGTGCAGCGAGGCCAGCAGCTTGCTCGGAGATCGGGCGGCCCAGTTTTGAATGGCGAAGGCATGGTCGAAAACGGCGGCGGTGCGGTGCTGGTCGGCGGCCAGCCTGCCGAGCCAGTAGTGCGCGTAGGCGATCAGCGTCGGATCTCCGAGGTCGTGTGCCGCGCGCAGGCTGTCGCGCAAGGGTTGTTCGGCTGCCGCGTATTCACGCAGGTCGTAGGTCAGGTAGCCGGCCAGTTGGGACAGCTGTGCGTACGTGTCGAGGAGTCGGTCGCGCAGGCTCGGTGCCAGAGACTCGCGTGCCAGGAGCTTGCCGACCGCCGCCCGCTGTCCGTTGACGACCGGCAGCAGTTTTGCCGGGCCGGCCACATCGTCGGCCCGCCGTGCCTGGAGCGCGAGCTTCTCGAAGGTCTGTACGGCGGCCTCGTCCATTCGCCAGGTGTCGCGCAGCACTCCGGCCAGGCGTTCTTCCTCCTCGGGCGTGAGGATGCGCAGCAGACCGAGCGCCTGGCTGCCGCCGAAGACCAGGGCCAGTTCGAAGAGCAGTTCGCGTCGCTTCACGTCGGCCTCCTCGGCGCCGGTGGCGTGCAGCAACCGGACGCACGCTGCGGCGTCCAGGAGCGACGTGTCAGCGGAGTGGATTGCTGCGCTCTCGTCCATGGTGACATGGCTTGGGGCAGCGGGCCGGTTAGTGTCTGAGTGGCGGAAGTCCGCGCGGTCGATCAGCTCATGATCGACTTGCCCGTACGACGCCAGGGTCATGCTGTGCACCAGGTTGCGGGCGCTGGTCTGATAGATCTTGGCCAGGACGGCGAGCAGCGGTGCGGGTGGCCTGCGCCCGGCGTACGGCCAGGACTCGAAGTCGTACAGGCGTGGCACACGAAGCGCGGCCGTGCCCGCCGGGTCGGCGTCGTTGACCATCGCCACCACGTCGGCGGCAGTGCGGCCGTGCGCCAGCCGATACAGCCGCAACGGGCTCACCTCGTGGGTGAGCGCGATCACCTCGGCGATCTGATCCCAGGTGAACCCCTTCTCCCGGAGCCGCTGACTCCACATCCGGGTCTGCTGCAGCACCAGGTAACCTTCGCGGGCCATTCGTACCACCTCCACTACGACATCACGACAACCGAACGTAATGGCACAGTCACGTTCCGTCCAGGTGGAGGCGAGGATGTTGTGGGGGCCTGATCGAAGTCGTTCGGCTCAGCGGGGGTCATTCCGGAAGCGACGGCGGGGATCCACGGTGCCGGTTTTGAGGGGCAACCTTTCAGTCACACATCGATCCGCTTCCCCACGGAGAAATCCCAGTGCCTGACACCGCCGCCGCTCTGATCATCCCCCGGCAACGCGCACAAGCTCAGCCGTGCCACGTCAAACACGAACTCGTCGACGCGATGATCGACCTGCACCCCGGCGGCCTGGTCTGGCGGCGCACCTTCCCAGGCGCCTTCGACCAGGTCCCGGACGCCCGCCACTTCACCCGCTTCCTGCTGGCTGACTCTCCCCGCCAGGACGACGCCGAGCAGATCGTCGCCGAGCTCGCCGCGAACGCCGTCCAGCACAGCAGCAGTGGCCGTCCGCAGGGGACCTTCATCGTCGAGCTGACCCGTACGACCGCCACGATCACCATCGCGGTCTACGACTGCGGTTGGGGTGGCCTCCCCCGCTTCGGCACCCCGTGCCGGACCAACGCCGAGCGCGGCAGGGGCCTGGCCGTCGTCGCCGCGCTCGCGGACCAGGTCGGGTACGAGGGCGACGCCGCGCTCGGGCATCGGGTGTGGGCGAAGATCCACACCTCCCTCACTCTCCGGCCTTCAGCCTGATGAGCAGGTTCAAGCAGTCCATCGCCGGTGATCGCCAGGGGAGTTACCCGGTGATCAGATATTGGTCACCCTTGGGACTGAGATGCCCTTGCCGATGCATGTCGGGAAGATACGAAGGGTTCTTCCGCAGGATCTCGATGGTTTCGTCGCTCAGCGGGCCGACCTTACTTACCGCCTCATCCATCTCCACGATGCGCAGCCATGCGGGATCCATTTCCTCCGCGTCCAGCAACTCGGAGCTCTGCGTGGTC
The DNA here is from genome assembly GCF_059358955.1 of Nonomuraea sp. CX421. NCBI lineage: Bacteria > Bacillati > Actinomycetota > Actinomycetes > Streptosporangiales > Streptosporangiaceae > Nonomuraea > Nonomuraea sp. CX421. Next base: position 90,743 of record NZ_JCADBK010000013.1, on the reverse strand, counting down.
ACGATCACCTGAGTGCGGTTGGCCGCCTCCGCCATTTCCGCCAGCAGTCCGGCTACTCGTGCGGGATGGATGGCATATTCCGGCTCCTCGATCGCGAGCAGGGGGATCGCACCGCTGATAGCCTCCGGCTGGTTCAATGCCACCAGCACGCCCATGGCCTGGACTGTTCCCTCTGAGAGCTCGTCGCTCTGGAAAACCTGCACGCGCTGATCCTGCGATTGCACCGCGCCGGAGTTCACCGCATTCCAGTACGGCAAGTGCGGGTCGCCCGTCCAGAACCGAGCCTGGACCGTGGCGTAATCGCCCTGCATGCGGCAGCGACGGGACCAACCAGCGCATCGTCTCGTCGACCCCCTCCTTGAACATCGGATGCTCCTCCGCGAGCACCCCCAGCACCTGTCCTAGGTGTTCGCCTCGCTCACCCAACTGGCGATGAGGCACACGGGTGTTGTCCAGCTCCCTGAGCACGGTCGTGTCCAGCTCGTAGAACCGCATCGCAAGAAGCTTGTCGAGCAGAACGTCATAAGGGGCCAGGCGTCCCACGATGGGCAGAAGCAACGCATCGACACCAAGCTTCGCTCCGGGAATCTGCCCACCATGAACTTCTCGGTGCCCGTCGGCAACGTAATCGACGGCATATTGGGCCTGCTCGTCGCGCCCTGCGAGCGTCAGCTTCTCGTTGATCACCACGAGTGGGTGCCGCCCTGCCGGATCGCGGCCGATCTCTATCTCGTAGGCCGCGCCTCCCTGGCCATCCGGGAAGGACAGGTCGAGCGAGATCGCGAAAGAGTCGGCGGCGTGTTCGCCGGTTTCCTTCCCGCGCCGTAGCACCGACTCCAGCCCACCGCGCTTGGCGATCGCTCGTTCGGGGGACAGCGCCAACGCGTCGCGGACGAGACGGATCGCGTCGAGAACAGTCGACTTCCCGGCCGCGTTGAAACCGGTCAGGATCGTCAGCGGTCCGAAAGCCACATCACATGACTTGATCGACTTATAGTCGCGGGCACGGAGGCGGGTGACGAACGGTTGCGCGGTCGGCTGGATGGAGTTCCTCATGCCACATCAATCCCTCGCCCGCTCGCCGTGGACACATCAAACTCTCCGCTAACCGTAGCGGTGATCAGTGCCTTCCTCCGCTAATCGGCTGGGCACGGCTATGAGTCCCGGCAACAAGCCGGTGACATCGCGAGCCTGATCTACGGGACAGGTCTCTAGTGCGGGTGCGCTCGGACGAAGAGGTTCTCGTACAGCTCGTAGCCGATGAAGGCGAGCACGGGCAGGCCCATCGCCACCAGCAGTCTGCCGGGTAGCGGCGCCCGCGCCGGGAGCCCTGCCCTCGCCACGGGCGTGGCCGCCGTCAGGGGCTCCGGTTCCGGCGCGGGTGCCAGCTCCGGGTGTTGCGCGAGGTAACCGACCGGGAAGGACGTGACGTGGTAGACGCCGCAACCGGGGCAACAGGTGCCTGACCAGGGCGGCTGTACGGGCAGCCCGTTCTGGAGCCAGACCTCGACCTCGTTGCCGTGGTCGTCGGTGACGTGCCTGACCAGGTAGGCCTCTTCCCAGACGTACCAGCAGCGTAGACATTCGAAGAGCCACATCCGCCGAGTGCTGAACCCGTCGCGCACGAGGACCACCCCCCGGTGACCGACCGCCATCCGCACCGAGTGTCCGCCTCTCGTCACGCTACGAAAAGACGTGACTTATGACACCCATCGCTATGAAACGCTCACCTGCTGTCAGGTTAGGTGTCCGGGATGTCGCCTGGGCGCCGGGCTGAGGAGCGGCGTCGCGTCGGGTGTCGGCGGCCCCACCGGCGCGATCAGCTCGGGATGCCACCTGAGATATCCCTCGGGGAACGTGGTGGCCGCCTGGCAGCCGCAGCGCGGGCAGATGGCGCCCTGCGTCGGAGGCGGCACCGCGACGCCCGAGCGCAGCCAGATCTCCCGGTCGTCGCCCCTGCGGCCCTCGCCGCGTCGTACGAGATACTCCTCTTCCCAGACGTACCAGCATCCGCGGCACTCGAAGGGCAGGATTCGGCGCTCTTCTTCCATGAGTTCACCCCCACTTACGAGTGTCCGCCCAGGCCCGTGACCTCGCAAGCCGCGACCACGACCGGCATAGTGGTGGCGGTGCGCATGGCCGAGACCCACCCGGAGAAGACGTGATGAGCCATCCCGCCCTGGCCGACGGACCGATCTACCTGGACTACAACGCCACCACCCCCGTCGACCCGGCGGTGCTGCGGGCGGCGTTGCCCTACCTGACCACCCATTTCGGCAATCCCTCCAGTGGCCACCGCTACGCCCAGGCGCCGGGCGAGGCCGTCGCGCGGGCGCGGGCCCAGCTGGCCGGCCTGCTCGGCGCCCGCCCGGAGGAGATCGTCTTCACCGGCGGCGGTTCGGAGGCCGACACCCTGGCCGTTCGCGGCGCGGCCCTGGCCCTGACCCTGGCTCGCGCGGCCGAGACCGGCAGGCGTCAGGTCATCACGCTGGCCACCGAGCATCCCGCCGTGCTGCGCGCGTGCCGGAGCCTGGAGCGCGACGGCTTCACCGTACGGCTGCTGCCGGTCGACGCCCGCGGCCGGGTCGACCCCGCCGCCCTGAAGGAGGCCCTCGGTCAGGACACGGCGCTGGTGTCGATCGCCTACGGCAACAGCGAGACCGGCACCCTGCAGCCGATCGCCGAGCTGGCCGCCCTGGCCCGTCGCGCCGGGGCGCTGTTCCACACCGACGCCGCCCAGGCGGTGGCCAAGGTGCCCATCGACGTCCGCGAGCTGGGCGTCGATCTGCTGACCGTGGTGGGCCACAAGATGTACGCGCCCAAGGGGGTGGGCGCCCTGTACGTGCGCGACGGTGTCCCGCTCGTCCCGGTCATCGACGGCGGCGGTCAGGAAGGCGGGCGGCGGGCCGGCACGGAGAACGTCGCGTTCATCGCCGCGCTGGGCGCCGCCGCCGAGCTGGCCCGCCAGGACCTGCCCGAAAGCCAGGCACGGCTGTCGGGCCTGCGGGACCTGCTGCACGGTGAGCTGAGGCGGCTGCTGCCCGGCCGGGTCCACCTCAACGGGCACCCCGCCGAACGGCTGCCCGGCACGCTGAACGTCAGCATCGACGGCATCGACGGGCGGGGCCTGCTGGCCGCCGTTCCCGAGATCGCCGCCGCCACCGGCTCGGCCTGCCACGAGGGTGTCCCGGAGCCCTCTCCGGTGCTGCTGGCCATGGGGCTGAGCGCGGAGCGGGCCGGCGGCGCGCTGCGGCTGTCACTGGGCCGCTGGAGTACCGAGGCCGAGATGCGGCGGGCCGCCGAGTTGATCGCCCGCGCAGCCACCGACCGCGAGGCTGACGCTCAGGGACAACATGCCTCTTCAAGAGGGAGCCGTTAGACGGTGATCACGAAGACGACCGCCCCGGCCACGGCGCTCAGCGTGCCAAGCCAGGCGAGCAGCGCGTCCAAGCCGCAGTCGAGCGGCCGGCCGCCGTGCAGCGCCTCCTGGACGCGCCGATACCGTACGCCGGTCCGCAGCAGCAGAAACCCACCGCAGAGCGCGCCCAGCGCGAAGCCCACGGCGGCCAACGGGGCCAGGCCGTGCTGGAGCGACAGCCCGGTGGCGGCGAGCCCGCCGGTGGACAGCATCACGGCGGTGCGCACCCAGGCCAGCCGGGTGCGCTCGCTCTGCAGCCCCGAGTCCCAGATCTCGCCGGACATCGTCAGACCGAGAGCAGGATCAGCACCAGCGCGATCACCGCGACCAGCGCTACGCCGTAGCCGAACACGGCCGCCAGGGCGGGCGGCGGGAGGGGCGCCTGGGCGCGCAGCGCGCGCTGGATGTTGCGCCAGCGTGGATAGGCCATGCCGGCGGCCAGCGCGGAGAGCGTGACCAGCACGACGGCCAGGGCGGTGCGCACCCACGGGACGAACACGTCCTCGGGCACCGCCGCCATGGCCACACCGCCCGCGCTGAGTGCCAGGGCGGTGCTGAGCCAGGTCAGGTAGGTGCGCTCGTTGGCGAGCGTGAAACGGGGATCCGGCTCCATGGTCTCAACGCTAGTTCGTCCCCATTCCCCCTAGAGAAGCCGGGGTTCAGCTGCAGGCTTGGGCGACTTTCTCCAGGTAGGCGGCCGAGTCGGTGCCGACCTTCTGGATCGCGTCGACGGCGTCGTTGACGTCGTTGACGTTGATGCCGGCCAGCGTGCTCGCCAGGTTGTCGCTGGCCTCCTTGAGCGTGGTGTTGGCGGCCTGGTCGGCGACGCCGTTGAGCTTGCCCGCGGCGTCGTCGAGGGCCTTCTCCATGGCCTGCGGGTCGTCCTTGAGCTTGGTGATCTCGGCGCCGAGATCAGCGACGATCTTGGGGGCCTCCAGGCAGGCCTGCGTCTTGTCGATCGTGGAGTTGACCTCAGCGCATCCGGCGGCGAGCACGAACGCGGCGAAGGCGGCGAGGGGCACGAGGCGAGTCTTCAGGGGGCGCATACCGCGACCCTACCCAACCGCCCGTGCCCCGCACGTGGCTAGAGCTTGGCGAAACAGGGGCCGTCGAACGTGTAGTCCTTGGCGGTCGGCCCGACGAAGAAGTCCTTGGCCATGGAGACGCCGGTGGGCACCTGGTCGTCGACCTTGTTGATCAGCGTCTGCCGGAAGGTGGCCGTGTTGGGGTCGTCGGCGAAGTTGCCGGCCTCGGGCGGCAGCATCCCCTCGTAGTCGACGGTCTTGAGCGACTTGACGGCCGCGAGCAGGCCCTTGCGGCTGACGTCGCCACTCGCGACCATCGCGTCCAGCGCCGCCTTCAGCGGGTAGGCCCAGGCCCAGCCCGAGGTGTAGCCGTCGTTGGGGGTGACGCCGGGCAGCGAGTCGCGCATGGCCTGGTGGCCGGGGGTGTCGGCGGCCCACGACTTGCCGGGGGCCGACTGCTCGTACAGGGCCTTCAGCGCGGGGGCGGCGGGTGACTTGAGCAGGGCGGGGTTCCAGGTCGGGCCGGTGCCGATGAAGCGGCCCTTGTATCCGGCGGCGGCGGCCTGGCCGACGATGGTGGCCGCGTCGGCGGGGCCGGTGGTCAGGATGACCAGGTCGGGCTTGTTCTTGGTGATCTCGGTGATCGCGCGGCCCTGCTCGGTGGCGCCCGAGGGCGTCTCCACGGCGGTGAATTCGAGGCCGTTCTTCTCCGCCGCGATCTTCGCTCCGGCCGCCGCGTCGGCTCCGTAGTCGCCGGCCAGGTGCACGGCCATCACGCTCTTCGGTTTGTACGTCTCCATCGCGTAGTCCACCGAGTTCATGGCCTCGACGCAGTAGTTGGCGCCGGTCTCGATGATCACGTCCTCGAACTCCCAGGCCGAGGTCCAGGAGGCGGGGGCCGAGACGACGCTGTTGGCCTTCAGGTCGCCGATGATGGCGGCGGTCGTGGGTGAGCCGAGGGTCTGGGCGAGGCCGAGCACCTGGTCCTTCATCTCGTTGTAGACCTGGCGGTGCACCTCGGGGTTGTACTTGTTGTCGCGGACGAACTTGGTGACGTCCACCTCGTACTTGCCGCCGATGCCGCCCGCCTTGTTGACCCGGGCCCAGAACGCCTTCTGCGCCTCGGTGATCGGCACGGCCAGCGCCGCGAACGGCCCGGCGGTCAGGTCGGAGATGCTGCCGAGATAGATGCACCCTTTTTTGCTGTCGACCGCGGAGGGACAGGGTTCACTGGTGACCCCTGTCGTCTGGGCGCCCTTGCTGCCCTCGTCGTCCCCCCGGATGACGCCGCATGCGGACAGAAGGGTCACTACAGCGGCGGTTATCACCACATAGCGACTCTTCATGAGAAATCCCTCTCTAGTAGGAGAACGGCCACGACTTCCAGTAGTTGCGCGCGCGAATCCAGAGACCGAACAGCCCGCGCGGCTCGAAGACGAGGAACAACACGATCAGCAGGCCGTACAGCACGGTCTCGACCTGGAACACGTTGGGCGTCTGGGTGGTGTCGCCGCTGATGACCGGCACCAGCGCGGGCAGCGCCCTGGTCACCGGCTGCAGCAGCGAGATGAACAGCGCGCCCGCGATCGCTCCCGAGACGGTGGCCACCCCGCCGATCAGCACCATCGCGATGAACTGCACCGACAGCAGCAGGTTGAACGAGCCCGGCTCGACGTACCCGGAGACGCAGTAGAGCAGGCCGCCCGCGCAGCCCGCGTAGAACGACGAGATGCCGAACGCCAGCACCTTGTAGCGGGTCAGCGGCACCCCGATGACCTCGGCGGCGATGTCGCGGTCGCGGATCGCGGCGAAGGCCCGGCCCACGCGCGAACGGGCCAGGTTGCGGGCCGCGACGGCGAAGACGACGAGCAGCGACAGCATCAGCAGGTAGAGGACCTGCTCCTTGGTGCCGAGCGGACCGTCCTGGTCGAGCCGGTAGCCGAACAGCTGCGGGATCGCCGCCTCCCGGCCGACGCCCGGCCCGCCGGTGAGCTCCTTCCACTCCTTGAAGACGTGCTCGCCGAGGAAGACCAGGCCGAGCGTGACGATGGCCAGGTAGAGGCCGCGCAGCCGGGTGGCGAGCGGCGCGACCAGCACCCCGGCCACGGCGGCGACGAGCCCGGCCGCGGGCAGCCAGATCCAGATCTCGGCCAGGCCGTACCCGAGGGTCTCGCCGCCGGGCGGCCCGGACAGCGCGGCGGCGGTGTAGGCGCCGATCGCCACGAAGAACGCGTGCCCGAGCGACACCTGCCCCGCGTAGCCGGTGACGATGTTCAGCCCGATGGCCCCGATGGCCAGCACGTACGCGACGGCCAGCACCTCCAGCGACCGGTCGGCCAGCAGCACGGAGACGGCGAACGCCGCCGCGACCAGCACCCCGGTCCAGATCCGCTTGCCGCGGGTGTCGAGCAACGCCATGTCCTGGGCGTAGGAGGTGTAGAGCAGCGGCCGGCCGCGCACCCGCCTGGACCGGCCGCCCGACACGCCGGGAGGAGCCGTCATACCCGCTCCACCTCCCTGGTGCCGAACAGCCCGTACGGCCTGACCAGCAGCACGACCAGCATCACCACGTACGGCGTGACCACCGCGAAGTTCTGACCCAGCCAGGGCGCGAACTCACCCTGGTAGGACTGGAACAGCGACTCGACCACCCCGATGGCCAGCCCGCCGACGACGGCGCCGCCCAGCGAGTCGAGCCCGCCGACGATGATCGCGGGCAGTGCCTTGAGCGCGATCACCCAGGTCAGCTGCTCGATGCCCTGCCCGGTGCCGACGAACACGCCGGCGATCGCGGCCAGGAACCCGGCCAGCCCCCACGACAGCGCGAACACCATGCCCACCGACACGCCCTGCGCGAGCGCCGTCTCCTGGTCGAACGCCGCCGCCCGCATCGCCAGGCCGTACCTGGTGTAGCGGAAGAACGCGAACAGCAGCGTCACCAGCACGGCCGTCACCAGAAGCATCGCCAGCCAGCGTTGCTGCACCACCAGCGGCCCGAGCGACACCTGCGCGAACCCCCACGGGTCGCCCACCTGGCGCACGTCCCGCCCGATGAAGCCGTTGACCACCACCCGGACGACCACGTCGATGCCGAGCGTGATGATGGCCACGACGAACACCGGCCGCCCCACCATGGGCCTGATCGCGATCCGCTCGATCGCCAGCGCCACCCCGGCGATGAGCAGCGCGGCCAGCAGCACGGCGGCGTAGAAGCCGGTCACCTCGGCCAGATAGCTGACCGCGACCGCCCCGGCCAGCATCAGCGCCGGCTGCGCGAAGCTGATCACCCGGGTCGCCTTGTAGATGATCACGAAGCCGAGCGCGAGCAGCGCGTACACCGAGCCGTTGCCCAGCCCGCGGATCAGCGACTCCAGGAGGCCCGTCACCGGGTGTACATCCCTTCGACCAGGTCCTCGAACAGCTTGGCGATGGCCGCCCGCTTGACCTTCTGGGTGGCGGTCAGCTCGCCGTCCTCGTGGTCGAGCTCCTTGGGCAGGAACGCGAACCGCCTGACCTGCTCGACCCGGGCGAACCGCTCGTTCACCTCGTCGACGATCCCGCGCACCAGCTCGCGCGTCTCGGGCTTGTCCGACAGGTCGCGGTAGGTGGTGTAGGTGATGCCGCGCCGCCGCGCCCACTCCCCCACCGTGTCGGGCTCGATGCCGATCAGCGCGACGAGGTAGGGCCGCTGGTCGCCGACGACGACGGCCTCCTTCAGGTACGGCGACGCCTTGAGCGCGTTCTCGATCTGGCTGGGCGCGACGTTCTTGCCGCCGGCCGTGATCAGGATGTCCTTCATCCGGTCGGTGATCCGGACGTGGCTGCCGTCGACGAACTCGCCCACGTCGCCGGTGTGCAGCCAGCCGTCGGGCTCCAGGACGTCGGCCGTGGCCCGGGGGTTGCCCCAGTAGCCGGCGAAGGTGCCGGGATGTCTGGTCAGGATCTCGCCGGTGAGCTCGTCGATGCGCAGCTCGGTGCCGGGGTGCGGCTCGCCGACCGTGCCCAGCCGTACCCTGCCGGGGCGGTTGGCGGTGGCGACGGCGGTGTTCTCGCTCATGCCGTACACCTCGTGCATGGGGACGCCGATCCCCATGTAGAACTTGAGCACGTCGGGCGCGATGGGCGCGGCGCCCGAGGCGGCGTAGCGGACGCGGCGCATGCCGAGCCGCTCGCGCAGCGCGCGGTAGCAGAACACCCAGCCCAGCCCGTACAGCAGCCGGGTGCGCGTCGTGTGCCGGCCGCCGGTGTGCACCAGCGTGTCACCGATCCGGTCGGCCACCCGCAGCCAGAACCGGGTCGTCGCGCGCTTGACCGGGGTCGCGGCGGCCCGCCTGATGTCGACCTGGGCGAGCACCTTCTCCCAGATGCGCGGCACGCCGAACAGGATCGTCGGCTGCACCTCGCGCAGGTTGGCCTGGACGGTGTCGATCGACTCGGCGAAGTTCACCTGCACGCCGGACGCGGCGTTGAACCAGACGGTGAACGCCCGTTCGGCCACGTGGCAGAGCGGCAGGTAGGAGACCGCCAGGTCGCGGTCCGAGGGCGGCGGCGAGGTGAACCCGCCACCGGTGACCAGAGTCTCCACGGCGAACTCGACGTTGCGCACGGTGAGCATCACGCCCTTGGGGGGCCCGGTGGTGCCGGAGGTGTAGATCAGCGTCATCACGTCGTCGGGCGTGGCCGCGTCCATCCGGGCGGCGACCACGCCGGGATGCCGCGAGCGGTGCCCGGCGCCGAGCTCCAGCAGCTCGGGCCAGGACATCAGCCGGGGGTCGGTGTAGCGCCCCCGGATGCCGCGTGGCTCCAGGTAGACGATGTGCCGTAGTGCGGGGCATTCGTCGAGCACGGCCAGCGCCTTGTCGACCTGCTCCTGGTCCTCGGCCACGAGGATCGTGGCGCCCGAGTCCGCCAGCAGGTAGGCGACCTCGGCGGGCGGGTTGGTCGGATACAGGCCGACCGTGATGCCTCTGACCGCGACCGTGCCGAGGTCGGCGTAGAGCCACTCGGGCCGGTTCTCGGAGTGCACCGCCACCCGGTCGCCCGGCTCTACGCCGAGCGCGAGCAGGGCGTGCGCGACCAGCTCGACCTGCTCCCAGTAGCCGGCCCAGCCGATCTCCTGCCAGATGCCCAGGTCCTTGCGCCGCATCGCGACGGCGGTGGGGGCGGAAAGGGCGCGTTCGCGCACTCTGGTGACGATGGTGACCGTCATGCCGTGCCTCCCAGGTACGCCTCGATGACCTCGGGGTCGTGCTGCACCCGCTCCGGAGTGCCGAGCGCGACGGGCCGGCCGAAGTCGAGCACCAGCACCCGGTCCGCCAAGTCCATGACCAGCCCCATGTCGTGGTCGACGAGCACGATCGGGATGCCCAGCTCGTCGCGGATGTCCAGGACGAACCTGGCCATGTCCTCGGTCTCCTCCAGGTTCATCCCGGCGACCGGCTCGTCGAGCAGCAGCAGCCGGGGCTCCATGGCCAGCGCCCGGCCCAGCTCCACCCGCTTCTGGACTCCGTACGGCAGCAGCCGTACGGGGTGGCGGCGCCAGGCCTCCAGCTCCAGGAAGTCGATGATGTCCTCGACCCGGGCGCGGGCGGCCAGCTCCTCGCGCCTGGCCCGGCCGAGCCACAGCACGGCGGCGGCCGCGCCGTAGCGGAAGTGGTGGTGGCGGCCGAGCATCAGGTTGTCCAGGACGGTCAGGTTGTGGAAGAGCTCGACGTTCTGGAACGTCCTGGCCAGGCCCATCGCGGCGATCTCGTGCGGCCGCCGGGACAGCAGGTCCTCGCCGAGGAAGGCGACCCGGCCGCTGTCCGGCCGGTAGACGCCGGACAGCACGTTGAAGATCGAGGTCTTGCCCGCGCCGTTGGGGCCGATGATCGCGAACAGCTCGGCGGGGCCCACGTCGAAGGTGACGCCGTCGATGGCCCTCACCCCGGCGAAGCTGAGGCGCACGTCCTCGAAGGTCAGCACGGGGGTCACGACAGCCATCGCTTCCTCCGCTTGTAGTGCTTGACCTCGCGGAAGGATCTGACGGCTCCGAGGTAGAACTCCTTGATGTCCTCGTCGGCCAGCAGCTCGGCGGCCGGTTTGTCCATGACTATCTTGCCGGTCTCCATGACGTAGCCGTGGCCGGCGATCGACAGTGCCATCGTGGCGTTCTGCTCGACGAGCAGGACCGTGGTGCCCTGCCGGTTGATCTCCACGATGAGGTCGCGGATCTGCGCCACCAGTGCGGGGGCGAGGCCCAGGCTGGGCTCGTCGAGCAGCAGGTAGCGGGGGCCGGCCATGAGCGCGCGGCCGACGGCCAGCATCTGCTGCTCGCCGCCCGACAGGTAGCCGGACACGCTCCTGCGGCGTTCGCGCAGCAGCGGGAACAGGTCGTAGACCCGCTCCAGGTGCGAAGTGCCCGCCGTGTGGCCGCCGACCCTGAGGTTCTCCTCGACGGTCAGCTCGGCCAGGATGCGCCGGCCCTCCATGACCTGGCTGATGCCTCGCCGTACGATCTGGGCGGGTTTAAGCTGGTGGATGGGCTCGCCTTCGAGCGTGACGGAGCCCTTGGTGATGTCGCCGTCGTGCACGTCGAGCAGGCCCGACAACGCGCGCAGCAGGGTCGTCTTGCCGGCCCCGTTCGCGCCCAGCAGCGCGACGATCGAGCCCGGAGGGACTTTGAGGCTCACGCCGCGCAGCACGAGCATCACGTCGTCATAGACAACCTCGAGATTGCGAACCTCAAGCAAGCCGGCTCCTCGGGATTGTGTCCTACGTCACTCCCCGATGGTCACAATGTCCACCGTTGGAACGTGGTGGAGCAAGAGGTCCGGCCAAATTGGAACACGATTCTGGTTCTAGGATTCGAACCATGACTATCTGTGAGCATCTCGCCCAAGCCGACGACCCGCCGGCGCGGACGCCGGAAGGCTGCGAGGAGTGCCTGGCCACCGGAAGCGGCTGGGTCCACCTGCGTCGTTGCCTGGCGTGCGGCCATGTCGGATGTTGCGACTCGTCACCCAACAAGCACGCCACGCGGCACTTCCAGGGCGTGGGCCACCCGGTGATCGAGTCCTTCGAACCCGGCGAGAACTGGCGGTGGTGCTTCGTCCACGCCCAGATGGCCTGACGCCTCAGGTCACCTGCCCCAGGTCAGCGGCCCCGGCTCACCACTCGCGGCGGTCGTCGCGGTCGTCGTACTGGTCGGGACGTAGCCGCTCGCCGGTGGAGAACATCGGATCGCCCACGTACGGGCGCGAGATGTCGGGCGTGCCGTGGTCGCGAGGATACGGGCTCGCCAGCGGGTCGAGGGGGTCGATCTGGGGCTGGTAGCCGTCCTGGCCGGGGTAGCGGTCGCGGCCGGCCGCCGGGGCGGGGGCCTGGCGCCTGCCCGCGCCGGGGATGCCGTGCATCGGGGTGCCGAGCCCGGCCGCGCCCGGGACCTCGCGCGAGGGCGGCGGCTGCTGCTGGTAGCCGTAGTCGCTCGGCGCGGGGCGGTCCTGACGCGGCGCCGGATAGGACTGGGCGGCCTGGGAGGGGAAGCCCAGCGGATCGGTCGACGGCGCCACCGGACGGCCGTCGGGCAGCTGGTAGTGCGGATGTGTCTCGTTGCCGCCGGCCATGTACTGCGGGCCGGAGAAGGGCTCGGGGTCCAGGGTGTACGGCCGGCCGCCGAAGGTGTCGGGCTCGGCGTACTGCGGGCCGGAGAACGGCTCCGCCCGGGCGGGCTCCCGGTAGGCGGGGATCGGCTCGCCCGTGTGCGGATCGGCGTACTGGGGGCCGGTGAAGGGGCTCCGCTCACCGTACTGCGGGGTCGGCGCGTCGCGGGGCGCGACCGGCTCCGGATAGGAGGCCACCAGCTTGTCCTGGTGGGCCGGCCCCCTGGCGACGAGCACGTCGTTGGGCGCGGTCGTCGGCCGCTCGTCATGCTGCGGCGGCGGGGGCTGCAGGCCGTGGGCCGGAGGCCGGTGATACTGGCCGGTGCCGGGGATCGCCTCGGTCACCGGATCCTGCTCGGGCACGGCGGGCTGCTCGCCGCTGGCCTCCGCGTAGCCGTCGTCGAGCGTGTCGAGCAGGCGCCCCACGTCGTCCATCGGCATGCGGAAGCTGGCCGTGCACATCTCCCCTCGCCACAGGCTGAGCACGAGGGTGCCCTCATGCCAGGTGACCCGGAGGCAACGTTCCTGACCTCTGGCATCGAAGAACACTTCACCGAACGACGGCAACGGGACAACTTCCGACATGGCAGACATACTGCTTTAACCAGCCTTTATTCGTCCACTCAACCCCGGAAAACCCTACTTAACCGGACTCCCCGCCCTCATCTTGGGTCCATCTGGTCGCATCTGGAAGCTCCTAGACGGACAGGTTGGAGTTCCGGTCGTTCAGTGTGCCACGCCTCCCGCCGTCCGGGCCCGGGAACGCCGGGATGCGTACGCCCCGTCACACCGTGTTCGGCGCGGCGACCCCGGAATGCCGGTAGCGTTTAGTGCCGTGCCGGACTCCCATCTCCCGTCAGTCGAACACCTGCTCAGCGCCGCGGTCAACGCTCTCGGAGGGAGCGAGCGCCAGGGCCAGATCACGATGACGAAGGCCGTCCAGCGGGCCGTCGACGAAGAAGAGCATCTAGCGGTCCAGGCGGGCACCGGCACCGGCAAGTCACTCGCCTATCTGGTGCCCTCCATCCGGCACGCCATGGACACCGACACCACGGTCGTGATCTCCACCGCCACCATCGCGCTGCAGCGCCAGCTGGTCGACCGCGACCTGCCCCGGCTGTCCGAGGCCCTGGCCAAGGAGCTGCCGCACGAGCCGTCGTTCTCCATCCTCAAGGGCCGCCGCAACTACCTGTGCCGCTACAAGGCGACCGCCGGCTGGCCCGAGGAGGACGAGCAGGACCAGCTGTTCGACGCGCGCGAGGTCAGTGCGACCGGGCGGATGGTGCAGCGCATCCAGGAGTGGGCCGAGGAGACCGAGACGGGCGACCGCGACGAGCTGGTGCCCGGGGTCAGCGAGCAGGCCTGGCGGCAGTTCTCGGTGAGCGCCCAGGAGTGCCTGGGCGCCACCCGCTGCCCGAGCGGCGCCGAGTGCTTCGCCGAGCTGGCCAGGGCCAAGGCCGGCGAGGTCGACGTGGTCGTCACCAACCACGCGCTGCTGGCGATCGACGCGATGAGCGAGATGTCGGTGCTGCCCGAACACGATCTCGTGGTCGTCGACGAGGCACACGAGCTGGTCGACCGGGTCACCTCGGTGGTGACCGGCGAGCTGTCGGACGTCTCGGTGGCGCTGGCCGTGCGCCGCGTGGGCCGGCTGATCGAGCAGCCGATCGCCGACCAGTTGCTGGAGGCCGGCGAAGACCTCAAGGCGCTGCTGGCCGCCGCGCCGGCGGGCCGGGTCGACGAGCTGCCCGAGGTGCTCGGGCTCACGCTGGCCCTGCTGCGCGACACCTCGGCCCGCTGCGTCACGGCGCTGGGGCCGCGTGGCGGCGACAAGGACGACCCCGACAAGGCGGGCCAGCGCAAGGCGGCGTTCACCGCGCTCGACGAGGTCCACGACACCGCCGTGCGCATGCTGGAGGCCTACGGCCACGCCACCGAGGCCGACCGGGCCGAGGTGGTCTGGCTCGACTCCGGCACCGACCGGCGCCCGCCGACGCTGCGCGTCGCACCGCTCAACGTCGGCGGCATGCTGCGCGAGCGGCTCTTCGGCGACCGCACCGTCGTGCTCACCTCCGCCACGCTGGCGCTGGGCGGCACGTTCGACGCCATGGCCATGCAGTGGGGGCTCGGCAAGGGCGAGTGGCAGGGCATCGACGTCGGCTCGCCGTTCGACCATCCCCGGGCCGGCATCCTCTACGTCGCCAAACACCTGCCGCAGCCCGGCCGCGACGGGCTGCCCCAGGCCTACCTCGACGAGATCACCGAGCTGATCCAGGCCGCGGGCGGCCGCACACTGGGCCTGTTCTCCTCCATGCGGGCCGCCAAGGCCGCCACCGAGGCGCTGCGCGACCGGCTCGACGTGCCGCTGCTCTGCCAGGGCGACGACTCGACCATGCTGCTCGTCAAGCAGTTCGCCGAAGACGAGACGACCTGCCTGTTCGGCACCCTGTCGCTCTGGCAGGGCGTCGACGTGCCCGGCCCGTCGCTGCGCCTGGTCATCATCGACCGGGTGCCGTTCCCTCGCCCCGACGACCCGCTCACCTCGGCCCGGCAGCGGCACGTGGCGGCCAAGGGCGGCAACGGCTTCATGACGGTCGCGGCCAACCACGCGGCGCTCCTCCTGGCCCAGGGCACCGGCCGGCTGCTGCGGTCACAACACGACAAGGGCGTCATCGCGGTGCTCGACCCGCGCCTGGCGACCGCCCGCTACAGCGGCTTCCTGCTGGGCTCGCTGCCGCCCTTCTGGCGCACCACCGACCCCGCCATCCCCCGCTCCGCGCTCAAGCGCCTGGCGGCCGAGAGCTGACCCGGCCGTACGAGGTCGGCCTGCGCACAGGGTTGGCCGCACTCGTTCCGCCGTGCACAGGTTTCGCCGTATTCGTTCCGCTGTGCAGAGGGGCGGCCGGGCACGGACCTCAAGGCCCCCAGGGCAGCAGGTCGGGGCGTTTGGGGTCGACACCGTCGCCGGAGGAGGTGCCGCGCAGCCGGCGGGTCACCCAGGGCACCAGGTGCTCGCGGATCCACTGCGCGTCCTCGCGCCGCCTGGCCCGCGGATCGACCGAACGCTCCGGCCACACCTTGCGCCAGTCGTCGAACGGCACGCCCAGCACGTCGAGCACCCGGGCGGCGACCAGCCGATGGCCGTCCTCGTTCATGTGGAGCCGGTCGTCGCCCCAGGCCCGCCAGTCGCGCAGGCCCTGCATCGACCACTGGTCGACCAGCCGGCAGCCGTAGAGGTCGGCGATCGAGCGTACGTGCAGGTAGAAGACGGCGAAACGGCCGCGCAGGCGGCGCATCAGCGGCGTGTCGCGCGGATCGACCCCGGTGAACAGCAGCACCTCGGCGCCTCCCGCCCGCAACTCGCGCACGGCTCGCGCGAGGGTCTTGGCCATCGCGTCGGGGTCGCAGCCCGGCCGGAGCAGGTCGTTGCCGCCCGCGCAGAGGCTGACCAGGTCGGGGGCCATCTCGACGGCGACCGGCACCTGCTCGGTGACGATCTGGTCGAGCAGCCTGCCCCGCACCGCCAGGTTGGCGTAACGGAACGCGGGGTCGTCGGCGGCGAGCCGTTCGGCGACCCGGTCGGCCCAGCCTCGGTAGCGGCCGTCGGGGCCGACGTCGTTGAGCCCCTCGGTGAAGCTGTCACCGAGCGCCACGAAGGAGCCGTAGCGCCTCATCGCCCCACGCCCGTCTCCGCCGGACCTGCCGGGCTTGGCCGAGCTTCCGGGGTCACTGGGTGACCGCCTGGTAGGCGGCTTCCAGCAGCTCCTCCGGCGGGCCTTCGAGCCGCGCGGGCTCGGCCAGGCCGTCGAGCACGACGAACCGCTGCTCGGCCCCGCGGTTCTTCTTGTCCAGCCGCATGTGATCGCGCAGCTGCGGCCAGGCGTCGGCGCGGTAGGTGGTGGGCAGCCCGACCGAGGTCAGGATCGACCTGGTGCGCTCGACCAGATCGGCCCCCACGCGGCCGTCGAGCCTGGACAGCTCGGCGGCGTAGACCATGCCGATGGCGACGGCCTCGCCGTGACGCATGTGGTAGTGCTCGGCGCGTTCGATGGCGTGGGCGAGCGTGTGACCGTAGTTGAGGATCTCGCGCAGCCCCGCCTCACGCAGATCGGCGCCGACCACGTCGGCCTTGACCCGGATCTTGCGCTCGATCAGCTCGCGGGTGTGGCGTCCATCGGGCCGGGTGGCCGCCTCGGGGTCTTCCTCGACCAACGCCAGGATGGCCGGGTCGGCGATGAAGCCGCCCTTGATGATCTCGGCGAGCCCGGCGACGTAGTCGGCACGCGGCAGGCTCTGCAGCGTCGCGAGGTCGCAGAGCACCCCGGCGGGAGGCAGGAAGGTGCCGACGAGGTTCTTGCCCTCGGGGGTGTCGATGCCGTTCTTGCCGCCGACCGCCGCGTCGACCATGGCGAGCAGCGTGGTCGGGACGAACACCACCTGGACGCCGCGCAGCCAGGTGCCGGCGACGAACCCCGCCAGGTCGGTGGTGGCTCCCCCGCCGACGCCCACCACGGCGTCGGAGCGCGTCACCCCGTAGCGGCCGAGCGCCGACCACAGCTGGGCGGCCACCTCGACGGATTTGGCCTGCTCGCCGTCGGGCACCGGCAGCGCCACCACGTCGAGACCGGCGTCGGACAGCGCCGCGCACACCGGACGGGAGATCTCGGGCAGGCCGGCCGGGTGGATCACCGCGACCGTGCGCACCCCCGGCCTGAACAGGCCGGGCAGCTCGCCCAGCACGCCCGCGCCGACCACCACGTCATAGGGGCTGTCGCCGCGCACGGCGATCCTCGTGGCGGTCATCGGCCGAGCCCCTCGACGATCTCGTCGGCCAGCTCCTCGACCTCGCGCTTGTCGGTGACCACGGTGATCGTCGCGAGCCGCTCGTAGATGGGCCGCCGCTCCTCCATGAGCTTCTTCAGCTGGCTGCGCGGGCTGAGCACGAGCAGCGGCCGGGCCGAGGCGAGGCCCACCCGCTGCACCGCGTCGGACAGGCCCACCTGGAGGTAGACGACGGGCCGGTCGGCGAGCAGCTCCTGGGCCTCCTCGCGCAGCACGGCCCCGCCGCCGACGGACAGCACGCCGTCGTGCTCGGCCAGCGCCTGCCGCAGCGCCCGCAGCTCCAGCTCGCGGAAGTGCGCCTCGCCGTCCTCGACGAAGATGTCGGCCACGGGCTTGCCCGCGACGGCCTCCACGTCGGCGTCGGTGTCGCGGAAGGGCACGCCGAGCCGCTCGGCGAGCAGACGGCCGAGGGTGGTCTTGCCGGACCCGGGCGGGCCGATCAGCACGGCCTTGATCATTTGATCACCATTGAGGAGAGGTAGCCTGACAGGTTGCGGGCGACTTCCTCGACGGAGTCGCCACCGAACTTCTCGAGCGCCGCGTCGGCCAGCACCAGCGCGACCATCGCCTCGGCGACGATGCCCGCCGCCGGGACCGCGCAGACGTCGGACCGCTCGTGGTGGGCCTGAGCCGCCTCGCCGGTCTTGACGTCGATCGTGGCCAGCGCCCGGGGCACCGTGGAGATCGGCTTCATCGCGGCGCTGACGCGCAGAATCTCGCCGTTGGTCATGCCGCCCTCGACACCGCCCGCGCGGTTGGTGATGCGACGCACCCCGTCTTCGGCGGTGTAGGCGATCTCGTCGTGGGCGCGCGAGCCGGGCCGGCGGGCCGTCTCGAAGCCGTCGCCGACCGCCACGCCCTTGATCGCCTGGATGCCCATGAGCGCGCCGGCCAGCCGGGAGTCGAGGCGGCGGTCCCAGTGGGTGTAGCTGCCGAGGCCGGGCGGCAGGTTGTAGGCGAGCACCTCGACCACGCCGCCGAGCGTGTCGCCGTCCTTGTGCGCCTTGTCGATGACGGCCACCATGGCGGCGCTGCCCTCGGGGTCGGCGCACCTCACCGGGTCGGCGTCGATCCGCGGCAGGTCGCCCGGCCCGGGGAGCGTCTCGGCCGGGGTGGACGCCTCGCCGATGGAGACCACGTGACTGACGATGTCGACGCCGAGCGCCTGCTTGAGGAAGCGCCTGGCCACCTCGCCGAGCGCCACCCTGGCGGCGGTCTCGCGGGCGCTGGCCCGGTCGAGGACCTGGCGGGCGTCGTCGAAGCCGTATTTCTGCATGCCGGCCAGGTCGGCGTGGCCCGGACGGGGCCGCGAACGCGGCGCGTTGCGCGCCAGCCCCTCGAGCTCCTCGGGGTCAACCGGGTCGGCCGCCATGACCTTCGCCCACTTGGGCCACTCGGTGTTGCCGATGCGGATCGCGACCGGGCTGCCCATGGTGCGGCCGTGGCGGACGCCACCGATGATCGTCACCTGGTCCTGCTCGAACTTCATCCGGGCGCCCCGGCCGTAGCCGAGGCGGCGGCGGCGCAGCGCCTCGTCGATGGCGGCCGTGGTCACCTCGACCCCCGCGGGCAGGCCTTCCATGACGGCAACGAGCTCCGGGCCGTGAGACTCTCCGGCGGTCAACCAGCGCAACATGCCTACAAGTCTTCCATGTGCCGCCTAGTGAGATGTCCGGGTGTTCAACTGCCGAGACAGAGACCGGTCAGGGCACCGAGCAGCATGAAGGGGCCGAGCGGGAACTCGGTGCGGCGCCCCGCCCGGCCGGTCGCGAGCAGCGTGACCGCGTAGAGGGCGCCGAGCAGTTGCCCGGCCACGGCGGCGAGCACCCAGGCGGGCCAGCCGAGCGCGCCGGTGGCCATGCCGATGAGCCCGGCCAGCTTCACATCGCCGAGGCCCATGGCGGCGGGCCGGACGAACCACAGCACCCCGTAGACCGCCGCCAGCGCCACGCCGCCGAGCAGCGCCCGGGGCAGCTCACCGGTGGGGATCAGGGTCAGGGCCAGGATGGGGTACGACGGCAGCGTGATCACGTCCGGCAGCCGGAAGGTCCGCCAGTCGATGATCGCCAGGGCCGTGCCCGCCACGGCGAGATACACGTACGGCAGGCCCGCGCGCCAGGCGACCAGGACGGTCACCATGGCCGTGGCCAGCTCGACGGCCGGCGGCCAGGCGGGCATCGGCACCGTGCGCAGCACGCCGGACATCGCGGCGCGGGCCTCGGCCCTGAGGTCGTCCGGCTCGTCACCGAACGCGCCGGCTAATGTCCGGACATAACGGCCCGCGATGAGGCCGAGCAGCGCCACGAGTGCAACCACGTGGCGACCTTAGTCCGGCGACGTGCCCGCGCGGGTCCGTTCAGCGGCTTCGCCCGCAGTGACCCTGCCCGGGGCCGGACCGTTCAGCGGCTTCGCCCGCAGTGACCCGGTCTGGGGCTGGGCCGTTCAGCGGCCTCGGATTCGACGCTTCCGGTGTGGTCGTGGGCTTCGCGGGATCATCAGCGGGCTCGGCGGGCGAACCAGCGGCGTCTGCGGGCGGGCTCGGCGGTCTCGACCCGGGCCACGGTCACGCCGGACAGCCGGTCGAGCGTGCCCGACTCTGCCGCCGCGAGGGCCTCCAGCGCGGTGCCCTCGATCACGAACGGCACCGGCCCGGCCACGTCGACCACGACCGCGGCGGCCCGCTCGTGGACCGCCGCCTGGCAGACCTGGAGCGCGGTGGCCTGGATCGGCCGCGCGTCGGGCCGCCACCTGGTCAGCGCCTCGGTGCCGGTGAACGCGAGCACGGCCTCCCGGCCGTCCTTGCCGACGAGCTTGGGCAGCGCCATCTCGCTCTCCTTCTCCTGCCGCAGCCCGTGCTCACCCACCTCCGACTCGGTCAGCAGCGCGACCACGGGCACCAGGAGCCGGGAGCCGGTCAGCGCGGCCAGCACCTCGGCGGGGCCGGCGGTGTCGTCCTGGTAGGAGGCGAGGGCGGCGGCGACGGCGGGCGCGGTGCTGCCGTCGTCGCCGGGGTCGAGAGGTCGTGGGATGCTCGGCACAGATCCCGAGAGTACCCGCGCGCTCCGCCGGTCGAAACTCTGCTCGGCCTGCGGCGCCGTCACCAGATCCCTGCCGCTCAACGTCCGGAAGTGGACCTGCCCGTGCGGCGCGGTCCACGACCGGGACGGCAACGCCGCGATCAACATCCTGGCCGCCGGACGGGCAACATCCTGGCCGCCTGCGGAGGGACCGTAAGACCCGCCGCCTAGCGGAGGACAGGGCCCGGTGAACCAGGAAGCCGCAGAGGTGCCGCACGCGCGGCATAGGCTGAATCCCCGGCCTGCAGGCCGGGGAGCGCGTCAAAGGGGGCGATCTGTTTGTACTTCGAGCATGCGACCGCGATCTGGCGAGACTTCCCGGAGCTGGCGCCCGGCGCGCTGTTCGCCGACGGGATCAGCGCGGATGCCCGCCCCGGCGACCGGATCGAGGCGTTCACCGCGGTCGCGGCCTCCCGGCTGGCGGCCTCGTCCGAGGCGGAGCTGCCCGAGATCCAGGCGTGGCGGCGGGCTTTCTCGCGGATGGGGCTGAAGCCGACGCAGTACCGGTGCGCCTCGGAGTCGCTGCTGCGGCGGTTCCGGAAGGAAGGGTCGCTGCCGCGCATCCATCCCCTGATCGACGTGTGCAACGCGGTGTCCCTGGCGTTCGCGATCCCGGTGGCGGTGTTCGACGTGACGGAGGTGACCGGTTTCCTGGAGGTCCGCTACGCGACCGGCGACGAGACCTACCTGACCTTCTCCGGGGAGACCGAGCACCCCGAACCCGGCGAGGTGATCTTCGCCGACGGCGCCGGGCGGGCCCACGCCCGGCGGTGGTCCAACCGGCAGAGCCGCCAGTCGGCCGTCAGCGACACGACCCGGTCCGTGCTGATCGTCGCCGAGGCGCTGCACCCGTCGGCGGCGCTGGACATCGGGCGGCTGATGACCGCCCTGGTCGGCGAGCTGAGCGCGTTGCGGGCCGTGGATCCGAAGCCCGTCACGCTGAGCGCGTCCTCGCCCCGCTTCGACTTCTGACCGTACGAAGGCCCGCACGAAGGCCCGTGCGGACGACCGTAGGAAGGACACGGGTAGACGGCTGTGCGGACGGCTGTCCGGGGCGGTGCGGGCTCCCCGGGACGCGCGTCCCGGGGAGGCCGCGGCGCTCGTGCCGGCCGGTCAGGGGGTCGAGATGGCCGCCACCGGACCGCCTCCCGACGGGCCCTGGTGGACGGCGGCCACCGAGACGAAGACGGCGGGGTCGCCGGTCACCGAGGCCGCCACGCCGCCCACCGTGGCCTTGATCTGGCGGTGCCAGTGCACGTCGGAGTCGTCCAGCATGATGTTGCGCCGGCCCCTGACCCTGCCCGTGGGGTCGGCCTCGCACTTCATGAAGACGTTCACCAGCCGCTCGCCCAGGTCCGACGGGTGCGGGCGGTCGGGCAGCGCCAGGCCGGAGTCGCGGATCGCCTCCCAGATGCCGTCGGCGTCCAGGGCGTCCTTCATGACACTGTGGCCGATGCGGTAGCGCCCGCCGACGCCCCGTACGTTGCCGACCAGGACGATCTGCGCCCGCTCGAGCTCCACGCCGGACGAGCACGAGGCGACCGACGAGTAGAGCGAGAGGTCCTTGTGGATCTGGTCGGCGCTGGGCATGTCGATCTCGCCCAGGGCGACGGCGACGCCGAGGGCGGTGGTCGAGTTGGACAGGTCCATCGACGGTCCCGTCTCCTCGATCGCGGTGTCCTGGCCGCGGCTCTTGGCGTCGGTGATCGTGGCCAGGGTGAGCAGCGGGGTCTTGGTCTGCACGTAGTGGACGTCTCGCGGGTCGTCGATGCCGGCGATCTTCATCGCCTCGCGCACGC
The DNA here is from genome assembly GCF_059358955.1 of Nonomuraea sp. CX421. Classification (NCBI taxonomy): domain Bacteria; kingdom Bacillati; phylum Actinomycetota; class Actinomycetes; order Streptosporangiales; family Streptosporangiaceae; genus Nonomuraea; species Nonomuraea sp. CX421. The sequence continues at coordinate 68,942 of NZ_JCADBK010000013.1, read as the reverse complement.
CGGCCGCCACCTTCTCCACCATGGCGGGGCGGCCGATGTCCTCGGGCAGGATCACCTCGCTCATCGCGACGCCGACCGACACGCGCGGCTCGTCGGACGCGACCGCCCGCGACGGGTCGAGGGTGGCGAAGATCGTGGCGTGCGGGCTCAGCACCCCGTCGGTGCCGCCCGACCACACCAGCGGCACGTTCTCCGGCGCCGGATGCCCCTTGGCCGCCAGCACGTCACGGAAGGCCCGGTCCGCCAGGATGCGGGTGTAGTCGTTCACGCCGCCGTTGCCCTCGGTCTTGCCGATCACGGCGAGCACCCGGTGCGCCTCGATCACCCCGTCGTCGATCAGCCGTTCCAGGCCCGAGGCGTCGGTCACGCTCTCGATCGGCACCTTCCGCACTTCAATCGGATCCGGCATTTATCGCCCTTTCTCGCCTGTGAGCCGCAGGAGCAGGGAGGGCCGCCGTACCGAGCCGCCCCCGGGCGAGATACCCGGCCTCCTCCGGCGGCACGCCACGCCCCGACGCTACTGACGACCTCGACCCCCTTTCATGGGCAATGTCTGCCAGACGTTGCGGGCAGTGCCGTCACCGGTTGAGATGTACGACGTGACGAACACTCCTCGTTCCCTCCAGGATCTGGTGCGCCGGCGCCAGCAGGCCGGGTTCATCGGGCGGGAGGCGGAGATCGCCTTCTTCCGCGCCAACCTGGACCTGCCACTGGAGGACGAGCGCCGCCGCGTGCTGTTCTCGATCCACGGCGACGGCGGCATGGGCAAGACCTTCCTGCTGTCCAGGCTCAGGCGGATCGCCCAGGACGCGGGCCGGCTGACCGCCCGCGTGGACGAGTCGGCGTACGAGGTGGTCGAGGTCATGGCCGCCGTCGCCGCCGAACTCGAGGGGCAGGGCGCGCGGCTGAAGAGGTTCACCCAGCAGCACGCCGCCTACCGCAGGCGCAGGCACGAGACCGAGGCCGAGGCTGGCGACGACGTGGCCGGCGCCGTCACCAGGACCGCGACCCAGGTGGCCACGGGCACGGTGGGCGCCCTCGTCCCGGGCGCGAGCCTCCTCACCGGCGCCATCGACCCCGAACAGGTCAACCGGCTCCGTGTCGCCGCCATGGACAGGCTGCGCGGACGCGAGCCGGCGCCGGCCCCCGCGCAGGAGCTCACCCCGGCCTTTCTCGAGGGCCTGCGCGAGCTGCCCCGCCCGCTGGCGCTCTTCTTCGACACCTACGAGCGCACGGGCGCCTACCTCGACGACTGGCTGCGCGACGTGTTCGAGGGCAGGTACGGCGAGGCGCCCGTGGACCTCGTGGTCACCGTGGCCGGACGGCTGCCGCTCGACCCGTTGCGCTGGTCGCCGTACCTGAGCGTGCTCGCCGACCTGCCGCTCGTGCCCTTCACCGAAGTCGAGGTGAGGCGGCTGCTGGCGCGGAGGTCGGTGACGGACGAGCGGGTCATCGAGGTGATCAGCGCCGTCTCCGGAGGGTTGCCGCTGGCGGTCGCGACGCTGGCCGAGCAGCGCCCGAGCGACCCCGGCGCCGTGGCCGACCCCTCGGACGGGCTCGTGGACCGGTTCCTGCGGTGGGAGGCGGACCCCGTCCGGCGCGACCTGGCCGTGACCGCGGCGCTGCCCCGCCGCTTCGACGAGGACCTCGTCGGGGTGCTCGTCGGCGTGCCCGGTGCCGACGCGGCCGGCCACTACGCGTGGCTGCGGGCGCAGAGCTTCGTCACCCGGTCGGGAGGCGGCTGCCGCTACCACGACGTGGTCCGCGAGCCGATGCTCCGGCTCGGCCGGGGCCGCTCGCCGCACCGCTGGCAGCAGGCCCACCACGCGCTCGCCGGCGCCTACCACGACCGGCGCGAGCGGCTCGGGCTCGCCGCCGAGGACGCCTGGGCCGACGAGACGTGGGAGTCCTGCCTGCTGGAGGAGTTCTACCACCTGGCCTGCGCCGACCCGGCGGGCTCGCTGCCCGGCCTGCTGGAGACGGCACTGGGAGCCTGCGCGGCGGGATCCGCGTGGGCGCGCCGCTGGGCCGAGATGATCGCCTCGGCCGGCGCCGACGCCGACTCGAACCGGCTGGCGGCACTCGGCCGCGACCTCGGCGCCGGCCTGGGGGAGGACGGGGATCTCACCGGGTTCCTCGGCGTCCTCATCGGTCACCGGACGTTCCCCGCCGACCGGCTGAAGGAGGCCTATCACGTACGCGGCAAGGAACACCGCTACGCCCGCCGCTTCGACCGTGCGCTCGGCGACTTCGAGGCGGCCCTCGAACTCGACCCCGGCTACCAGCCGGCCGTCGGGGCCAGGGGCGAGACGTACCGTCTGATGAGGCGCCCCGAGGAGGCGCTGGCCGACCTCACCCGTGCCGTCGAGCTCGACCCGCGCGACGCCTGGGCCTTCGGCGGCCGAGGGCAGGTCCTCCGGGTGATGGCGCGCTTCGACGAGGCCGTGGCCGACCTCACCCGTGCCGTCGAGCTGGACCCCGGCTACGCGTGGGCCTTCGCCACCCGGGGCGAGGTCCACCAGCGGTGCGGGCGCCACGAGGAGGCGCTGGCCGACCTCACCCGCGCCATCGAGCTGAGGCCCGGCTACACGTGGGCCGCGGGGACGCGGGCGGTCACCCACCGGCTGATGGGACGCCATGCCGAGGCGATCGCCGGCCTCACCCTGGCGATCACGGCGAAGCCCGACTACGCCTGGGGCCTCTCCCTTCGGGGCGACCTCCAGCGGATCCTGGGACGGCACGACGAGGCGCTGGCCGACCATGACCGCGCCGTGGAGCTGGAGCCGGACACCCCCTGGGCACTGGCCCGCCGCGCCCGTGCCCTGCGCCGGGTGGGACGGCACGACGAGGCCCGCGCCGACCTGGCGCGCGCCGTGGAGCTCGCCCCGCACGACGACAGGCACGCGCTGGAGCTCCGGCTGTGCGGCGGCCCTCCGCCTGCCGGGTGCGTGTGGGTGGCCGACCTCGACGCGACGGAGGGCGACGGCCCGTCCCTGGCCTCCTCCCTCAGGGAGTGGCTGGTGTCCGGCGGCGTCGTCGCCGCGGATACGCAGGTCCTTTCCCTGGACGCGCGGCCCGTGCACCCGCGGATCCCTCCGCCCGGCGGGCTCTCGCTCCACACCGGGCGAATCGCCTGCCACCCGATGGCGGCCGAGGGGGCGACCTGCCCAGGCTGCGGCTCGCGAGCGGTGCTCAGCCGTGACGGCGTGGCGACTGACGAATGGGACGAGATCGCCGCCTCGATCGCGGACTGGACCGCGGGCCGGCTCCCGGGGCACGGCTGCCGGGCCTGCGGCCGGCGCGGCGATCTGCGGGAATGGCGGTTCGATCCGCCGTGGGCGTTCGCGCACCTCGCCGTCCGGCTCTGGGACTGGGGCCCGCCCGCGCCCGAGTTCCTGGCCGCGCTGTCCGAGCACCTCGGCAGCCATCGGCTCATGGTGCTGCCGGGGCGGTAGTAGGGTCGCGGGCATGATGCGTACGGCGGTCGTCAACGGGGTCACCATCGTCTTCCGGGAGGAAGGCGCGCCGGACGCTCCCGCGCTGGTGCTGCTCCACGGCCGCACCGCCGACCACAACGACTGGAACGGCATCACCCAGCACTTCGCCGCCCGCCACCACGTCATCGCGCCCGACCTGCGAGGCCACGGCGGCAGCGGCCGGCCGGGCGACTACGCGCTGCCCGGCATGGCCGAGGACGTCGTGGGCCTGCTCGACCACCTCGGCGTCGAGCGGGCCACCCTGCTGGGCCACTCGCTGGGCGGCGTGGTCGCCTACCTCCTGGCCATGCGTCACCCCGGCCGGGTCGACCGGCTCGTCGTCGAGGACCCTCCCCCGCCGCTGCCCGTCGAAGGGCGCGCGCCCATCGTCGAGGACGGATCCACCGGCTTCGACTGGCGGATGGTGCACCAGACCGAGCGGCAGTTCCTCGCGCCCGACCCGGCGTGGTGGCAGGGGCTGGAGCGCGTCACCGCTCCCACGCTGGTGCTGTCGGGCGGGCCGTCGAGCCATGTCCGGTCCGAGCCGCTGGCCGAGCGCATTCCGGGCGCCCGGCTGGTCACGATCGACGCCGGGCACCTGATCCACGTCTCGGCCAGGAAGGCGTTCCTGGCCGAGGTCGACGCGTTCCTGGACCAGGGCGAGCGCGACGTCAGCTGAGGCAGGCGCGGAAGACCGCGGTCAGCCTGTCGACCAGCGCCTGCCGCGACCCCGGCGCCGCGGGCCCGAACAACTGCTGGAACCTGCCGCCGCCCATGATGATCGCGGCGGCGATGGAGGCGCGCAGTTCGGCGTCCTCTCCGTCCAGCCGGGCGATCAGCGGCTCCAGGATGGCGCTCCTGACCCGGTCCTGTGCCAGCTCGCGGATCGCCGGGCTGGACGCCGAACGCTCCAGGGTGGCGAGGACGGGGCTGGCGTCCTCGGAGCCGAGCCGGTCGGCGACGTACTCGGCCAGCCGCCCGGCCAGGTCGTCGCCCTCGTCCAGCACGGCGGGGAACCTGCCCTGCTGGGCCAGCGCCTCGGCGAACAGCTCCCTCTTCGAGCCGAAGTAGCGGTTGATGAGGGCGATGTTGGCGTTCGCCTCGGCGCCGAGCATCCGCATCGTCACCTCGTCGTAGCCGTGTTCGGCGAACAGGCGGCAGGCGGCGTCGAGAATACGGCGCCGTGTGCCCTCCCGGCTCCTTGGTTCCACGCTGTCGACAATAGGGGCCCGTTCGCGTACGGCAACGAACGGGGCAGATGGTACTACTGCCCTCTATCCTCCAAATTGGGGTCATGTGACCGTAATGTCATCAAGATCGGGCAAGGTGGGGGCGTGAGGACGAGGCTCGGCGATCACCTACGGGAACGGCTGCACACGTTCGGGCTGAAGGCTCCGTCGATCGCGCAGTGCGCCGTGGGGGCCGCGCTCGCCTGGCTCGCCGCCACCCAGCTGCTCGGTCACCCCAGCCCCTTCTTCGCGCCGATCGCCGTGCTGATCTGTGTTGGCGTGGGCCTCGGGCAGCGGCTGCGCCGGGTGACCGAGCTGGTCGTCGGCGTCAGCCTCGGCGTCGGCGTGGGAGACCTCCTGGTCGCCTGGATCGGCTCGGGTACCTGGCAGATCGCCCTGGTCGTCGCGCTGGCCATGGCCACCGCCGCCCTGCTGGACAGCGGGGCGCTGTTCGCGCTGCAGGCCGGGTCGTCGGCCGTGCTGGTCGTCGCCCTGGTGCCGGGCGACAGCACGGGCGGTTTAGACCGGATGCTCGACGCGCTCACCGGTGGCGCCATCGGGGTCGCCGTGGTGGCCCTGCTGCCCGCCAGCCCGGTCAACCTCGTGGCCAAGCACGCCTCGGGAGTGCTCGACGCGCTGTCCACCGTGCTGGAGCAGGCGGCCGAGGCGATCGAGAAGCGTGACGTGGAGTTGGCCGCCGAGGCGCTGGAGGGAGCCCGGGGCACGCAGGCGGCGGTCGAGGAGTTCGAGCAGGCGCTGGCGACCGGCAAGGAGATCGCCATGATCTCGCCGCTGCACTGGCACCGCCGCGCCCGGCTGGCCAGGTACGAGAGGGCGGTCGTGCCGGTGGATCACGCGCTCAGGAACGCCAGGGTGCTGGCCCGTCGCACCCTGGCGGCGCTGGGTGAGGCCGCCCCACCCTCCGCCTCGCTGGCCGACTCCATGCGCGAGGTGTCCGAGGCCGCGCTGCTGCTGCAGCTGGAGCTCGGGGCCGGCCGGGAGCCTGTGCTGGCCAGGCAGGCGCTGCTGGCCGTGGCCGGCAGCGAGCGGCCCGAAGGCCTGGGCTTCTCCGCCCACGTCATCGTGGCCCAGCTCCGGTCGATCGTCGTGGACCTGCTGCTGGCCACGGGGGCCGGCCCGGAGGAGGCCGGAGCCGCGCTCACCCCGCTCGACACCCCCGGAACCGCCTGACCGCACCCGGCCGGGCGCCAGGTCAGGCGGACAGGCGCTTCAGGCGGGCGGCCGCCTCGTCGATGACCTCCTCCTTCTTACAGAAGGCGAACCTGACGAAGTGGCTGCCCCGCGCCGGATGGTCGTAGAACACCTCGGTCGGGATCGCCACCACCCCGGCGAGCTCGGGCAGCCTGCGGGCGAAGTCGAACCCGTCGGTGAAGCCGAGCGGCCTGATGTCGATCTGCGCGAAGTAGGTGCCCGCCGGCTTGAACACCTCGAACCCGGCCGCCGCCAGCCCGGTCACCAGCCGGTCGCGCTTGTCCTGCAGGGCGGCGCGCAGCTCGGCCACCCAGCCCAGCTCGTGCCGCAGGCCGTGGGCGACGGCGAGCTGCCACGGCGCGCTCGCGGTGTAGGTGGTGAACTGCTTGACCGTCTGCACGGCCGTGACCAGCTCGGGCGGGGCGCACACCCAGCCGGTCTTCCAGCCAGTGACCGAGAACGTCTTGCCCGCCGAGGAGATCGCCACCGTGCGCTCGCGCATGCCCGGCAGCGTGGCCAGCGGGATGTGCTCGACGCCGTCGAACGTCAGGTGCTCGTACACCTCGTCGGTGATGGCGATCAGCCCGTGCTCCTGGCAGAGCTCGGCGATGACGGTCAGCTCGTCCCTGGTGAAGACGGTGCCCGTCGGGTTGTGCGGCGAGTTGACCAGGATGGCGCGGGTCCGCGGCGTGACGGCCGCCCGCAGCTCGGCGGGGTCGAAGGTGAAGCGGCCGGCCTCGGGCCGCATGGTCACGGCGACCAGCCGGGCCTGGGCGAGCGCGATCGAGGCGGCGTAGGAGTCGTAGTAGGGCTCGAACGCGATCACCTCGTCACCCGGCTCGCACAGCGCCAGCACGCTGGTCGCGATGGCCTCGGTGGCGCCGACCGTCACCAGGATCTCGCCGTCGGGGTCGTAGCTCAGGCCGTAGTGGGCGGCCCGGTGCTCGGAGACGGCCTGGCGCAGCTCCGGCACACCGGGGCCGGGTGGGTACTGGTTGGCGCCCGACCCGATCGCCTGGACCGCACGGTCGAGCATGGCCGCCGGGCCGTCGGTGTCGGGGAATCCCTGTCCCAGGTTGATGGACCCGGTGCGCGCGGCAAGTTGGCTCATCTCGGCGAAAATCGTCGTGCCGAACCCACGCATCCGAGAAACTAGTGCTTCCGTCACGGGCCCACCCTAATAGGGTCGTCGCGTGATCACCCAGGTCGCCCTCGCCCTCGCTCTGGCCCTCCCCCCTCTCGTCCCCGGTCCGGCGCCGGGCGAGGTCGAGCGGAGCCCGTGCCCGGTCGCGGTGCCCGATCACACGGTCTGCGGTTTCCTGGTCGTGCCCGAACGCCGGGACGCGCCGGGCCGGACCATCAGGGTCGGCTTCGCCGTACACGCCTCGACGGCGGGCGGCCGGGCGGCCGACCCGGTCGTGTTCATGAACGGCGGGCCCGGCACGTCGTCGATCCCGCTCATCGGGTTGGTGAGCCGGATGTTCCCCGACCGCGACGTGGTGGCCGTGGAGCAGCGCGGCGGCCGGCACTCGCGGCCCGCGCTGGGCTGCCCGGAGACGGCCGAGGCGATGCTCGGGCTGCTGCGCGAGCCGGCCACGGGCGGCGCGGCGGACACGGACGCCCTCGTGGCTGGGAGATCGGACGGATCGGCTGGATCGGACGGATCGGACGGATCGGACGGATCGGCTGGGTCGGCTGGGTCGGCTGGGTCAAGCCGATCGCATGGATCGGGTGGGCCGGTCGATCGCTGGGCGGATGTCGCGGCGGCGGCCGGAGCCTGCCGGGAGCGGCTGCGGGAGCAGGGAGTCGACCTGCGCGGCTACACGACCAGGGAGATCGCGGCCGACGTGATAGCGCTGCGCGAGGTGCTCGGTCACCCGTCGTGGAACCTGTTCGGGGTCGGCTACTCGACGCGGGTGATGCTCGACGTGGCCACCGCCGACCCGGGTGGTGTCCGATCGGTGGTGCTGGACTCGTTCGTGCCCGAGAGCGCGGACTGGTACGACGAGGCGGACCAAGGGCTGGCCGACGCGGTGGCGCGGCTGGGACTGCGCGACCGTTTCGAGACGATGGTGCGCAGGCTGAACGCGCGGCCCGCGCGGGTGCCCGTGACCGACCCGCTGCTCGGCACCGCGTTCACGGCCCGGCTGACCGGCGACGACACGGCGGCGCTCCTGGCCCAGGCACTGCGGGAGCCGGGCGGGACACCGCGCGCATCGAGCGCATCGAGCACATCGAGCGCATCGAGCACAGCGGGCGGGGCCGGTGCAGCCGGCGGGGCGGACGGGACGGCGGGCGCAGCGGGCGCAGCGGTGATGATGCCCGTGCTGGTCGGCGCGCTGGCGAGCGGGCACGACGAACTGCTGAGCCCACCGGCCGACGCGCTGGCCGAGGGGCTGATGGCGCGCGAGCTGGGGCTGTATCACGCGGTGCAGTGCCAGGACGAGGTCCCGTTCAACACTTTCACCACCAGCTCCCGACTTTTCACCGTAAAAGCTGATAAAGCGGTGTGTGACGCCTGGAAGCTGCCCGCGTCCGCGCCGACGAACTCCACCACGGACGCGCCGGTCCTGGCCGTCGGCGGCCGGGCCGACCCCACCACCCCGTCCGGCACCGGCAGGGCCGCGGCCGAGCGGCTGCCGGACGGCCGCTTCGTCGAGTTCGCCGGCCTCGGCCACGCGGTGTCCCTCGCCGGGTCCCCGGCCGGCGCGTGCGCCCGCGAGCACATCCGGGCCTTCGTCGCAGACCCCGCCCGGCCCTCCTCCCCCTGCGCTTCCGAGCAGCCGCCCAATCCCGCCGACGTGCGGGTGAGTGCCGCGCCCTACCGGCTGGCGGCCGCGCCGTGGCTGGCGGCGCCGTTCGCGCTGTTCGCGCTGGCCTCCCTGGCGCAGTTGCTCGCGGGCGCGGCCAGAGGCCGGGCGCTGACCGCGTACGCCGGACTCACCGGGGTGGCGTTCAGCTGGCTCGTCACGAAGGAGGTGTACGGGCGGACGGACGGGGCCGCCCTGACCGTCGGCGTGCCCGCGATGACCTGGCCGTACAGTTGGGTGGCGGTCGGCTCGGCCGTGCTCGCGCTGGCGGCGTTCGCGCGGCGGCGCGGATGGGGGCAGGCCGTGGCGGCGTTCATCGGCGCCGGATTCCTCGTATGGTGGTTCGCCTGGTTCCTGTGACGCGCATCCGTGAGCTCGACGCCCTCCGCGGCTTCGCGGTGGGCGGGATCATGCTGGTCAACACCTGGCAGCACCTGCCGAACGATCCCGACCGGCCGCGCACCGGCGTCGACTGGGCGATCGACGCGTTGTTCCAGGCCCGCTTCTACCCGATCTTCTCGCTGCTCTTCGGCATCGGTTTCGTGCTGTTCCTGCAGCGGGCCGGCCGCTGGGTGCTGCTGAGCAGGCTGGTCTGGCTGTTCGGTTTCGGGCTCGTGCAGCACACCTTCTACCAGGGCGAGGTGCTCACCGACTACGCCTTCTACGGCGCGCTGGTGCTGCTGCCCGCGTCGTTCCTGGCGGGCGGGCTGCCCGTGCTGATCCTCGGGCTGGGGGCGGTCGTCTGGGCGATGCGTGAGGGGGGCGGCTCGCTGTTCATCCCCGGCCTGTTCCTGGTCGGCATGGCGCTGATGCAGCTGCGGCCGTCCGAACGGCTGCTGTGGCCGGGGTTCGCGGTGAGCGCGCTGGCGACCGCGCTGCTCACCCCCGCCTGGGTCATGACCGGCGACTGGACCGTCTACAGCGTCGCCGCGCTGGCCGGGGCCGTCGCCTACACGACCGGGCTGCTGCTGCTCCTGCGGGCCGACTGGTCGGCGCCGCTGTCGGCGGTGCTGGAGCCGATGGGCCGGATGGCGCTGACCAACTACGTCTCCGGCACGCTGGTGATCTTCCTCACCGGGCCGCTCGTGGCGAGCGACCCCACCCGCTGGTCGGTGGTCCTGGTGGCCGTGGTGACCCTGCTGGCCCAGGCGTGGGCCAGCAGGTGGTGGCTGTCCACCTTCCGATATGGCCCACTGGAGTGGGTCTGGCGGTGCCTGACCTGGTTTCGATGGGTGCCCAACCGGTTAGAGTCGGGCCGTGACCACAATCGCCCTCTGCCAGATCCCGGTGGCTCCTGATCCGGCGGCCAACCTCAAACGGGTCCGCGAGGCGCTCGCCCGAGCCGAGGGCGCCGACCTGGCGATCTTCCCCGAGGCGACGCTGACCCGCTACGGCCGGCGGATCACCGACCTGGCCGAGCCGCTCGACGGGCCGTTCGTCTCCGGCGTGGCCGAGGCCGCCCGCGAGCACGGCGTCGCCGTGATCGCCGGGGTGTTCGAGCCCGGCGACGGCCGCGTGCACAACACGGCCGTCGCGATCGACGCCACCGGCGAGGTCAGGGCCGCCTACCGGAAGATCCACCTGTTCGACTCCTTCGGCACGAGGGAGTCGGAGCTGGTCGCCCCCGGCTCCGAGCCCACGGTCGTGGAGCTGGCCGGGGTCAGGGTCGGGCTGATCACCTGCTACGACATCCGCTTCCCCGAGCTGGCCAGGGCACTGGTCGACCGGGGCGCCGAGTTGTTCGCGGTGATCGCCGCCTGGGGGTCGGGGCCGCTCAAGGAGGACCACTGGATCACCCTGGTCCGTGCCCGCGCGCTGGAGAACACCATGTGGACCGCCGCCGTCGGCCAGGCCCCCAACCCGGCCGAGTCCGGCGACGGGTTCGGGGTGGGCCGCAGCATGCTGATCGACCCGCTGGGCGTGGTCCGCGCCGACCTGGGCACCGCGCCCGGTGTGCAGGTGGTGGAGCTGGATCCCGAGGCGACCGCGGCCGCCCGGACTACCTTGCCCTGCCTCGAACATCGCGTGCTCTGGGTCAATAGATCGTAAAGTGGAACCGTGAGCAGAACGCAGATGCAGAAAGTGGTTCCGCCGCGTCTGCTCGTCCCCTACCTGTCGGGCAAGCGCACAGTCATCTCCGGCTACGTCTACCGCGTCCAGGACTGCTCGCGGCTGACCACCCCCGGAGACTTCTTCCACGGGCTCGACCTGGTGTTCGACGGGTCCGAGCTGACGGCCGACGTGCCCGAGCTCTACATCATGCGGTGGTACGCCCGCGACGTCGACACCTACGCCGTCCCGTACGGTCCGCACATGGGCGGTGACTGGAGCGACGCGCCGCCCTTCGCCGGCAACGGGTTCACCACCTCGTCCACGCACATGGTGCCGCAGTTCCACACCATGCCCATGCCGATCCCGGCGGGGGCCGAGATCGTGCACCTGACCGGCGACGGCGAGCGGCGCTTCGCCGACTACGACGGGCTGACCTGGCGGCCCGCCGCATGAGTGCCGAGTTCACGCCCGTGGCCTCCGGCTTCGTCGCCGGCTTCGGCGAGCGCACGTTGCCGGCCGCGCTGGGCCCCGGCAGCGACCAGGTCGTGCTGTTCAGCGAGGAAGAGCTCGACGGGTTCGAGGCGGCGTCCGGCTATTGGCGGCGCGAGGTGCGCCGCGACGAGCTGGAGTGGCTGGTGCTGGTCCGCACCGTCGGGATGTTCGGCGGCGAGCCGTGCGTCGTCCTCGACGAGGACGACGACGGCCTGCATATCGCCTACAGCGGCCACAGCGGCATGAAGGCCGAGGCCCTCGGCTACTGGATGGTCGACCACGGCGCCTACGAGGTCGTGGTACCCCGCGAGGAGGTCTTCTCCATCCGGGTCGAGCGGGTCCCGATCCCCTGAGCCGCCCGGCCGGCCCGGCCAGCCCGGTCAGCCGCCCAGGTGGCGATAGCGGGCCAGACGGGCGGTGAGCCGGTCGGCCGGCGGCCGCGCGAGCAGCAGCGCGAGCTCGTGCTCCAGCGCCCGTCCCACCCGCTCGCAGAACGCCCGGTGCTCGTAGGCGGCGTCGGGCAGCTCGGGGATGACCCGGTCGACGATCCCGGCGGCGCGCAGATCGGTGGCGCGTACCCGCTGGGCCTGGGCGATCTCCGGGGCGAAGTCGACCGAGCGGTAGAGCACCGCCGAGGCGCCCTCCGGCGGCAGCGGCGCCAGCCAGGCGTGCTGCGCGCACAGCACCCGGTCGGCGGGCAGCAGGGCCAGCGCGGCGCCGCCGGCGCCCTCGCCGAGCAGCAGCGCGACGGTGGGCGCGTCCAGGCTCACCAGGTCGGCCAGGCAGCGGGCGATCTCCCCCGCCAGGCCGCCCTCCTCGGCCGCCTTCGACAGCGCCGCCCCGGCCGTGTCGATCACGGTGACCAGGGGCAGCCCCAGCTCGGCGGCCAGCCGCATGCCGCGCCGGGCCACGCGCAGCCCGGCCGGGCCGAGCGGCGAGCGGGAGCGCTGGCCGTGCCGGTCCTGGCCGAGCACCACGGCGGGCGCGGCGCCGAACCGCGCCAGCGCCAGCAGCAGACCTGGCTCGTTCTCGCCCGCGCCGGTGCCGTTGAGCGGGGTCACGTCGGTGGCGGCCAGCTTGAGCACCCCGCGCACGCCGGGCCGGTCGTCGCGACGCGACCGGGTGATCGCCTCCCACGCCTCCACCGGACGCAGGTCCTCCTCGGGCGGCTCGCCCGGCTCCAGGGCCGTCCTGTCGGCGCACAGCACGGTCAGCGCCCGGATGGCCACCTCGCGCACGTCCTCGGCCGGCACCACCGCGTCGACCAGCCCGTGCCGGTAGAGGTTCTCCGCCACCTGCACGCCCTCGGGGAACGGGTAGCCGTGCAGCGCCTCGAACACCCTCGGCCCGAGGAACCCGACCAGCGCGCCCGGCTCCGCGGCCGTGACGTGCCCGAGCGACCCCCACGACGCGAGCACCCCGCCCGTCGTCGGGTGCCGCAGGTAGACCACGTGCGGCAGACCGGCCGCGCGATGCGCCTGCACGGCCGCGGTGATCTTCACCATCTGCACGAACGCGAGCGCGCCCTCCTGCATCCTGGTGCCGCCCGAGGCGGGCGCGGCCAGCAGCGGCAGGCGCTCGCGGGCGGCCCGCTCGACCGCCGAGGTGATGCGCTCGGCGGCCGCGCTCCCGATCGACCCGGCCATGAACGAGAACTCGCTGGCCAGCACGGCCACCCGGCGACCGGCGAGCAGCCCCTCCCCGGTGATGACCGACTCGTCGTAGCCCGACTTGGCCCGGGCCGCGGCCAGCTCGTCGGCGTAGGAGGAACCGGGGGGCGCCGGATCGGCTGGGGGCACGTCCCACGATGTCCACGATCCCTGGTCGAGGACCGTTTCGATCAGTGTGCGTGCGTCCGGACGCGTCACCGCTGCTCCCTCGTGTCGGCCGATGCTGCCATGGTGACGCACGAATGTACCGGCCGATAGCGCGATGTCCGGATCATGTCTCACGCTCTCGCAGCCAGCGGAGCACCGCGTCCTGGTCCTGGCCGAGCGCGGGCGGAGCGGTGTGCTCCGCCTCGTCGAGCCCGTCGAACCGCAGCGGCGGCCCCGGCAGCTCGATGCGGCCGAGCACCGGGTGGTCGACCTCGACGACCAGCCCCTGGGAGCGGGTCTGGTCCCACGCGTAGACCTCGTCGAGCGAGCGGATCGCCCCCGCGGGCACTCCCTCTTCGGCGAGGCGGGCCAGCCAGTGGGCGCGGTCGTGCGCCACCAGGGCCTTCTCCATGTCGGTGATCAGCTCGTCTCGGTGCGCGAACCTGTCGCGGTTGGTCGCGTATCTCGGCTGGCCGGGATCGATGCCGAGCAGCGTAGCCACCTTCCGCCACTGCGCGTCGTTGGCCACGGCGATCTGCAACATGCCGTCGGCGCAGTGGAACGCGCCGTAGGGGGCGATCGAGGCGTGGTGGTTGCCGCCCGCGACCGGCACCTGCCCGCCCACGGTCCAGGCGGTGCCGTGGTAGGAGTGCACGCCCGTCACCGCCGCGAGCAGCGAGGTGCGCACCACCCGGCCCTTGCCGGTGCGCTTCCGGTCGTACAGCGCCGCCACCACCCCGTACGCGCCGTGAATGCCGGCCAGCAGGTCGGCGATCGAGGCGCCCACCCGGTACGGCTCGTCGGCCGACGGGCCGGTCAGCGACATCAGGCCGGCCTCGCCCTGGGCGATCTGGTCGTAGCCGGGCCGCCCGCCCTCGGGCCCGTCGTGGCCGAACCCGGTGATCGACAGGATGACGAGACGCGGGTTGAGCTCGTGCAGGCGCTCGACCGGGAACCCGAGCCGGTCGAGGACACCGGTGCGGAAGTTCTCGATCAGCACGTCGCTCTGGCGTACCAGGCGCTCGATGAGCGCTTTGCCGTCGGGCGTCTTCAGATCGACGGCGATGGACTGCTTGTTGCGGTTGGCCGCCAGAAAATAGGTGGAAATATCGTGATCTGGCCCTACGAAGGGCGGGCCCCAGCCTCGCGACTCGTCACCCCCGGCCGGATGCTCGACCTTGATCACCCGCGCGCCGAGGTCTCCCAGCATCTGCGCGGCATGCGGGCCGGCCAACGCCCTGGACAGGTCCAGTACGACGATGTCATCGAGGGGTCCGGGCAAATCGGCCTCCAGCTTGATCCGGTGCGGGAGCACATTCTCTCCCCCCACCCCACACCTCACCTACCCTGGGTCCGTGCAATCACTGGCCGGCCACATCCAGGAGCTGGCGCCGTCCTGCGGCCCGGTCCGGCTGGTGGCCGTCGACGGTCCCGCCGGGTCCGGCAAGACGACGTTCGCGGACGGCCTCGCGTCGGCCCTCGGCTGCCAGGTCGTGCACAGCGACGACTTCCCCGTGCCCTGGGACGAGGGACCGGGTCCGTGGTTCGACGCGCTCCACGAGCAGGTGCTCCGGCCGCTGTGGCAGGGCCGGCCCGGCGCCTTCCGCCGCTACGACTGGGTGCGCGGTGAATACGGGCCGCTCGTCGAGGTGCCGGTCGCGCCGGCGCTGGTCGTCGAAGGCGTCGGAACGGCCCGGAGGTCGGCGGCGCACCTGCTGGCGTACACGGTCTGGGTGGAGGCGCCCGAGGAGGTGCGTCTGCGCCGGGTGATCGAGCGCGACGGCTCCGAGTTCGCGCCCCGGTGGGACGCCTGGTTCGCGGCCGAGCGGAAGTGGTTCGCCGACGACGGCACCCGTGATCGGGCCGATCTCGTCGTCACCTGCTGATTCGTGACACGTACCCGGGATGGGCCGCCGCCGTCCCCGGTGAGGACGGCGGCGGGGCCCGGCCCGCTGCTAAAGATCGCCGAAGTGGGGGATGAGCTCGGTCAGCACCCAGAAGGCGAGGCCGAGGGCGATGAGGTTGACGCGGCCCCCGCCCACGTTGAAGGCGGCCAGGACGAAGCAGGCCAGGGCGAAGATGAGCAGGATGAGGGTGATCATGCTGGGCTTCCGTCCGTCGGATGTTACTGGTGTGGTTGCACAGCGCTACCCGTGATCACGAGGTTCAGGCGTAGTGATCGATGATGTGTACCGAATTGTGAGGTGGCGTGTCGCCGGCCTTCCGAGACGGAGCGGCTGGTGCGGGTGGCGACGATCAGCAGCCGCGACCCATCCGCCCGCACGCGCATGCCGGCCATCTGCGTACAGCGCCAATGCCTTTACAATGTAGATCAAGATTTTGGATGTGACATCCGGGAGGCGGTCGCGGAGACAGACACGGCGATTCTGCGCCAAGATGGGCGGCAGATGTCCTTGATCGGACCCCATGATGATCGCGTCCGGGCTCCGGCCCACGCGCCACGACCGACAGCACGTCCGAGAGCCGCGATCAGGTCCGGCGCAGGCGGAAGAGGGAGGCGTGGGTGGCAGTCGTCATCGGGGTCGTCGGCCCGCACGATCTGGTCGACGACGTGGCGGCCACGTGCGAGGAACAACCGGGGGTCAGCACCCTCCGCCTGGACTACGACCACGAGTCGCAGGCGCCGGCGATCGTCGAGGCGCACGCCTCCGCCGTCGAAGGGTGGCTGTTCACCGGCGCCGTCCCGTACACACTGGCCCGCGACGCCGGCGCGCTGACCCGCCCCGCCGCCTACGTCGACTACACGGGCGCGACGCTGCTCGGCGCCCTGGTACGGCTCCAGCACGAGGGCCAGGACGTGACCCGGCTGTCCATCGACACGCTGCCGGCGGCCGGGGTGACGGCGGTCTTCGCCGAGGCCGGGCTGCCGTCCGGAAACCTGCGCGCGCTGCCGTACCGGCCGGAGATGACGCCTGAGAAGGCGATCGCCTTCCACCGCCGCCCCCCGGACCATCCCGTGATCACCTGCCTCGGCTCGGTGCACGAGGCGCTCCGTGGCGACATGCGGGTGCTGCGCCTGGTGCCGGCGGCCCATTCGGTGCGGATGGCGCTGCGCCAGCTGCTGCTGACGGCCGAAGGGCAGGCGCAGCAGGACGCGCAGATCGCGCTCGGGCTGATCGAGGTGGCCGGCGAGGCCGGACTGCTGCGCGAGGCGACCGCGCTGGGCGGCACCATAGCGGCCTTCCGCGGCGGCACGCACCTGCTGGTGACGACGCGCGGCCCGCTACACAGGGCCACAGGAGGCTTCACCGGCCTGCCCATGCTGACCCGGCTCGCCGACCACAACCAGCTGGTCCGTGTGGGCTTCGGCCTGGGCCGCAGTGCCGCGGAGGCGGAGAGCCTGGCCCGGCGCGCCCTGGCCAAGGCCCGCCGCATCGGCGACGTGGCGGCGGTCCTGTCCCTGCGGGCCGAGACCGACATCGTGCTGGCGCCGGTCGCGACCGGCATGGCCGGGCAGCAGGACCTCTCGGTCATCGCGCGCCGGGTGGGCCTGTCGGTGCCGACCCTGAAGAAGCTGCTGGAGGCGCGGGCCGCCGTCGGCGACATGCCGCTGACCACCCGAGAGATCGCCAGCCGTCTCGCCGTGCAGCAGCGCACCGCCCGGCGCATGCTGCACCGGCTGGAGCTGGCCGGGCTGGCCGAGCGCACGGGCAACCTCACCAGCGGCTCCAGTGGGCGGCCGCTCACCCTCTACCGCCTCACCCTCTGACGCTCGCCCGGGCCCTTACAACTCGTCCACCTCGGCGTGTGTACGGCCACCGGAGAGCTTGGGATAGCCGGGACCGCGGTCGAAGAAGCGGCCGGTGGCCGGGCGCAGGTTGGCGCGGAGCTGGGCGGTGCCCTGCTCGTCGATGCGGTCGCCGTCGAGCACCACCCCGTAGTCGCCCAGGGCGCCCGCGATGGAGACCTTGCCGTCGCGGACGTCGGCGGCCACCGCGCGCGGGTCGCGGTCGTAGGGCGAGCCCCAGCCGCCGCCGCCGGTGGTGCGGATGCGGATGACCTCGCCGGCCTGCACCTGGTGGTCGTCCACCAGGCCCTCCATCTCCTTGCCCGCGATCTCCACCCGGAACGGCCGGCCTGCCAGCCCGCCGTTGACGCCCCAGCACGACAGGATCGACCGGTCGGCGATCGACATGTACGACGCGTCGCGCAGCATCCGGATGTGCTTGTCGTAGCCGAGCCCGCCCCGGAACATCCCCGGCCCGCCCGAGTCGCAGGCCAGCGCCAGCCGCTCCACCCGGAACGGCCAGCGCGCCTCGGCGAACTCGACCGGGATGTTGCGCGAGTCGGGCACCACGTGGATGGTGTCCTCGCCGTCGGCGTACCAGCGCCCGCCGGAGCCGCCGCCGAGGACCTCGCGCATCAGGTAGGGGCGGCCTTCGGCGTCGGCGCCGTAGACGCCGGTGTAACGGATCGTCTCCTGGTCGGCGGGCATCCGGCCGCCGGTGGCCTTGGCCAGCACGCCCGCGAGCACGCCGAGCAGGCGCAGGATGACGAAGGTCCGGGCGTTGGTGGGAGCCGGGAAGACCGGGGTGAGCAGCGTGCCCTTCTCCGGGAAGATCATCTTGATCAGGGGGACGACGCCCTCGTTGACGTCCAGCTCGGCCATGCGCTCGGGGGTGTCGGCCAGGTTGCGCAGGATCGGCGCCAGCCACTTCTTCAGGAACACGCCGTCGGCGTAGTCGCCCGCGTGGTTGATCGGCCCCTTGGCCTGCGGCGACGTGCCGGTGAAGTCGATCGTCAGCGGGGACTCGGCCGACTGGTCGACGGTCAGCGTGATGCGCTGGGTGTGCAGCCGGGGCTCGTCGACGCCGTCGTGCTCGGCGTAGTCCTCCCAGGTGTAGGTGCCCTCGGGGATCTTGGCCAGCAGCTCACGGCGGAACGTCCGCGTGGTCTGGTCGATGATCGCGTCGAAGCACTCCTCGACGGCGGCCCTGCCGTACCTCTCGAAGAGCTCACCGAGGCGGCGTGCGCCCATGAGGCAGGCCGAGCACTCGGCGTCGAGGTCGCCCGCCAGCGAGTCGGGCATCCGCGAGTTGCGCGTCATGATGCGCAGCGCGGCCTCGTTGGGCACGCCCTCGTCCCACAGCTTGATCGGCGGGACCATCAGGCCCTCCTCGAACACGCTGCGCGCGTGCGAGGGCATCGAGCCGGGCACCGACCCGCCGATGTCGTCATGGTGGCCGAACGCCTGCACGAACGCCACCACGACGCCGTCGTGGAAGACCGGGACCGTGACGCACAGGTCGGGCAGGTGGCCGATGCCGCCCTCGGACAGGTAGACGTCGTTGTGGAAGTAGACGTCACCGGGCTTCATCGTGTCGATCGGGAAGTCGCGGACCACCGGCTGGACGAGCGCGCTGTAGGAGCGGCCGGTCAGCTTGCGCAGCCGGGCGTCGTGGATGCCGGCCCGGAAGTCGTGGGCGTCGCGGATCATCGGCGACCGCGCGGTGCGCGCGATCGCGGTCTCGACCTCCTTCTCCACCGAGGCCAGCGTGCCTTCGACGATCTCGACGAGGATCGGGTCAGCCACGCCGCACCTCCACGTTGCCGTACTCGTCCACCGTCGCGGTGAAACCTGGGTGGATGGGGATGGTCGAGCCGTACTCCTCGATCACCGCCGGGCCCTCGATCACCGTGCCGGGGTCGAGCGCGGCCCGCTGGTGAATCGCGGTGTCGCACGGCTCCTCGAAGTGCACCTGCCTGCGCACCGCCGCCGCCTCCACCCCCTGCCGCGTCCTGCGCCGGATCGCCGGGCGGGTGATGGGCCCGATGCCGGAGACCCGCAGGTTGACCCACTCGACCTGGTGCCGGGGGTCGTCGCGGTAGGCGTAGCCGTACAGCTTCTCGTGGGCGTCGTGGAAGTGCTGGAGCACCCGCTCCCGCCAGTCGTCGTCGAGCGGGCCCGGCGGGGCCGGCACCCGCACCTCGTAGGCCTGGCCGTAGTAGCGCAGGTCGGCGCTGCGGGCGTAGACCGGGTCGTCGAAGCCCTCGCGGTCGAGCGCCTCGGCGGCCTCGCCCTCCAGCTCTCCGTAGATCCGGGCGGCGGTGGCCAGGGACAGGTCGCGGGTGACGTGCGTACGCACGTAGTCGTTCTTGACGTCCACGGTGAGCAGGCCGAACGCGGAGACGTTGCCCGGGTCGGGCGGCACGACCACGGCGGGCAGCCCGAGGATGTCGATCAGCCGGCAGGCCAGCAGCGGCCCGGACCCGCCGAACGTCACCAGCGGGAAGTCGCGCACGTCGAGCCCGCGCTTGACGGTGAGCTGGCGGATCGCGTTGCTCTGGTTGAACGCGCTGATCTCCAGGATGCCGGTCGCGGTGCGCTCGGCGCCGAGGCCGAGCTTGTCGGCCAGCGCCTCGATGCCGGTGCGGGCGGCGCCGGCGTCGAGCGGGATCTCCCCGCCGAGCAGGTGGGGCGGGATGCGGCCGAGGAAGACGTGCGCGTCGGTGACCGTCACCTCGGTGCCGCCCCTGCCGTAGCAGAGGGGACCGGGGTCGGCGCCCGCCGACTTGGGCCCCACCTTCAGCGTGCCCTCGGGCGAGATCCAGGCGATCGAGCCGCCGCCCGCGCCGACGGTCACGATGTCGATCATCGGGATCTTGCACGGGTAGCGGCCGACAGACCCCTCGGTGGTGATCGAGGGCTCGCCATCGATCACCACGGCGACGTCGGTGGAGGTGCCGCCGCCGTCGAGCGTGATCACCGACGGATGCCCGGCCGTGGACGCGATGAGCGCCGCGCCCAGGGCGCCCGCGGCGGGGCCTGACAGCACGGTGGTGATCGGCTGGTCGACCACCTCGCGCGCCGACAGCACCCCGCCGTTGGACTTCATCACCGAGAACGGGATGCCGAGCCGGCCGGACAGGTTGGCGAGGTAGCGGCGCATGGCCGGCTTGACCGCGGCGTCGACGAGCGTGGTGACCGACCGTTCGTACTCGCGGTATTCGCGCAGCACGTCGCTGGAGATCGAGACCACGGCCTCGGGATGCTCGCGGGCCAGCACGTCGCGCATGCGGCGCTCGTGCGTGGGATCGGCGTAGGAGTGCAGGAAGCACACGCCGATCGCGGTGATGCCCCTGGCCCGGAACCAGCGGGCCACCTCGACGGCCTGCTCCTCGGCGAACGGCCGCACCTCGGCGCCCAGGTGGTCGAGCCGCCCGCCGACGGTCCTCACCAGGTGCACGGGGACGATCCTGGGCGGCTTGACCCAGAAGTAGGAGTTGCCGTAACCGTCGGGCACGCTCTGCCTGGCGATCTCCAGGATGAACTCGAAACCCTCGGTGGTGATGAACCCGAGGTCGGCGATCCGGTCCTCGAGCAGCTGGTTGGTGGCCACGGTGGTGCCGTGGACGACCGAGCCGACGTCCAGCTCGCCCAGCTTCTCGATGCCCGCGACGAACCCGTCCGCCGGGTTGGCGGGCGTGGAGGGGGTCTTGGTGGTGACGATCTCACCGGTCTGCTCGTCCACCGCCACCACGTCGGTGAAGGTGCCCCCGGTGTCGACTCCGATACGGACGCTACGCATGGCTCCTCAGCTCCGGCGCCGGCCGAGCACTTCTTCGATGACGCGGGGCGCGTTCGCCGTGCCGACGTAGGCGGCGAGCCGGACCACCAGTTCGTTGGACCGGGCCAGGTCGGCCTCCACCTTGGCCTTACCCGACTGGCCGGCCTGCACTCCGAAGTAGGCCCCCATGATCGTTCCCACCACTCCGGCCACTCCGGCGAACAGCGCCGCGAACTCGCCGGTCGCGAAGACGGCGGCGCCGAAGGCCACGAGGACCGCCACGATGCCCGTCAGCACCACGTAGAACCCGTAGCGCCAGCGCGCGGCGTCGGCCTGCGCCGCCGTGACGTCGTCGGGCGTCATCAGTGCTTCGAGCCCCGCGGGGGGCTTGTCTGTTACCACGCCTGCCTCCTGATGCTTCAGGGGAGAAATGTCCCACGAGGTCAGGGAACACGCCAACCCACCGCGGCGGCGGCCCGTGACCGGACGCGCTGGCCGCGTCACCCGGGGGGCGAACCGCTAAGGTGGCACTCCGTGATCGAGATGTCCGCCTTGTCAGCAGTGCCGTCCGGCGCTCGCGATGCCGTGCTCAAGTTCTACTTCGGCCCCATGGACTGCGGGAAGTCCACGCTCGCCCTGCAGATGAACTACAACCACGGCCGGCAGGGCAGGCGCGGGCTGGTGCTCACCAAGCACGACCGGTCGGGCGGGCCCCAGCTGACCAGCAGGATCGGGCTCGGCCTGGAGGCGATCGAGGTGGAGGACTCCCTCGATCTGGTGAGGTTGGTCACCGGTCACGACCGGATCGACTACCTGATCTGCGACGAGGCCTGCTTCTACACGGTCGAGCAGATCGAGCAGCTGGCCGACCTGGTCGACGAGCACGGGATCGACGTGTACGCCTTCGGGCTGGCGTCGGACTTCAGGGCGGTGATGTTCCCGGCGTCGCAGCGGCTGTTCGAGCTGGCCGACGAGGTGTGCCGGCTGCAGGTCGAGGTGCTGTGCTGGTGCGGGCGGCCGGGGCTGCTGAACGGCCGGATCGTGGGCGGCGAGCTGGTGCGGACGGGCGAGCGGGTGGTGATCGGCGACACCGACGCCTCTCCGGTGCGCTACCAGGTGCTCTGCCGGCGCCACCACCGCTCGGGCCGGCTCGGCGAGGGCACCGCCGGCTGACCGCGTCCGCCGTCCTCGCTTCCGGATTCGCCCCATTACCGTCGCGATGATCGCATCTAAGGCAAGATGTCCATCTGATGGATGCCTTAGAAATCACCTCTGTCAAGCGCTCCCGGTGGACCCGCGCGCTGTCGCTGGCCGGGGCCGTCACCCTCCTGGCCGGGTGCGGCGCCCTGGAGCTGCCCGCCCCCGAACGCCTCCCGTCCGCGGCGGCCACGCCGCCCTCGAACGACGCGTCCCAGGATCCGCCGCCTCCGGAAACCGAACCCGCGCCGAGCCCCGAGTACACCGACCCGCACACCGACACCCGTGCCGCCATCGCGTCGGTCAAGGCCACCGCGGAGGACGCGCGCATCCGGGACGTGGCCGTCGACCTCGTGGGGCTCAACCGGCTCGGCGCCGATCACGTGGTGATCCAGGTGCGGCTCAGCAAGACCACGGACAGCCGGAAGTGGTACCTCTGGCACGACGTCCACGACTACATGACCAGGGACAAGGACGACATGGCCTCCGGGCTCGGGCTGATCGACCCCGCCCAGAGCCGGATCCTGATGCCGTCCGTCACTCCCGAGGGCGCCTGCCTGTGCACGGCCGAGAACGACTACGAGGGCCCGGGGCTGGAGTACGGCAAGCCACGCACGCTCTACGCCGTCGTGCCGGCGCCGGCCGGCGGAGCCTCCTCCACCACGGTGTACCTGCCGTTCGCCCCGCCGATCGTCAACGTCCCGATCAGTGACGAGCCGCCCGTGCCACCGCCCGGCCAGGAGATCCCCGACCCGGCCGGCCATCAGCTCACGCCACTCTCGTACCCGATGGAGATCCCCTCGGTCAGCCTGGACCGGAGCCAGGAGACCACGACCGACGACAAGCGCGTGCGGATCAATCTCTCCTCGGACGTGCTGTTCAAGGTGAACAAGGCCGATCTGTCGGACAAGGCCCGGCAGATCCTGCGACGCACGGCGAAGTCGATCGACGCCTCCGACGCGGGCACCGTGAAGATCGAGGGACACGCGGACTCCACCGGCGACGACGCCGTCAACGACCCCCTGTCCAGACGCCGCGCGGAGACCGTACGCGCCGAGCTGACCTCCCTGGTGACCAGGGAGGGCGTCCGGTTCACCGCCGAAGGCCACGGCTCCCGCCAACCGCTGTACCCCAACGACACCGAGGACGGGCAGCGCAGGAACCGGCGGGTCACCGTGTCCTTCGACCGGCCCCGGATCTCGGGCGCGACCGCCTCCACCGGCACGCCGGTCCCGCTGAGTTCCGGCCGTCCCGGCTCGTCGTCCACGACCAAGGTCGACGGCCAGCCGTTCACCGTCGAGGCGGATCCGGTCCGGACGATCGGCGGCGGACTCGGCGTGCTGACCTACCGGACCACCAACAACGGGATCAAGTCGACCTGGCTCCACGAGCTGGGCAGGAGGCACAAGAGCCTGCCGGCGTCCGGCAGGTTCGGGGCGTCCTCGAACGTGGACCTGGTCGACACCGCCACCCAGACCATGTCCGGCCCTGTGGTGGCCTACGGCAACCAGGGGGATCGCCAATACTGCGTCTGCACGGCCGGCGGCACCGCCGTCGAGAAGCATCTCGCGCAGGAGACCAAGGAGTTCTGGGCGCTGGTCGGCGTGCCGGAACAGGCCACGACGGTCCGGGTGCGCATCGCCGACTTCCCCCCACTCGCCGACATCCCCGTCGGCTGAGACCGGGGCGGCGCCGGTCCGCCACCTCCAGGCCGGCGGGCAGGGCGCCGCCGGCCTGTCCGGCCGGGCTCAGCCCGCCGCCAGCTCCTCCAGCCGGAAGGGCAGGTAGGCCGAGTCGTCCACCAGCGCCGACGCGCCGCGCCACCAGCCGAACCACTCGCCGCTGCGCCACATCCAGTCGACCCGTTCGATCGCGGCCACCACGTCGCCGACGGTCCGCCACCCCTCGCCCAGCTGCTCGGAGGTGGCGCCGTGCCGCATCGCCCAGGCACGCAGGATGCGGACCGCGGCCGGGTCCACCTCTCGGGCGTAGGGGTCGGGCTTCTCGCCCGGCAGCCGGTGCGGACCGAGCCCGGCGGCCACCCCCCAGCTCCACTGAGCCTCGGCGGGGCGGGAGTAGCGCAGCGAGTGGAAGTCGAGGTTGGAGCCCAGGTCGTCGTCGGAGCGGCGCGTGACGACCGCGTCGAGCCGGCCGCCCGCGTCGAAGTGCACGACGAGCCGCTGACCGGGCCTGACCTCCGGCGGCAGCGCGAAGCGGTCCTCGGCGTGCCAGGAGTTGAGGTCGACCTCCGCGACCGGCCGGCCCCAGAGCTGGTCGGCGGCGTCGTCGGAGGTCCACGCGGCCAGCATCTCCAGCGCGGTGAGGTCGGTCCACGGCTCGATCGCGACGGACGTCTCCAGCACCTCGTCGGGCGCGGGCAACTTGCCGTCCCTGGGCCGCTGCCACCAGGACGCGCCGAGCTCACGGGTGCCGACCACCAGCGCGGCGATGGCCGCCAGCTCGGCCGACCGCCTGGTGAGCGACGCGCCCAGCGCCAGGCTGAGACAGCGCTCGGTCCGCTCGTCACCGAGCACCGGGCGCGCGTCAGCGATCAACGCCTCGGCCGACGGACGCTCCTCACCCAGCAGGTTGCGTACGACTCGCCTGGCCTCGGTCCGAGCGTCTTCAGCGTGTGCCTGCCGCATACCACCAACGCTACGCCCGGAGATCCTTTTCCGCGAGAGGCGGTGGAGGTCAGCGGCCCCGGCCGCGCCCGAGCAGCCAGCCCACGACCACGCCGGCGAGCGTGACACCCGCGCCCATGCCGAACGAGGCCAGCATCGTCCACGGCCGGGTCCCGGCCTGCCGCTCGTACCCACCGGGTGCGCCTCGCCGCTCGTACACGCCGGGGCGCTCCTGGACGGCGGGCGCCGTGCCCGGGGCCGGCGCGGTGGCCGCCTCGCCTCGCGCGAGCCCGTCGGGCACCGCGCCCTCCAGCGCGAGCCCGGCGGGCTCCGGCGCGGCGGGGGCGCGCAGGTGGTCCTCGACGGCGGCGAAGAACTCCCCCGCCGTCCTCTTGGCCACCGACCCGAGCATGCGCTGGCCCACGCCGCCGATCATGCCGCCGATCACCGCGTCGGCGTCGTAGTCGACCCGGGTCCCCCCGTCGATCTCGCTGAGCCGTACCAGCACGGTGGCGTCGACCGTCCCGGGAGCTCCCTGGCCGCGCGCCCGCAGCACGAAGCGCTCCGGCGCGAGCGGCTCGGCCAGCGCCACCTCCCCCTGGTAGAGGCCCTTGACGGAGGCCACCCCCGCGATGACCGTCATCCGGTACGTGTCGGGCCCGCTCTCCTCCAGGCGCTCGCAGCCCGGGATGGTGCGCACCAGCACCGCCGGGTCCTGGAGCGCGGCCCACACTCGATCTCTCTCGACGCCGATCACGGCGCTGCCTGCGACCTTCACATCGCCACTCTAGGGACGAGCCGCCGCCGCGATAAGGGCAACACCTGCCAGTCGGTCGATCAGGGTCCGCCGCGGGAGGTAGCCGGAAATCAGCCCGCCGGGTGACGCGGCGTGGTGACCTCCCGCGACATGCTCGATACCACCGATACGCATGCGGGTGTGACCAAGGTCGCATCGCGTTGCTCTACAAGGCGTAGTACTACAATAGGTAGACCTGACGACGGCCTGTGGAGCTCAGCAGCTGGGTGGGGGATGGGTGGGGGAATGGACGCGCTTGATCTCGCGCGGTGGCAGTTCGGGGTGACCACCGTTTATCACTTCCTGTTCGTGCCGTTGACGATCGGGCTCGGCGTCTTCGTCGCCGGACTGCAGACCGCGTGGCACCGGACCGGCAAGGAGCACTACCTCCGGCTGACCAAGTTCTTCGGGAAGCTGTTCCTGATCAACTTCGCCATGGGGGTGGTGACGGGCATCGTGCAGGAGTTCCAGTTCGGGATGAACTGGAGCGAATACTCCACGTTCGTCGGTGACGTGTTCGGCGCGCCGCTCGCCATGGAGGCGCTGCTGGCCTTCTTCATGGAGTCCACGTTCATCGGACTGTGGATCTTCGGATGGGACCGGCTGCCGAAGAGGGTGCATCTGGCCTGCCTCTGGGCCGCGGTCATTGGGTCCAATTTGTCGGCATATTTCATCCTTGCGGCCAATGCGTGGATGAAGCATCCCGTGGGCTACGAGGTCGTCGACGGCAAGGCCAGGATGACCGACCTGTGGGCCGTGCTCACCAACTCCACCGCGCTCGCCCAGGTGCCCCACGTGGTGGCCTCGGCGTTCATCGTGGCGGGCGGGTTCGTGCTGGCCGTGTGCGGCTACTGGCTGCTGCGGACCAGGGACGGCATGTGGCGCGGCGCCGCCCGGGGCGCGCTGGTCATGACGGCGATCGCGGGGCTCGTCGTCGCGGGCACCGGCGACCTGTCGGCCAAGCTCGCGTTCGAGCAGCAGCCGATGAAGCTGGCCTCCGCCGAGGGGCTACGGCACGACACCGCGGGCGCGCCGTTCTCGATCGCGCCTGGCATCGAGATCCCCGGCGTGCTCAGCTTCCTGTCGACCGGCGACTCCGGCGCCACCGTGCAGGGCACCGAGGACCTGCAGCAGAGGTTCGAGAAGGAGTTCGGGCCCGGCGACTACCGGCCCGACCAGGCCGTGGTGTTCTGGTCCTTCCGGCTGATGATCGTCTTCGGGCTGGCCACGGTCGGCCTGTCGGTCCTGGGCCTGTGGCTGACCCGCCGGCGGCGGCCGATGCCCCGCTGGCTGTCGCGGATGTTCGTGCTCGCCCTGCCGCTGCCGCTGCTGGCGGTGACGGCCGGCTGGCTGCTGAGCGAGGTGGGCCGCCAGCCGTGGACGGTCGCCGGCGAGCTGCTGACCGCCGCGAGCGTCTCCCCCGGCGTCGGCCTGACCGAGGTGGCCATCTCACTGGCGATCTTCACGCTCCTGTACGGCACGCTCGCGGTGGCCGAGGCCGTACTCCTGACCAGGCATGTTCGCAACGGCCCCGAGGAGCCGCAGCGCGCGGCCGTGGCCGAGCGGCGCGAACCGTCGCTGATGTACTGAGGTGGAGACCGTGATCGACCTGTGGTTCGTCATCATCGCCTTCCTGTGGACCGGCTACTTCGTGCTGGAGGGATTCGACTTCGGCGTCGGGCTGCTGTCGCCGTTCGTGAGCGCGGACGACGGCGAGCACCGCCAGGGCCTGCAGACGATCGGCCCGGTCTGGGACGGCAACGAGGTGTGGCTGATCACCGCCGTGGGCGCCATGTTCGCGGCCTTCCCCGCCTGGTACTCCGGCCTGTTCAGCGCCTTCTACCTGCCGGTGGTGCTGATCCTGGTCGGCCTGATCGTGCGCGGCGTCGGGCTGGAGTGGCGCGGCAAGGTCTCCTACCCGGCCTGGTGCGACCTCGGCATCGTGATCGGCAGCGCGCTGCCGGCCTTCCTGTGGGGCGCGGTCTTCGCCAACCTGCTGTTCGGCAGCGCGGTCGCGGCCCTGGTGGGCGGGGTGTTCACGCTGGGCCTGTGCGTGCTGCACGGCGCCGTCTTCCTCGCCCTCAAGACCGACGGCGGGGTACGCCGGCGCTCCCGGCTGGTCGCCCTGGCTGCGAGCGCGGTCGTGCTGCCGCTGGCGGCCGTGGCCCTGTCGAGCCTCGACTCGCTGCCCGCCCTGGTCGCCATGGGCGCGCTGGCCGCGGCGGCCGCCCTCATCTGGCGGCGCCGGGAGGGCTGGGCGTTCACCGCGACGGCGGCGGCCATCGTGCTGACCTCGGTGTCGGTCTTCGCCGACCTCCGCGGGGCGCCGCTGCCCGGCCTCACGCTGGCCGAGGCGGCCTCCGGCCCGTACACGCTGACCATGCTGAGCTGGATCGGGCTGATCGCGCTGCCGTTCGTCCTCGTCTACCAGGGGTGGACGTACTGGGTGTTCAGAAAGCGGGTTCAGGTGGCGGTGGCGCCGAGGTAGCGTCCCCGCCCGGCGCGCGGATCGCCAGGCGGCCCCTGGCGGCCGACCGGCCGGAGCTCGAGCCAGACCGGCTCTCCGGGATCCACAACCTGCTGTGGGCCGCCGTCGTCGTTCTGGTGATCGTCCGCCCGGGTGGCTACTGAGTCCGCCGACGGTCGGGCGATCTCAGCCGATGGTCTCCATCTTCTTGGTCCGGTGGTCCTTGAGGTGAAGGTCGCCGCCGAGCCGCTCCTTGAGCGCGTCCAGCACCTTGCGGCTGGACAGCACGGTCCACAGGTTGCCGACCAGGTGCGGGTTGTACTCCGGCGCGATGTCCATCCAGGCGTCCTTGCCCGCCTGGCTGGCGAACGTGGTGACGAAGAACTCGCCGTCCTCGGTCTTGCAGTAGCCGGTGCGGATGTCCTCGGCGTCGACCTGCATCCGCGGCTTGCAGCCGACCTTGGCGGAGAGCTGCTCGACGGAGAGTTTCTCCTTGGGCGCGTCTGAGGGCTGCCCCGCCTGTTGCTCGCCGGCCGCGGCGTAACCGCCGCCGTCGCCGCCGCCATCGGGCGCGCAGGCGGCTACGAGTCCGACCAGCAGCAGCGCAGAGGCGGCCAGACGTGGAAATGTCGTCATGTGCCGAGATACGCAGCCCTCGCGGCCCGGGTTCACCTGAGAACCGAGTTCAGCCCGGACCCGTGTTCAGGTCAGGCCGATTCAGGTGAGGACGACACAGCCGCGTTCCCGGAGACGACGCACAACGTCCTGATCGTCGTCGAGCTTGTTCCAGCGCAGGTCCAGCTTCTCCAGCGCCGGCAGCCCGGCCAGGTCCTCCGGCAGCGTCCTGAGCCGGTTGGCGCGCAGGTCGAGATGGGTGAGCCGGGTCAGCGCCGCCAGCCCGGCGGGCAGCGAGCCGAGCCGGTTGCCGCGCAGGTCGAGATGGCGCAGCTCACCGAGCCGGGTGACCGAGGCGGGCAGCGCGGTCAGCAGGTTGCCCCTCAGGTGCAGCTCGCGCAGCCGGCCGAGACGGCCGATCGCGTCGGGCAGCGACTCCAGCCGGTTGCCGTAGAGCCGCAGCTCCACCAGTGACGCCATCTCGCCCAGGGCCTCGGGCAGGCTCGTCAGCCGGTTGTCGGTGAGGTTGAGGTAGGCCAGCCGGTCGAGCCGCCCGATCGCGGCGGGCACCTCGGTGAGGCCGTTGTCGCTCAGGTAGAGGTAGCCGGTGAGGCGCAGGTCACCCAGCTCGGGCGGGATCGAGGTGAGCCGGTTGTGTCCCAGGTCGAGCATCCGCAGGCCGCTCAGGCCGCCGAGCGCCGGGGACACCTCGGTGAGCTCGTTCTCGGCCAGGTTGAGCGACTCCAGCCGGGCCGCCTTCCACAGCGCCCCCGGCACCTCGGTCAGCCGGTTGCCGCCGGCCGACAGGTGCCGGAGCCCGGCGGGGAGGTGGCCGGACAGTGTCTCGATCGCGTTGCCGTACAGGAAGAGTGCTTCGAGGTGCGGCGGGCAGGCCGGGACGGTCGTGAGCAGGTTTCCGTCGAGGTGCAGCTCGCGCAGCGCGGTCAGGCCCGTGAGGCCGGGCAGGGCGCGCAGGCGGTTGCCGTCGAGCCTCAGCTCGGTCAGCGACCGCAGGCCGCCGATCCACGGAGGCAGCTCGGTCAGCTCGTTCCAGGCCAGGTCGATCAGCCGCACCCGGGCGAGCTCGGCCGGGGTGCCGGGGACCGCGGTCAGGCCCGCGCTCGGCGCCCGCAGCTCCGTCACCTCACCGCCGGACCGTATCTGGCGCACCGCCGTGGACCGCTCCGTCATGCGGCGATCCTGCCATGATCACTGGCGGAGTTCGAACAGCTCCGACGGTGAGATCGGCATGCGGTCGATCTCGATGCCCTCGGCGTCCTCGATGGCCGAGGCGATCACCGCGGAGACCGGGATCACGCCCGCCTCGCCGGCGCCCTTGATGCCCAGCGGGTTCAGCGGCGACGGCGTCTCCAGGTGGGCCGTCTCGACGTGCGGGACCTCCGTGGCGTACGGCATGAGGAAGTCCATGAATGAGGCGTTGAGCAACTGGCCGTGCCCGTCGTAGACCATCCGCTCGTACAACGCGCCGCCGATGCCCTGCGCCACCCCGCCGTGGATCTGCCCTTCGACGATCATGGGGTTGATCAGCCGCCCGCAGTCGTGCACCACCGCGTAGCGGACCACCCTGATCTCGGCGGTGTCCGGGTCGGTCTCGACGATGGCGGCGTGCATGCCGGAGGCGAACGTGGACCTGATCGGCGAGTAGTAGTCGCGCCCCTCCAGGCCCGGCTCGTCGCCCTCGGCGACCGGCGGCCGGTCCGGCGAGGCGGCGCCGGCGAACTGGGTGGCGCGGGCCGCCTCGTCGTCGAACGCGTAGCGCAGCGGGTTGGCCAGCACCGCGACCGTGGACAGCGGGATCGACGCCGACGGCGCCCCCAGCACCCGCACCAGGCCGTCGGCGATCTCCAGGTCGGCGGGGTCGGCCTCCAGCGCGTCGGCGGCGATGCGCAGCGCCTTCGCGCGGACCTTGCGGCAGGCCAGCGCGATCGCGTTGCCGCTCATCACGGCCGCCCGGGAGGCGAACGTGCCGACCGCGTAGCCGAACCTGCGCGTGTCGCCGGTGACCACCGAGACCCGCTCGATGGGCACGCCCAGCTCGGTGGCCGCGATCTGGGCGAACACCGTCTCGTGGCCCTGCCCCTGCGAGGTGAGCCCGGTCGAGACGTGCACCCGGCCGTCGGAGGTGACCTGCACGTGCCCGCCCTCGTAGGGGCCGACGCCGGTGCCCTCGACGTAGCACCCGATGCCGATGCCCCGGCCGGGAGCCCGCCGGAAGTCGTCCCAGCCGATCAGCTCCTTGAGCATGCGGAGCATCTCGGGGTAGTCGCCGCTGTCGTAGATGAGCGGCCGGCCGTCCTGGAAGGTCATCTTCTGGTCGTACGGGAATTCGTCGGGGCCGATGAAGTTGACCGCACGCACCTCGGTGCGGTCCCTGCCCAGATAGCGGGCGATCTTGTCCATCGTCCGCTCCATGCAGAACACCCCCTGCGGCCGGCCCGCGCCCCGGTAGGGGGTGACCTGCACGGTGTTGGTGTAGATGGCGCTGAACTCGACCCGGTAGGCGCCGATCCGGTAGGGGCCGAGGAGCTGCGTGGAGGTGATGATCGGCACGATGATCCCGTACGGCGTGTAGGCGCCGTGGTCGTGCAGGATCGACACGTCCAGGCCGAGGACCCGGCCCTCGTCGTCGAAGCCCACGGTGACGTGCTGCACCTGGCCGCGTTCGTGCGCCGAGGAGACGAAGTGCTCGCGGCGGTCCTCGGTCCACTTGACCTCGCGGCCGAGCAGCATCGCCGCCCACGGCACCAGGATCTCCTCCGGCCACGGGTGCACGATCTTGACGCCGAAGCCGCCGCCCACGTCGGGGGCGATCACCTCGACGTGCGGCAGCGGCAGGCCGAGCGCGGCGGCGATCGCCATGCGGACGCTGGTGGAGGTCTGGGTGCTGGAGTAGACCCGCAGGTCGGAGCCGTCCCAGCGGGCCAGCACGCCGCGGCCCTCCAGCGGCATGCTCGCGCTGCGCTCGATGTCGAGCCGGAACGACAGCCGGTGCGGCGCGGCCTCGACGGCCTCGGCAGCGCTCAGGCCGGCGGCCGAGGTGACCTCCTGCACCAGGTGGGCGCCCACGTTGCCCGGCACGTCCTCGTGCACCAGTCGCGCGCCGTGTGCCGCCTCCTCCAGGCCGACGACCGGCTTGAGCGGCTCGTAGTCGACCTCGATCAGCGCGCAGGCGTCCTCGGCCAGGTACCGGTCGGTGGCCACGACCATGACGACCGGCTCCCCGACGTGCCGGACGATCTCCCTGGCTAGCGGGTAGGCGGTGCGGCCGTGGGTGAGCGCGGGGTGCGGGATGAGCAGCGGCAGCGGGCGTCCGACCCGCTCAGGCAGGTCCTCCCAGGTGTAGACGGCGATCAGCCCCTCGACGTCGAGGGCGGCGGTCACGTCGATGTCGCGGACGCGGGCGTGGGCGTGCGGCGACCGCACGAACGCCACGGCCAGCGCGTCCGCGCCCAGGTCGTCGAGGTAGCGGCCCTGGCCGGTGAGCAGCCGAGGGTCCTCCCTGCGCTGCACCGGCTCGCCGAACAGCCTGGTCGTCAATGGATCACGTCTCCTCGGCCAGCAGCTCGGCGGCGCGGTGGACGGCCTTGGTGATGTTCTGATAGCCGGTGCAGCGGCACAGGTTGCCTGAGATGCCCTCGCGCACCTCGTCGTCGGTCGGCGCGGGGTTGTCCCGCAGCAGCGCCGTCACCGTGCACAGGAAGCCGGGGGTGCAGAATCCGCACTGCAGCCCGTGACACTCGGCGAACGCCCGCTGCACCGGTGAGAGCCCGTCGGGTCCGGCCAGCCCCTCCACGGTGGTGATCTCGTGCCCGTCGACCGTCACCGCGAAGGTCAGGCATGATCGCACCGGCAGGCCGTCCAGCAGGACCGTGCAGCACCCGCACACCCCATGCTCGCAGCCAACGTGGGTGCCGGTCAGGCCCAGGTCGTGGCGCAGGCAGTCGGACAGCAGCCGCCGCCCGGGGACCCGCACCCGCCGCGCGTCGCCGTTGACGACCAGCGTGATCTCGTGCTCCACTGCCCTCCCTCAGTCCGCGGCGGCCTCGCGGGCCGCCTCACTCAGCGCCTGCCCGGCCAGCACGCCCACCAACCGCAGGCGGTACGCGGCCGTGGCGTGGATGTCGCCCTCCGGCTCGGTGGCCTCCCGCACCGCCCGCGTGACCGCCGCCCAGTCGACCGTGGCGGCCGGGCGGCCGTCGCACTCGGACGTCACGTCCACCGTGATCGGCACCGGGCCGACGCCGACGCAGGCCACCCGGGCCGAGCCGACGCGCAGGTCGTCGTCCAGCGTGACCACGGCGCACACCCCGGCCAGCGCGTAGTCGCCGTGTCTCCTGGCCACCTCCCGGAACGCGGTGCCCGTCCGCGCGGGCAACGCCGGGAAGAACGCCGACACGGCCAGCTCGTCCGGCCGCACCGCCGACTCCAGGGGGCCGGTGAAGAACTCGGCGGCGCCCACGTCGCGCACGATTGGCGCGTCGCCGGCCGCCGCGCCGTCGCGCGCGAGCCGTACCGAACCGTTGAGCACGGCCAGCACGGCGGGCAGCTCGGCGGCCGGGTCGGCGTGCACGAGGCTGCCCACCACCGTGCCGCGGTTGCGGATCACGGGGTGCGCGACGAGCCGGAGCGCCTGGCCGAGCAGCGGGTGGGCGCCGGAGTGCTCCACCTCGCTGTGCCGGGCCAGCGCGCCCACCGTGACGCCCCTCGGGGTCGCCTCGATCGTGGCCAGCGACTCGATCCGGTTGATGTCGATCAGGTGCTCCGGCGCCATCAACCGCATGTTGAGCAGCGGGATCAGACTCTGGCCGCCGGCGAGCACCTTGCCGCGCACCCCGGCGAGGATGCGCAGCGCCTCGCCGAGGTCGCGTGGAGCGTGGTACTCGAACGGCGGCGGCTTCACCCTGCGTCGCTCCCCACCGGCACCGGCCGCCTGCCCGCGATGACACGCAGCAGGTGGTAGCCGCCCACCACCACGATGGTGCCGAGCGCGATGCCCTCCAGCCTGAAGTCACCGCTGATCATCTGCTTCACCGGTCCGATCGCCAGGATGATGCCCGCGCCGATCGGCACCATGTTGACCGGATCGGCGAAGTCCACTCTGTTCTCGACCCAGATCTTGGCGCCGAGAAGCCCGATCATGCCGTACAGGATGACCGTGACGCCGCCCAGCACGCCGTCGGGCGTGGCGGAGACCAGCTCGCCGAACTTCGGGCTGAAGCCGAACACGATCGCGATGACGCCGGCGATGTAGTAGGCGGCCGTGGAGTAGACCCTGGTGGCCGCCATGACGCCGATGTTCTCGGCGTAGGTGGTGGTGGGCGAGCCGCCGACCGCGCTGGCGAGCACGGTGGCCGCGCCGTCGGCGGCGATGGCCCGGCCCATGTAGGGGTCGACGTCGGTGCCGGTCATCTCGCCGACGGCCTTGACGTGCCCGATGTTCTCCGCGATCAGCACGATGACGGCGGGCAGCACGAGCAGCACGGCCGAGAACCTGAAGTCGGGCGCGTGCAGGTCGGGCCAGCCGAACAGGGGGGCCGACTCGATCTTCGAGAAGTCCACCCGCCAGTGCGGCGCGATGGTGAGCGCGCCGTCGACGTAGGCCGGCACCATGCCGAACAGCTGGTCGGCGACCCACGAGAGGAGGAAGCCGGCGATCAGCCCGATCAGGATGCCGATCCGGCCGATGAACCCCTTGAACGCCACCACCAGCACGAACGTGATCAGCATCGTGATCAGTGCCAGCCACTGGTCCTGCGGCCAGTAGAAGTCGGCCACCACGTACGCCAGGCCGAACCCGATCAGCATGACCACCGCTCCGGTGACCACCGGCGGGAAGATCTTGTGGATGATGCCGACGCCGAGGAAGTGCACGGCCAGGCCGGCCAGCGCCAGCACGAATCCGGCGACCAGGATCGCGCCGGTCACGATGGCGCTGGCCCCCTCGGTGTCACCGCCGAACAGCGCCCTGATCGCCAGCACCCCGCCGACGAACGACGCGCTCGTGCCCAGGTAGCTGGGCACCTTGCCCTTGACGATGAGCAGGAACAGGATCGTCGCGACCCCGGACATCATGATCGCGGTGTTCGGGTTGAGCCCCATCACCAGCGGGAACACGAACGTGGCGCCGAACATCGCGACCACGTGCTGCGCCCCGAACCCGATCATGCGCGGCCAGCTCAGCCGCTCGTCCGGTCTGACCACCTCACCGGGAGCCAGATGTTTGCCGTCACCGTGTTTGGTCCAGCCGAAAACCATGA
This sequence comes from Nonomuraea sp. CX421, assembly GCF_059358955.1. Lineage (NCBI taxonomy): Bacteria > Bacillati > Actinomycetota > Actinomycetes > Streptosporangiales > Streptosporangiaceae > Nonomuraea > Nonomuraea sp. CX421. The sequence goes on along the minus strand of NZ_JCADBK010000013.1, from coordinate 34,348 downwards.
AAGCCCCTCATCAGCCGGGCCGTCGGACAGGTGGCCGCCCCGCAGGCTCCTCCGCGGCGGTACTAAACCATTGCGGGCAGATTAGGCCCGTTTCCCCACTTCCACACGGGCATGATCTGCCAAATTCGCTTTCCTGACCAGCGTTCCCGTCACTCACTCCGCCCATGCGAGCCGGTGAGACGGCTCCGGCCGTCCTGCCGGGCCGAAAATGGGTGCCCGTCTCAGTTCCAGTGCGGCGGCCGGTGATAGCGCGCCCCGTCCCGCCCCGCCACCACCTCCGGCAACTGCGACCGCCGTACGACGGCCGCGCCCAGGGGAAACCACGCGTCGCTGCACTTGCGCAGACCGTCGGCGCTCTTGCCCGGAGGGAAGACCGAGACGACCCTCGTCTTGGCGCCACGCCGCGCGTCGATCTCCCTCACTCTCTCGACGGCCCCGCAGAGGTCGGAGTCGGCCGAGATGAGCATCACGACGTCGACCCGCCCGAGGGCGACGTCGGCGACCACGGCGCTCGCGATCGCCACGTCCGTCTTCTTCTCCTCATAGGACCGCCAGGTGGCGCCGCACGTCCGGCACCGCTTCACCTGCTCCTGGAACCTCCCCAGCACCACCTCGGTGCCATGGCATCGCAACGCGGCCAGGTAGGCCCGCTGGCGGGCCACGGCGAGAGGATCCGCCCGGACCAGCGCGGTGAAATAGGTGACATGTTCCAGACTCTGCCCGCTGCGCAGCAGGTTGCGCGCCAACTCGCCCAAATCGAGCCAGAGATCGCGGCGTCGGCTCAGCAGCCTGAGCCCGTAATAGAGGTTGAAGCCGTCGACATAGACCCCGACGCGCGCCATCTCTCCGTTCGGCTTGTCACCCAAGGCGATAGTCCCCTAACATGGAGTCATCAACGCCTGGGGCTACGTTCCCGGGCTCTACGGCCCCCGATTTCGGGGGCCGTTTCTTTTCGCTCGCATGTTCGAGCATGGTCAACGGCGAGTAACATCATCGCCACTTTCCGTGAAGGTCACCGCACCCGGATGGCGAAGCCGTCGCCCGAGACGAGCTGGCCGGAGCGGATCTTGCAGGTCTTGCGCAGCTCCACCTCGCCGTCCACGAGCACCATGCCCTCGGCGATCAGATGCTTGGCCATGCCGCCGGTCTCGGTGATGCCGCAGTATTTCAGCAGGTCGCACAGCGGGATGTAGTCGGAGCGCAGTTCGAAGTCCACGAGGGCCAAGCCTAGATGCCCCGCATCCGCAGCACGTGCAGCGCCAGGGTCAGGTTGAGCCGCAGGTGGGGGTCGTCGGTGAAGTTGCCGAGCATGCGTTCCAGCTTGCCGATGCGATAGCGCAGCGTGTTGTAGTGGAAGTGCAGCCGCCGGGCGGTCTCGGCCACGTTCAGGTTGGTCTCCAGGAGGACCTGCAGGGTGCGTCGCAGGTCGGCGTTCTCGGCGTCGTCGTCGGTGGCGAGCGGGCCCATCGTCTCGCGGACGAAGGCGTGCAGCTCGTCGGTGTCGTTCACCAGCGACAGCAGCCGGTAGACGCCGAGCTGGTCGAAGTGGGCGACCGCGCCGGCGCCGTGCAGCTGCCGGCCGACCCGGGCGGCCTTGAGGGCCTGCGCGTACGCCTCGGGGAGGGTTCCCCCGCCGGGCGACGGCCGGGAGGTGCCGGTCGAGAACGTGGCGGGCGGCGTGTCGGCGAAGGCGGAGGCGGCGTCCTTGGCCACCCTGGCCGCGTCGACCTCGGCGTCCACGACCGCGACGACCTCGTGGGAGAAGCCGGCCACCGCGCCGCGGGGGTCGTGCCGGCGCATCGCCGCGGTCCAGCAGGCGACGAGCCGGTCCTGGGCGCTGCGCTCGTCGCCGTCGGGGTCGAGCTCGGCGACGAGCACGGTCACCGGTCGATCCAGGTCCCAGCCGAAGGCCCGGGCCCGGGCGATGACCCGTTCGGGGCTGCCGGCGCGGCCGGTGAGGACGTCGCGCAGGAAGTCGGCGCGATACTTGCTCTCGACCGCGTTGACCGCCTCCTGCCGGGTGACGACCAGGGCGGCGACGGTGGCGGCGCGTTCGAGGATGCCGATGTCGCTGTCACGGATGGCGCCCGCCGGGCTGTAGGCGACGATGCGGCCGTGGTGGTGCCCGCCCGCCACGACCGGCACCGAGGCGAGTTCGCGCCCCCGGCCGCCCGCGGCCACGCGGACCGCGCCCACCGCCGGGCCCTCGCGGCCGATCGACTCGCGTAACGCCGCCACGTGGTCGGGGGGCCCGGCGGTGGCCAGCACCCGGCCGCCGCCGTCCACCGCCGCGACGGCCACGTCGAGCAGCCCGGCCACCCCTTCGGTCACCTCGTTCAGGCCGCCACCCGCGAGCACGACCTGGACCAGCGCCCGGTGCGCCTCCTCGGCACGGGCGAGCACCGCGGCCTGCCGGTTGAGGATGTCGGTCAGCACCTGGTTGAGGATGTCGTCGAAGCCGACGTCGTTCGGCAGCAGGATCAGCGGGAAGCCGAGCCGGTCGGCCTGCTCCACCATCTCGGCGGGCAGCTCGTCCACGTAGCGGCCGAGTTTGATGGCCAGCGCCGCGAGGCCGCGCTCGTCGAGGTCGGCGACGAGCCGCCCGAGCGACTGGGGGGTGTTGCGCAGCGGGTAGCCGGTGGTGAGCAGCAGCTCGTGCGGTTTGACCCAGGCCAGGACGTCGGGCACCTCCATGACGTTGAGACGCTGCACGATGCGGCCCAGCCCGCTCTCCCCCGCGATCAGCCGGGCCTCGGCCAGGGTCGAGACGCCGAGCACCTCCCCGACGGACACGCCGTGGATGATCGTTCCGGTGCTGGCGAGGCGGACGGGGGGTTCCATGTGGAGATTGTGGCCCCTTAGCCGGTCTGTCAGGAAGAGCCAACCTTCCCGCGCACTGTTGGCAAATTTCTCCGTACGGAGGGTTGGGAGGCCGTTCTACGGTCAGGTCCAAGGTCGGTAAGGAGGTCCGGTGACCGTCGGTACTCATGCGAGGCGGCCGCGTACCCACGTGACCGGGGCCGCGAGCTCGGCGGTGCGGCCGGTGCTGGAGGCGCCGCGCTCACCGGCCCGGGTCCTGGCCGCGTTCTCCACGGGCGTGTATCTCGAGGTCAGGTCGGACGTGGAGCCGTCGGTGATCGCCCTGATCACGGGCGCGGCGACCCGGCTGCCCAACTCGGTGCTGCTGGCCGCCGGTCTGCCGCACGTCACGGTCGGTGACGAGGGGTGGGTGGGCGACGGCTGTGTCCAGCTGGGACGGCTGAGCCTGCGGGCGCACCGCTGGTGGGATCCCGCGCCGCCACTCGGCCCGGTCGATCCGCTGCGCCTGGAACAGGCCGCTCCCCACCTGACCGTGGGCAGTCCGGGGCTGGCCGGCAACGACGCCGTCGACCTGCTGGCCGGCAGTTGCGCCCGCGGCTGGCTGCTGGGCGTGATGACGGCGGCCGAACAGCTCGTGGGCCTGGGGCCGGGGCTCACGCCGAGCGGTGACGACGTGCTCGCCGGGCTGCTGGTGACGCTGCGGCACCTGGGCGCGGGCACCGGCACCGAGCGCGCGGTGTGGCTGGCCGACTGGCTGGCGGCGACCGTGACCTACGACGCCCGTACCCGTACGACACCCATCTCGGCGACGCTCCTGCACTGCGCGGCCCGGGGCGAGGCGAGCCCCGAGGTGATCGCGGTGCTGCGCGGGCTCGCCGGGCGGCAGGCTCTGGAGCCCGCGGTGCGGCGGCTGCACCGCCTCGGGCACACCTCCGGCTCCGACCTGGCGCAGGGCATCGCGATCGGCCTGTCCAGCGTCCTCGCCCTGGGCGGTCCCGCGTGAGCGGCGGCACGGGTGATGTGGTCATGGGCGATGTGGTGATGGTGCGTACCGGGATTTATCACGACTCGGTCGCTCTCATGCGGGTGAGCAAAGCGCTGACCGAGCTGCCCGGCACGGAGGTGGCGATCGTCGCCATGGCGACGGAGCTGAACCTCGCTCTGGCCCGCGACCTGCGCTTCGACCTGCCGGCGGCGGGACCGGCCGATCTGCTGGTGGCGATCCGCGGCCACGACGTGGAAACCGCCACCCGCGAGCTGGACCGTCAGCTGGCGGCCCTGTCGAGCTCCCGGACCCAGGCGGCGGCGGAGCAGCCGCCGCTCACCACCCGGTCGGCCGCCCGCCGCCCGGCGGACGTGGTGCTGGTCTCGGTGCCGGGCGAGCACGCGTTCGCCGAGGCGCTGGACGCCGTCCAGTCCGGTCTGCCGGTGATGGTCTTCAGCGACGGCGTCTCCGTGGAGCGGGAGGTGCTGCTCAAACGGCTGGCCGAGGAGCGGGACGTGCTGGTCATGGGGCCCGACTGCGGCACGGCGGTGATCGCCGGCGTGGGCCTCGGCTTCGCGAACGTGCTCAGGCCCGGTCCGGTGGGGCTGGTCGCCGCGTCCGGCACCGGCGCCCAGCAGGTGACGTCGCTGCTGGACCTGGCCGGAACGGGCGTCAGCCACGTGCTCGGCGTGGGCGGCAGAGACCTGTCGGCCGAGGTGGGCGGCCTGTCCACGGTGCGGGCGCTGCGCATGCTCGACGACGACCCGGCCACCGAGCTGATCGTCCTCGTCTCCAAGCCGCCCGCCCCCGAGGCGGCGCGGGCCGTACGCGAGGTCGTGGCGAGCCTGCGCACTCCGGTCGTGTCCGCGCTGCTGGGCGAGGGTGATCTGACCGAGGCCGCGGAGCAGGCGCTGCGGGCGCTCGGCCGGTCCGTGCCCGAGTGGCCGGCCTGGCCCGGATGGTCCGGCAAGGCGGTGACCGGCACGGTGCGGGGCGTCTACTCGGGCGGCACGCTGTGCGCGGAGGCGCGGCTGATCGTGGGGCGGGGAGAGTTCGTCGACTACGGCGACGACGCCTACACGCTGGGCCGCGCCCATCCGATGATCGACCCGGCGCTGCGGCTGGAGGCGCTGGCGAAGGCCGCGCCCGGCGACGTGGTGCTGATGGACGTCGTGCTCGGCCACGCCGCCGACCCCGACCCGGCCGCCTCGTTCGCCCACGCGATCGCCCGCTGCCCGGCGACCGTGGTCGTCGCGCTGGTCGGCACCGAGGGCGACCCCCAGGACCTGCACCGCCAGGCCGCCGCGCTCCGCGAGGCCGGAGCCTCCGTCTTCACCTCCAACGCCCATGCCGCCCGCCACGCCAGGGACCTGACTTGACGCTTCTCTCCGGCCCACCGCACGTGATCACGGTCGGCGCCGGCCTGCTCCAGGAGGCGCTGGAGGCCCAGGCCGTCGCCACGACGCCCGTGGAGTGGCGTCCGCCTCTGCCGGGCACCGCGGACGCCCTGGCCAGGGTGCTGGCCGATCCCCGCCGGACGGCCGCCAACGAGCGCGCGGTCGCCCGGCTGACCTCCGCCCGGCCGCACCTGGTGGGCGTCCGGCGGGCGTCGGAGGTGCTGGATCTGGACGGGCGGACGTTCCTGCACGCCGGTCCGCCCGTCGACTGGGAGCGCGCGTCGGGGCCGATGCGCGGCGCGCTGATCGGCGCGACGTTGCTGGAGGGGTACGCGCACGACGAGGACGGTGCCCGCTCGCTGCTGGAGTCCGGCGGCGTACGGCTGGAGCCGTGCCACGGGCGCCGGACCGTGGGCCCGATGGCGGGGGTGGTCAGCCCGTCGATGTGGATGTTCGAGGTGCGGGACGCCGAGCACGGCGGTCTCGCCTATTGCTCGCTCAACGAGGGCCTGGGCAAGGTGCTGCGCTATGGCGCGTACGGCCCCGAGGTCCTCGACCGGTTGCGCTGGATGGACCGGGTGCTCGGCCCGGTGCTGTCGGCGGCGATCGCGCTGATCGGCCCGATCGACCTGCGCGCCCTGATCGCCCAGGCGCTCCAGATGGGCGACGAGCTGCACAACCGCAACCGGGCCGCCACCTCCCTGCTGCTGCGGGAGCTGGCCCCGGCCGTGGTGGACGCGGCTCCGGAGCGCGCCGCCGAGGTGCTGCGCTTCGTCAACGGCAACGACCACTTCTTCCTCAACGCCGGCATGGCCGCGGGCAAGGTGAGCACCGACGCGGCCCGGGACGTGCCGGGCTCCTCGCTGGTGGTCGCCATGGCGCGCAACGGCACCGACTTCGGCGTGCAGGTCTCGGGGCTGGGTGACCGGTGGTTCACCGGGCCGGCGGGTGTGCCGGACGGGCTCTATCTCGGTGCATACGGCCCAGCCGATGCCAATCCAGACATAGGCGATTCCACTATCACCGAAACGTCGGGTCTGGGGGGTTTTGCGATGGCGGCGGCCCCGGCCATCGTGCGGTTCGTGGGCGGCGAGGTGTCGGACGCCATCGCGGCCACCCGGTCGATGTACGAGATCACTTTGGCCGAACATCCCGTTTACCAGATCCCGGGGCTCGGCTTTCGCGGCACACCGGTCGGCATCGACGTCACCCTGGTGGCCAGGACGGGCCTGCTACCCGTGGTGAACACCGGCATCGCGGGGCGCGTGGCGGGCACCGGGCAGGTCGGCGCGGGCCTGGTGAATCCGCCCGCCGAGGCGTTCACCAGGGCGCTGGCGGCGCTGGCCGATTCCGTTTAATGATCACTTTTGCTGATCGACATTTCGCTATGTAATGCCCTTTGTCAGGCAGGGTTCCCGCTTCCGTTCTTCAATGAACTGCCTATATCGTGGCGAACCGCATAATCTGCAAGTTGGCGCGGCGCATGTGACGGACGATGCTGGAGATGGGGGCGGAGATGGCAGCCGACCGCGTGCTCAGCGGGCCGGGCGCGGAGGGGAACGCGTCGCAGAGCCAGGGCCGCCTGATCGGCAGGCGCTACCGGCTGATGTCACCGGTCGGCCGGGGCGGCATGGGCATGGTGTGGCACGCGCACGACGTGCTGCTCGACCGGGCCGTGGCGGTGAAGGAGCTGATCCTGCCGTACGGCCTCGACACCACGGGCAAGCAGGTCGCCCACCGCCGCATGCTGCGCGAGGCCAGGTCCGCGGCGCGGCTGACGCACCCCGGCATCATCACCGTGCACGACGTGGTCGAGGAGGACGGCCGGCCGTGGATCGTCATGGAGCTGGTCCGGGCCTGGTCGCTGGAGCAGGCCGTACGGCAGAGCGGCCCGCTCCCCGTGATCCAGGCCGCGGAGATCGGCATCCGGGTGCTCGACGCGCTGCGCCACGCGCACGCCGCCGGGATCCTGCACCGTGACATCAAGCCGGGCAACGTGCTGCTCACCGCCGACCGGGTGGTGCTGACCGACTTCGGCATCGCCGCCATCGAGGGCGACGTCACGATCACGCAGACCGGGCTGCTCATGGGCTCGCCCGCGTACGTTCCGCCGGAGCGGCTGTCCGGCCAGCCGATCACGCAGGCGGCCGATCTGTGGTCGTTCGGCGCGACGTTGTACACGGCCGTGGAGGGACGCCCGCCGTACGAGGGGCCGGACGCGATCGCCGTGCTGGGCGCGGTGCTCACGCAGGACCCGATCAGGCCGCAGCGAGCCGGCGCGCTGCTGCCGATCATCGAGCGGCTGCTGCGCAAGAACCCGGCCGAACGGCTCACCGCCGACCAGGTGAGCGAGGCGCTCGAACGGGTGCTGCACGCGCACGGGTCGGTCCGGCCGCGCACGCCCGAGACGCAGCCGTCGCTGCCCACGCAGGCCGACTCGACGCCGATGGCGCTGCTGCCGCCGTTCGACCCGCCGTCCGGGCCGATGCCCTCGCGGATCGTGGAGACGCCGTCCGGTCCGGTACGCGTGCCGTACGACCCGGGGAGCGGCCCCCCCGACGGGTACGACGCGATGTCGAGCCCATCGGGCGGCCAGTTCCCGCCGAGGGCGGACGGGTTCGACGCGTTCACCAGTCCCTCGGGGCCGCTGCGCCGGCCCGAACCGCCCTCCGGCCCGCAGCGGTCCCCGGAGCCCGCGCCCGGCGCCCGTCCCCCCTTCGGCGGGCCGGCGAACCCGCACGACCCGGCCCCGCCCCCGTTCGGCGGACCGTCCGGCCCACACGCCCCCGCCCCTCCCCCCTTCGGCGGGCCATCGACCTCGAACGCCCCTGTCCCGCCTCCCTTCGGTGGGCCGTCCGGCCCGTACTCGGTCCTGGCGCCCGACGAGCTCGGCGGCCCCTCGGGCCCGCACCCGGTGCGAACCCCCGGCCGTGGCGACCCGCCGGGACAGAGCGGGCCGCAGCCGATCCTGCCGCTGACCACCGACAGCCGGGCCGTTCCCTGGCCGCTGGCCACGGACGACGACCTCCGCGACCACTCGCGCGACCTGTCACGCGACGTCCCGCGCAGCCGCCTGGCCGCCCTGCCCAGCGCACCCGACCAGCTGACCAGGAACAGAAGCAGGCGCAGGCCCGGTGATGACGAGGACAGCGCCTGGGTGCGGGACGGACGGCCGACCGCCCGTCTGATCCTCGCCTCCGTCGCGGCCGTGGGCACGGTGGCGGTGGCCATCGCGCTCATCGGTTCCAGCGGCTCGCCGGAGCCCGTCGTGAGCCCCCCGCTCGCCACCAGCGAGACCGCGTCGGCCCAGCCGCTCCAGAAGACAGCGGTGCCCGACGGCTACACCGAGCAGACCCCGCCGGGCTTCTCGGCGGCGGTCCCCGAGGGCTGGAAGCTGACGACGTCCGGCGGCGAGGCCACGTTCACCGGGCCCAAGGATTCGGGCCTGCGGATCCTGGTGGAGCAGGCGACCGCGCAGCCCGACGGCGGCCTGTCCGAGCTGGGCAGGGAGGAGGCGGACGGCGGCCGGGAGGGCTACATCCAGGTGCAGTTGCAGGCGGCCCAGTTTCGCACCTGGAAGGCGGCCGACTGGGAGTACACCTACACGTTGCCCAACGGTGTCCCGATGCACGCCCTGACCAGGTACGTCACGATCGACGACGACACCGCGTACAAGATCACCTTTGACATGCCGGAGCTGACCTGGGACGACCAGGCCAAGAACCGCAAGGTCTTCCTGGACACCTTCCGCCAGACCACCTGACCTCACGGAAGGAGGTCATGGGAGCGGGCGCGTCCCCGGGACGCGGTCGCGAGAGACGCCTGTCACCGTCCGCGGGCCGAACGAATGGGACGGGCGGAACGCATCGGGAAAGCGCCCTTGTCCTTTTTGGGGCCATCTCATGGGCTATGCGAGACTTCACAAGTGACGAGCACCCCCACAAAGGCCGCTATTTCCCCCGATGACCGAATCCGTGCCGTTCAGCGCCGCACCCTGGGCGTCCTGTCCGGCGCGCAGATCGCGGGCGGGGTCGGGGTCGCGGTCGGGCTGGCGCTCAGCTCGGTCGTCGTGGACGAGCTGTCCGGATCCACGGTCATCAGCGGTTTCGCGGGCACCGCGACCGTGCTCGGCGCCGCGCTGCTCGCGCTGCCCACCGCCAAGGCGGCGGGACGGGGCGGACGGCGCGCGGGGCTGGCGCTGGCGTACCTGGCGGCGCTCGCGGGATGCGCGCTGTCCGTGGCCGCCATCTCGATGGGCAACTGGCCGCTGCTGCTGGCCGGGCTGGTGCTGGTGGGCGGCGGAAGCGCGGGAAACCTGGCCGCGCGCTACTCGGCGACCGACCTGTCGCCGAAGGGGCACTCCGCCAGGCATCTGTCACTGGTCGTGTGGGCGGCCACCATCGGCTCCGTGGCGGGACCCAACCTGGCCAGACCCGCCGACCAGATCGGCATGGACGCGGGCCTGGCCGAGAAGGCGGGCCCGTTCGCGTTCGCGGCGCTGGCCTTCGCCGCGGCCCTGCTGATCATCGTGATCGGGCTGCGTCCCGACCCGCTCAAGCTGGCGCGCGAGCGCGACGGCGCGTCCCCGGCCGACCGGGCCAGGAGCGGCACGGTCAAGGACGCCTGGCGGACGCTGCGCGCCACGCCGATGGCCCGCCGGGCGCTGGTCATCATCGCGGTCAGCCACACCGCGATGGTGTCGGTCATGTCGATGACCCCGGTCAAGCTGCACCACGACGGCTCGAACCTGGATGTCATCGGCCTGGTGATCAGCCTGCACATCGCCGGGATGTACGTCATGTCGCCCGTGGTGGGCTGGCTGGCCGACAAGGCGGGCAGGGTGCCGGTGCTGCTGCTCGGCATGTCGCTGCTGCTCGGCGCCTCCGCCCTGGCCGCCACCGCCGATCACCGCGTCTGGCAGGTGACGGTGGCGCTGGTGCTGCTCGGGCTGGGCTGGTCGTGCGGCCTGGTGGCGGGCTCGGCGCTGCTCACCGAGTCGGTTCCGATCGGCAGCCGTACCCCGGTGCAGGGCCTGTCGGACCTGCTCATGAACGTGTGCGGCGCCACCGGCACGATCGTGGCCGGCGCGATCGTCGGCGGCCTGTCGTACAGCGTGCTCGGCCTGGTGGTGGGCGTGATGGTGGCGCTGGCCGGAGTCTGGCTGGCCGCCGGACGGCGGAACCACCCGACACCGGCGTAGCGGCCGGCGGCGCGCCCACTCGGCGTGGCCGTAGCGGGCGACGGCGGATCCGGCGTCGGCGCGGCAGCCGACGGCGCGACTACTTGGCGTCGGCGTAGCAGCCGACGGCGCGACTACTTGGCGTCGGCGTAGCAGTCGACGGCGACCGCCTCCATCGGGAAGCGGACCGGGGTGCGGCCGAACAGCAGCCGGGTCGCCTCCGCCGCCGCGCCGGACACCGCGCCGATCACCTGCTCGGCCTGGTCGAGCGGGCAGTGCACGATGACCTCGTCGTGCTGGAAGAACACCAGCCGGGCCGGGTCGGGCAACAGCCCGCGCAGCACCGCCATCAGCGCGAGCGCCCACTCGGCCGCCGTGGCCTGGACGACGAAGTTGCGGGTGAACCGGCCGCGGTCGCGCGCGGCCCGGCCGCCGTCGGGCCCCGACACGATCTCCTTCCACCGCTCGGACGGAGGCGGGCTGGTGCGCCCGAGCCAGGAGCGGACGAGGCGGCCCTCCTCGCCCGCCTTGGCGGCGTCCTCGACGAAGCGGTAGGCCTGCGGGAAGCGCTGGCGCATCATGGCGAGCAGCTTGGGGGCGTCGCCGCTGGTGCCGCCGTACATGGCGGACAGCATCGCGATCTTGGCGTTGTCACGCTCGCCGCCGAACGACTGCGCCAGCGCGGAGTAGAGGTCGATCTCGCCCGCCGCCCTGGCCAGCCCCACGTCGCCGGCCATCGCGGCCAGCACCCGCGGCTCCAGCTGGGCCGCGTCGGCCACGACCAGGGTCCAGCCCTCGTCGGCCCGCACCACCCGGCGCATCACCTTGGGGATCTGCAGCGCCCCGCCGCCCGAGGTGGCCCAGCGGCCCGACACCACGCCGCCCGCCACGTATTCGGGCCGGAACCGGCCGCCGCGCACCCACTGGTCGGCCCACGTCCAGCCGTGGAAACTGTGCAGCCGGGCCAGCTCCTTGTAGGCGAGGAGTGGAGCGACGGCCGGATGGTCGATCCGCTTGAGCTCCCACGACCGGGTGCTCTCGATCGCCACGCCCGCGCCCTTGAACGCCTTGACCAGCTGCCGCACCGAGTCGGGGTTGACCGGGTGACCGAACGCGGCCGACACCTCGTCGGCCAGCGCCTGCAGCCGGGCGGGCCGCATGCCGTGCACGGGGCGCGGCCCGAGCAGCTCGCTGAGCAGGGCGTCGTGCTCGTCGCGGCGCCACGGCATGCCGTCGTGGCCCATCTCGGCGGCGATCAGCGCGCCCGCCGACTCGGCCGCGACCAGCAGCCGGAACCGGCCGGGATCGGGCAGCGCGTCGATCCGGGCCAGCTGGCCGGCCAGCACCTCGGCCACCGCTTCGGCGGCCAGGGGCTCGGGCGCGAACAGGGTGCCGGGCGCGGAGGGCTGCTCGTCGGGCACCGGCAGCCCGCGCAGGCGGGCGTGGGCGGCCCTGGCCGAGCGGGGCTCGCCGTAGCGGCCCTCGGCGGCCAGCAGCAGGCCCTCGGTGAGCGCGAGGTCATGGCAGCGCGACACCCGCACGCCGGCGCTGAGCAGCGGCGGGTAGTCCTCGCGGGCGTCGGCCCAGACCCAGCGGGGACGCTCGCGTTCCAGCTCCGCCACGGCCCGCGCCGGATCGGCCGGCCGGCGGGCCGCCCCCGGGACGGGGAGGATCGTCTCTCCCGCAAGCACCACGTACACGCCTCCAGCGTGCCAGGCGCCTACGACAACGCGATGACGACCTCGTCCTCCACCGGCGGCCGCAGCTCCTGCTCCAGGCAGCCGGTGGCGGCGAAGCAACGGATCTTGAGCAGTTCGGGCGTGACCGACAGGTGCAGGAAGTGCTTGAAGAACGGCGGGGTGTCCCAGTCGGAGAACTCCGACAGGTAGCGGTGGAAGACCCGGTCGACCGGCAGCCGGAACGGCCACGGCCAGGCTCCGAGCAGCCGCGCGGCCCATCTCATCCGGCGGGTGATCGTCACCTGGCCGTCGAGCGGGCGTACCGGCGTGTTGCCGATCTGGCCGGCCATGATGCAGGCGGCCTCGGCGGGCGTGAGGTAGATCCACTTCATCCGGAGCCGCTTGGCGTAGAGCTGGCTGTAGAACGACAGCGAGTCGCCGCGCAGCGGATAGAGCCTGAAGTCGTCCTCGTGCACGCCGGCCACGTCGACCCGCCGGATGGTGTGGGTGGCGTGCATGAAGGCGCCACCGCCGCCGGAGACGATGTACTGGATCACCCGGTCGCCCACCCTGACCGGGTAGCGCTGGTAGTTGTGCACGTCGCCGCCGATCGCCGCCACGTAGCGGTGCTCGGGATCGCGCACGATGTCGTCGATGGTGCCGCCGCCCTCCAGCGGCGACGGCTTGTAGTCGTTGCGGGTGTAGATCGGCTTGCCGGTGATGAGGACCTTGGGCCGGGGGTCGCGCGAGACGCGGCGCAGCCACTCCGTCTGCACCGCGTCGATCGTCCCCCTGATGCCGGTGTCGACGCCGACGACGAGCAGGCCGTCGCTCTCGATCACCCAGTAGGGGCCGGGCTGGACGGCCTGCTGCGACGGCTGGCCCCTGAGCTCGCGGGCCTCGGCCAGCCGCGCCTCGTCGACGGCCTCCGGCCTGCGCCACAGCAGCCCGCGCAGCCAGCCGGTGTCGGGTTTGGGCTTGAGCGGCGGAGCGTCGCAGAAGATCCGCATGAACCCGCCGAGCCCGTCGTACCAGTCGTGGTTGCCGGGGATCGCGTAGATCGGCGCGCCATAGTCCTTGTACGGCCGGAAGAACTTGTCGCCGTACTCGTTGGGCGACCCCGCCGGGTAGATCACGTCACTCGCGATGACGGCGAAGGCCGTGCCCTCCCCCACCTGCAGCAGGCCCGGCACGACGGCGTACTGGGAGGCGTCGCCCTCGCCCGTGTCACCCAGCACCAGGAAGTCGAAGCTCAGGCCGGCCTCGGGCCGGATCCTGAAGCCGGCGTCGGCCCCGCCTTCCAGCTGCCCCGCCACCCAGCGCTGCCGCACCTCCCCCGACGGGTCGCCGAACAACCCGGCCAGGATCTCGTTGCGCGAGCGCCACAGGGTCGCCACGTTGAGCCAGTTGAAGCCGGTGTCGTGCGGTCTGAGCCGCTCGAACGTGCCGATCTGCTGACACGACCAGCCGGCGCCCTCCTCGGAGACCCGGGATGAGGCCTGCTTCCCACGCTCGGCTGCGACGTCCACCATGACCATATCTTTGCCGTGATCTTCCGGAATTGCATCCGAACGCTCCGTGCTGCAGCCGACACAGAAGGTTCGCAATGGTGTAGCCTCACGCCCCAAGCAAGCGGTTGTCGGCCGTGAGGGGGGCTGCGATGGCCCGGAACGGTTCGGACGATACGACACGGCGCGGCACCACGGGCGCTGATGCCGTCGAAGGCCTGCTGGCCTATGCCGCGACCCGCCCGCGCTGGAGCCGGAGCGCGCTGCGCGACCTCCGGGAGGCGGTCACGCGCAGCCGCGAGCTCGCCGTCGCCGACCCCGCGCACACCGTCCTGCTCGTGCGTGCCCTGCACACCGCGGCCACGTTGCTGCTCCAGCGGGGGCGCGCGGCCGAGGCGCTGCCGTTCGCGATCGAGGCGGTCGAGCTGTCGCGCCCCAAGGGCGAGGCGCTGGTCGCCTGCCTGTGGTGCCTGTCCGCGGTGTACGAGGCCCTCCAGCAGTACGCCGAGGCCGCCGCGGCGACGGAGGAGGCGGCCCAGATCATGCCTCCGGGCCAGGCGTAGCCCGGCGTTCCGGTCAGGGGACGAGCACTCCCGGGTTGAGAATGCCCTCCGGGTCCAGCCGCGACTTGATCGCGCGCAGGATCTCCACGCCCACCGGCCCCACCTCGGTCGCGTACGCCCGGCGGTGCTCGCGGCCGACGCCGTGGTGGTGCGAGACGGTGCCGCCCGCCTCGACGATCGCCGCGGTGACCGCCTCCTTGGCCCGCGCCCACTGCTCCACCGGATCCCCGTGCTGGGCGGTGACGACGGTGAAGTAGAGCGAGGCCCCGGTCTCGTACACGTGGGAGATGTGGCACATGACCAGCGGCGAGCCGAGCGCGCCGAGCAGCGCCAGCCGTACGGCGTCGTAGAGCCGCGGCAGGCCGGACCAGAACGTGGCGGTCTCCAGCGTCTCCACGGTCGCCCCCGCGGCGAGGAGCGAGTCACGCAGGTAGGGCGCGGAGAAGCGGCCGTGCTCCCAGTCCTCGCCCGGCGCCGCCCCGAGCGGGGTGCCGCCGAGTCGCGCCAGCACCGAGGCGGCCGCGTCCCGCCGCCCGGCCACCGACGCCCCCTCGTAGCCCGCGATCACCAGGCACCCGCTGTCGCCGCCGCCGATCGCGTCCGGTCTGGCCAGCCCGATCATGGTCTCGGTCTCGTCCGACAGCCGCAGCACGGTGGGCAGCGGCCCCTCCTGGGCGAGCGTCCGCAGCGCGGCCGAGCCCTCCTTGAACGACGCGAACCGCCACCCCTCGTAGACCTTCTCGGCGGGCTGCCGCCGCACCCGCAGGCGCAACGAGGTGATGACGCCGAACACCCCCTCCGAGCCCAGGACCAGCTGCCGCAGGTCGGGCCCCGCCGCCGACTTCGGCGCGCGGCCCAGCTCCAGGGTGCCCGCCGGGGTGGCCACCGTGAGGCCCACCACCAGGTCGTCGAACCGGCCGTAGCCGGCGGAGGCCTGCCCGCTGGAGCGCGCCGCCGCGAAGCCGCCGAGCGTGGCGTACTCGTACGACTGGGGGAAGTGGCCGAGCGTCAGCCCGTGCGCGCCCAGCAGCCGCTCGGCCTCCGGGGCCCGCAGGCCCGGCTGGAACTCGGCGACCATCGACTCGGCGTCGACCGACACCAGCCGGTCCAGCCGGTGCAGGTCGAGCGCAACCACCCCGGCGAAGCCGGCCCGCGAGGCGACCAGCCCGCCCACGACGGAGGTGCCGCCGCCGAACGGCACGACGGCGATCCGCTCGGCCGCGCAGAGCGCCAGCAGCGCGGCCACCTCCTCGTGCGAGCCGGGCAGCACGACCGCGTCCGGCGCGTCGGAGCCGTCGCCCGCCCTCATCAGCAGCAGGTCGGGGGTGGACTTGCCGCGCGTGTGCCGGACCCGCGCCTCGTGCGAGGTCAGCACGTGCTCCGGCCCGGTCACGCCGGCGAGCGCGGCCAGGTGCCCGGCCGACAGCGTGACCGGCGGCAGTCGCACCGCGTCGAGGGGCACGGCCGGAGCGTCCGGCGAGCGCACGCCCAGCACTTCGCCCAGCAGCCGGCGGACCTGCTCGGGCAGCTCGCGGGCCAGGGCTGGGTCACCCCAGCCGGACCACAGCATGGATTCGGTAGACACGTCTACACTGTGACATATGACGTTGATTCGTCAC
This sequence comes from Nonomuraea sp. CX421, assembly GCF_059358955.1. Classification (NCBI taxonomy): domain Bacteria; kingdom Bacillati; phylum Actinomycetota; class Actinomycetes; order Streptosporangiales; family Streptosporangiaceae; genus Nonomuraea; species Nonomuraea sp. CX421. The sequence goes on along the minus strand of NZ_JCADBK010000013.1, from coordinate 18,598 downwards.
AATGATGGAGTTCTCGACGCGGCTCGCGACTGCGTGCTGGCCTACGGGGTGCGGCGCACCACGCTCACCGACGTGGCGCGCCGGGCCGGGGTGTCGCGGATGACCCTCTATCGACGCTGGCCCGACGTCCGTTCGCTGGTCGCCGACCTGATGACCCGCGAGTGGGTGCGAGTCCTGGGCGAACTCGACGCCTCGGACCCGGTCGCGGCCGTGGTCGGGGGCGTACGCCGGCTGCGCGAGCACCCGCTCTGGCGCAAGATCGTGGAGGCCGACCCCGACCTGCTCCTCCCCTACCTGCTGGAGCGCCGGGGCGCCACCCACGAGGCCGTGCTGGACACGCTCCAGCGCGTCACCGGCGACGCCCGCAAGGCCCGGGCGGTGCTGCTGGTGGCCCAGTCGTTCCTGCTGTCGGCGCCCACGATGCTCGACCCCGGGACGAGCGGCCCGGCGGGGCGCCATCCGGTGACGCTCGACGACCTCGACGCCGAACTCACGGCACTGCTGGAGGCATACCTTGGACAGCTCGCTGAACGCGCGCAGGAGGGCCCATGAGCTGGCCCTCGTCGCCGAGCGGCCGGTCGACCTGCTCGTCGTGGGGTTGGGGGCGACGGGTGCGGGAGCCGCGCTGGACGCCGCCTCGCGCGGGCTGAGCGTGGCCGCGATCGACGCGCACGACATGGCGTTCGGCACGTCCAGATGGAGCTCCAAGCTGGTGCACGGCGGCCTGCGCTACCTGGCCAGGGGCCAGGTGGACGTGGCCTACGAGAGCGCGGTCGAGCGCGGCATCCTGCTCCGGCGCACCGCCCCGCACCTGGTCAGGGCCCACCCCTATCTGCTGCCGCTCACGCCCGCGGTGTCCCGGTCGCGGGCGGCCGTGCTGATGACCGGCTACCGGCTGGGCGACGGCCTGCGCGCCGCCGCCCGCACGCCCCGCCCCTTGCTGCCCGGCCCCTCCCTGCTGGACTCCGTGCGGGCGCGCCGCCTGGCGCCGGCGCTGCGCGAAGACGGCCTGAGAGGCGGGTTGCTGTCCTGGGACGGCCGCCTGGTCGACGACGCCCGCCTCGTGGTGGCCATCGCCAGAACGGCGGCGGCGCACGGCGCCAAGGTCCTGACCCGCTGCCGCGCGCTGGAGCTGACCGGCGGCAGCGCCACCGTGCGCGACGAGCTGACCGGTGAGGAGTTCACGATCCGCGCCAGGGCCGTGATCAACGCGACCGGGGTGTGGGCCGGCCTGCTGGACCCCCGGGTGCGGCTGCGTCCCTCGCGGGGCACCCACCTCGTCCTGCGGCCGGGGACGCTGCCGGGCGTCACCGCCGGGCTGCACGTGCCGATCCCGGGCGCGAGCAACCGGTTCGCCCTCGTGCTGCCGCAGGCCGACGGCCGCGTCCACGTCGGCCTGACCGACGAGCCGGTCGACGGTCCCGTCCCCGACGTCCCAGAGGCTCCGGAGGAGGACGTCAGAGCGCTCCTCGACGTGCTCAACACGGTTCTGGAGGTTCCCGTGGGCCGCGACGCCGTGGCGGGCGCCTACGCGGGCCTGAGACCGCTGCTGGCCGCCGGCGGCGACGCCGGTGACCACACGGCGGACCTGTCGCGGCGCCACGCCGTGCTGGCGCACGGCCGGCTCGTCACGGTCGTCGGCGGGAAGCTCACGACCTACCGGCGGATGGCGCGGGACGCGGTGGACCGGGCGGTCTCGGTCGCGGACCTCACGGCGGGCCCCTGCCGCACCGCGCGGCTCCCGCTCGTCGGCGCGGCCCCCGGCCGGCCCGCCGACGGGGTGCCGCGACGGCTGGTCGAACGCTACGGCGGGGAGGCGGCGGCCGTGCACGAGCTGGTCCGGGAGCACCCCGAGGAGGTCGGGCTGGGCATCACCAGGGGCGAGTTGCTCTGGTCGGTCAGGCACGAGGGCGCGCTCGACGTCGGCGACCTGCTCGACCGCCGCACGCGGATCGGCCTGGTGCCCGAGGACCGGGCGGCGGCCCTGCCCGCCGCTCGCGACACGCTGGGCTGAACCCCCACATCTTGATCCCTTACTCTTAGGTTAGTCTTACCTAATCCGAGAGGGGGCGGAGTGACCAGGGGCTGCGAACATCCGGGGGGAAGCCACGACGGCGCCGTGCCCACGCGGGCCAGCGCCACGGTGGGGGCCCGGCTCTGGTTGCTCGTGGAATACCCGGGCGCCTGGCCGTCCCATCTGGAGAACTTCGAACTTCCTGACAACATCTCCGAACTCGTGCGGCGAGCGCTCGATCGCGGTATCAGACCCCAGCTCATCCGCCGTCCCGGAAGGCGTACCCGCCCGCGACAGCAGGGCCTGCGTGTGATAGTCGCCTACGGCACGGGGCCCACCCCCTGGCTGGCCTCGGGCGTCATCGCAGGTCCTGACGATCTTGACCTTGACGCGCTGGTGGCCGGAGTGGTCCCGGAGTCCTGCATACTGGATGACGAGCCGGTATTTCTGGTCTGCACGCACGCCAAGCGCAATGCGTGCTGTGCCCGCATTGGACTACCCCTCGCTCGTGAGCTGGCGGAAATTTTGCCGGACAGAGTGTGGGAAACGTCACACGTTGGCGGCGATCGCTACGCCGCCAACCTTGTGTGCTTGCCACACGGAATTTTCTACGGCAGCATGTCTCAGGCTGCTGCGATCGCAGCGGCTAACGCGTACCGGTCGGGCGAGATCATTCTCGACCGTTACCGGGGACGCGCAGGCATCCCTGAGCCATTGCAAGCCGTCGAGCACTTCGCCCGATCCCATACGGGAGAGTGCTCTGTCGGCGCAGTGGCCGTGGAATCCTCCAGGTCAGACGGCGACGTCACCGAAGCCATCGTGCGAGTCAGCGCGCGAAGCGGCGGCGACGTCCGGTTGCGGGTTGTGGTTGAACCATCGGCGTGGCAAGCCCCGTGTGGTACGGCTTGCGCCGAGACGATCACCACCTACCGGCTGGTTTCGCTGGACAGGCTCACCCCTGTGCGGTACACCACGTTCGCCCTCACCTGATCACGGGAACATCCGCGGCCCCTCCCTGCGTTGGAACAGTGACGCCAAAAGCGTCCAATGCGGCTCAATTACCGAAATACCTCTCACGAAGGTGGTTTTCTCATGTCTCAGGTACGTCGGCAGCTCGCCCGCCCGCGCCCCAGCTGGGGTTGGCAGGATGATGCCGCGTGCCGGGGTGAGGACCTCGTGCTCTTCTTCGGCCCCGACGGGGAGCGGCAGCCCGAGCGTGACGTACGTGAGCGGAAGGCCAAGGCGATCTGCGCCCAGTGCCCCGTCCGTAACGAGTGCCTTGACTACGCGCTGTCCCGTCCGGAGAAGTACGGCACGTGGGGTGGCCTGAACGAGGACGAGCGCGCCTCCGAGCGTCGCCGTCGCATGCGCCGCGCCGCCAGCGCCGGCATCTCCGCCGCCTGACCCGCCCGGCCGTAGCGCCACGAGCGCGCGTGATCCCGCAGTTGTCCCGATGAAGCGGAGCCTGGCCCTCCCAGCCAGGCCCGGCCGAACCCGGTCGGGGCAACTGCCTGATCAGGCGCGAGTCTCAATCCCGAGCACAAAGAGAGCCCGGCGTCATCGACGCCGGGCTCTCTTCGTTCGCGGACCCCCGAATCAGACGATCAGGTCGTCGAACTCTCCGTCCTTGGCACCCAGGACGAACGCGGCGATCTCGGCCCGCGTGTAGACGAGCGCGGGATCGTCGGGGAAACGCGAGTTGCGCACAGCCACCTCACCGGACGGCAGGCTGGCCACCTCGACACAGTTGCCGTTCGGGTTGCTCCGCCTGCTCTTTCGCCAGACGACCGGAAGGGTGCGGGCAGGCGTCCCGTTGCGGAACTCATGCATGGAGAAACTCCTCGCGCTTACAAATGCACGTGCATCCGTGCTTTGCACGCCGACGATACGGCAGCGCGCCGAAGCCCATATACGGGATGACCAAAATCCCCGTATGGAGTGGGTCACATGGAGGCGAGCAACCGCTCAAGGAACAGCCTGGAGTCGGCCGGCGACTCGGCCTGGATGCTCAGCCGGTCCATGACCTGCGTGTAACGGTCGGACTCGGCCGGCTTGTCGAGGTAGAGAGCGCTGGTGAGCTGCTCCATGTAGACCACGTCGGGCAGGTCCCGCTCGGGGAACCGCAGGATGCTGAACGGCCCGCCCGCCGCGGCGTGCCCGCCCCGCTCGAACGACATGATCTGCACGGTGACGTTGCGCAGCGCGGTCATCTCCAGCAGGTGCTCGACCTGCTCGCGCATCACCTTCGGCCCGCCGAGGGCGCGGCGCACCACGGCCTCGTCGATGACCGCCCACAGGGTCAGCGCGTTGTCTCCGGTCAGCCGCCTCTGCCGGATGGTGCGCAGCATGACGCGGCGGTCGATCTCCTCGTCAGGGGCCGCCCAGTGGGCCAGCTTGATCACCGCACGGGCATAGCCGGGCGCCTGCAGCAGCCCGGGCACGAACTGGTTCTCGTACGTACGGACGCTGGAGGCCGCGCCTTCGAGACCGATGTAGACCTCGAACCAGCTCGGCAGCAGGTCGCTGTACTTGTGCCACCAGCCCTGCGCGTTGGCCTGGCGGGCCAGCTCGATCAGCGGCGCCCGCTCCTCCTCGTCGATGACGCCGTAGAGGGTGAGCAGGTCGGCCACGTCGCGCTCCTTGAAGCTGACCTGGCCGAGCTCCAGCCGGCTGATCTTGGCATGGGAGGCGCGGATGGCGTAGCCGGCGTCCTCGCGGCTGATGCCCCGGCGCGTGCGGAGCCGGCGCAACTGCGTGCCCAGAAGGATCCGCAGGACCGTGGGGCTCCCCAGCGAGTGGCCAAGGACCTTCCCCTCCGCACCAGGTACGCTCACGCCTTCACTCCCTGATCATCTGCACGTGCAGATGCGATTTGCATCTGTAAACCATGAAAAGTCTTGCATCGGTAAGCGCATGCCGTAAAGATGGAACTAGATCACCTAGACCGCGCTTCGGGGGCCAGGATGACGACTTTCGACTCTCGGCCGCCAGCCGCCATAGGGGCCCGGCCGCCCGGATGGCTGTCCTCCATTCTGCTGGATGGACGTTCCACTCCTTGCGACGCGATCTTCCCTTTTCATCAGTTGACCACATTCGAGCCAGGATGTGTGGCCACAGCCCGGCGTTTCGTCGATTACACGCTCTCCGCCTGGGGCTCCGAGTGCGTCACCTTCGACGCGCAGCTCGTGGTCTCCGAGCTGGTCACCAACGCGATGCGGCATGGCGGCGGCGCGATCCAGCTGCGCCTGATCAGCCACGGGCCCGAGCTGGCCTGCGTGGTCAGCGACTTCAGTCAGACCACTCCGATCGCCGCCTCTCCCGACGTCCACGCCGAGTTCGGGCGCGGGCTGCGGCTGGTCGAGGCGCTGTCCGCCGCATGGGGCTGGATCATCCCGAACGGCCCCTGCAAGTACGTCTGGGCCGTGCTGGCGGTCTAGGCGGCGTGCTGGGCCGATGGCCGCGGCCTACGCCTCGGCCAGCAGGCCCAGCACGTCTGCGTCGCTGAGCTGGTCGAAGCGCTCGTACCACTGGCCGACCGCCCGGAAGTCCTCAGGTGTGGCCAGCACCACCATCTCGTCCGCCTCCTCCCGCAGGGCCTCGACGGTCGCGCGGGAGCCCACGGGCACGGCCAGGATCACCCGGGCCGGATCGGCCGCGCGGACCGCCCGGAGCGCCGCCCGCGCGGTGCCTCCGGTCGCCAGACCGTCGTCGACCACGACCACCTCGCGCCCCGCCAGGGCGGGCAGCGGCCGGCCCTGGCGGTAGGTCTCCACCCGGCGGGCCAGCTCGCGCCGCTCGTCCGCGACCACGTCCGCCACCGACTCGGGCGTGAGCCCGAGCCGGCGCAGCAGCTGGTGGTCGAAGACCGGCTCGCCGCCCTCGGCGATCGCGCCGACCCCCAGCTCGGGCGACGGGGGATAGCCGATCTTGCGGGTCACCAGCACGTCGAGCACGGCGCCCAGCCTGCGGGCGACGGGCACGGCCACCGCGACGCCACCGCGCGGCAGCGCGAGCACCACCGGGTTATGCAGGTGCGCGAGCCGCTCGGCGAGCATGGCCCCGGCTTCGGCCCGGTCGGCGAACACGATGTCCATCCCCTGGTGGTACCCCCGGCGCGCGCGAGGTCCCGTCACAGGTGCCGGGACTTCGCGCGACCGGGCGGCCTCATGGGCGGTTCCTGCCGGAACGGCGCATCTCCTTGTGGATGATCTTCCATTTGTTCTGTTGTTCCTTGCGGAGCCGGGCATCGGTGCGGCCGGCCATCCACGCGGCCTCCCGCTGCAGCTTGCGCCAGCTGTGCAGCCGCCGCTCGGGCAGCTCGCCGCTCTCCAGGGCCGCCAGCACCGCGCAGCCGGGCTCGCTGTCGTGACCGCAGTCGTCGAACCTGCACTGCCCGGCCAGGGCCTCGATGTCGGAGAAGACCAGGTCGACGCCCTCGCTCATCTCGTAGAGGCCGACCCGGCGGATGCCCGGCGTGTCGATGACGAGCCCGCCGCCGGGCAGCGGGATGAGCTCGCGGTGCACCGTGGTGTGGCGGCCCCGGCCGTCGGCGGCCCGGACCTGCTGCGTCTCCATCACCTCCCCGCCGACCAGCGCGTTGACCAGGGTGGACTTGCCGGCGCCCGACGGACCGAGGACGACGGCGGTGCGCGAGCCGCCGAGAAGGCCGCGTACCGGCTGCACGCCCTCGCCGAGCGTCGAGGAGACGGCGTGCACCTCCACGCCGGGCGCGGCGGCGCGCACGTCGGCGAGCAGCCCGTCGAGGCCCTGCTCGAACAGGTCGGACTTGGTGAGGAGCACGACGGGCGTGCCGCCCGACTCCCAGGCCAGCGCGACCAGCCGCTCGATGCGGCCCAGGTCGGCGAAGTCGGTGGAGTGCATGGACGGCTCGGCCACGAACACGATGTCGACGTTGGCCGCGAGCACCTGGCCCTGGCCGTCGCCCGACAGGCCGCCGCGCGAGTCGCGGCTGACCCCGCCACGGACGAAGGCGGAGCTTCTGGGCAGGACCGCGTCGACCTCGAAGCGGCCTTCCGGCAGCCACCTCAGGGCGACCCAGTCGCCGACGCACGGCAGCGCCACCGGGTCGCCGGCTGAGGCCCGGCGGACGCGGGCGCCGTATCGGACGTGGTGCTGGCCGTCGGCCGCGATCACCTCTGCGGCGCCGCGATCCACGCGCGCCACACGCGCCGGAACGGTGTCAACGGGAAGCTCGGCGGCACGTACGTCGGTCCAGCCGAGCAGCGAAAGGTCGAAGGACAACGGAGTGATTCCTTTGGGATCGAAGAGGACCCGGGGCAGCGCTCAGGCGGGCACCCGGAGGTTGATGGACGGCAGGCGGAACAGAACAACCCGCATGGTCCTCACCTCCTCGATCTCGTCGCCTTCGGGACTCTACGCACCCTGTCCCGAAGGTCGCAATCACATTTATCTTCGCGGCGCGTTGAACCCCGCCCCGATCGCCGGCCGTACTCCCTGCCGACGCACTCGAGAAAGGGGAATGATGCGCATCGGCACGTATCCCCCGCCCTCCGCAGAGGGAGCCGCCCCCATGGGCAAGCCGCGTGTGAGCCACTGGATCAGGCGCGTCCGGCCGGACGACGACCTGGTCGTCTCCGCGCTCTACCGGGAATACCATCGGCCGCTGCTGGCCTTCGTGGTGCGGCTCACGGCGGGCGACCGGCAGTGGGCCGAGGACGTCGTACAGGAGACCATGATCCGCGCCTGGCGGAGCGCGGAACGGCTCGATCCCGCGTCGGTGTCGCTGATGCCCTGGCTCGCCACCGTCGCCAGACGTATCGTGATCGATGACCGGCGGCGCAGGGACGCCCGCCCTCAGGAGTCGGGCGACGGGCCGCTGGAGACCGTGCCCATGCCCGACGAGATGGAGGGGCTCCTGCACCAGGTGGTCGTGGCGGATGCGCTCCGCGCGCTGTCGCCGGCACACCGCGAGATCCTCAACGAGACGATCCTGCGGGACCGGTCGGTCAACGACGCCGCCGAAGCGCTCGGCATCCCGGTGGGCACCGTGAAGTCCCGGGTCTACTACGCGGTCCGGGCGTTGCGTGTCGCACTGCAGGAGAGAGGGGTGACGGCGTGAACGCGCGAGTCGAACACACCGATGTCGGCGCCTACGCCCTCGGGCTGCTCGACGGCGACGACCAGCGGGCCTTCGAGGCGCACCTCTCGATCTGCCGGTCGTGCGTGGCCGAGCTGTCGGAGCTGTCCGGCGTGGCCGGCGCGCTGACCGGGCTCGGCCCGCTGGAGGACGACCTCCCTCCTTCCCGTGACGGGGAGGCCGAGGTGATCGACCTGATGCGGCGCAAGCAGCGGGCCGACCGGCGCGCGCGCAGGGGGACCGTCCTGATCGGCCTGGCCGCCGCGGTCACGCTGGTGGCCGGCGGCATGACGATCGGCACCCAGCTCGGCGGTGACGCGGCCGCTCCCCCGGTCGCGGCGGGCCACGGCGATCACCAGGGCCCGGCCGAGGAGTTCTACGCCGACGGCATCCCGGTGCCCGGAGTCGGTGCCGGCGGGGTGAGCGGCGGGCTGGTCCTGGAGTCGAAGGCATGGGGCACCCATGCCGCGCTCAAACTGGCGGGGGTGAAGGGGCCGCTGGAGTGCGAGCTGGTGTCGGTGTCGCGCTCAGGCGAGCGGCACGTGATGACGGGATGGTCGGTGCCCAGATCCGGCTACGGGGTGCCGGGACAACCGGAGCCGCTCTACATGCACGGCGGAAGCTCGGTGCCGCTGGACCAGATCGACCGGTTCGAGGTGGTCACCACGGACGGCGAGAAGCTGCTCACCGTCGACGTCTAGGTGTTCGCGAAAGCCCTCTCACCCGTGGTGGGAGGGCTTTTTCCTGCCCTCGGGGCAAGCGGTATTTTTACCCATTCGCGGGTTGAACCCGGCGGGGCGCGGGCCTCGTACTGCCTGCCGTACGTACCCGGATGCCAACCCTGACGAGGACTCATCATGTCGATGCCCAAGCCGGCCCGCGCCGGAGCCCTGCTCGCCACCGGCCTGCTCGCGGCGGCGCTCGCCCCCGCACTCACTCCTGTCGCCGCCTCCGCCGACGCGGTGACCGGCGACGTCTATCTCGCCGCCGGGCTGCGCGGCGCCAACGAGGTCGGCGCCAAGGGCGACCCCGACGGCCGTTCGACCGTGGTCATCAGGATCAGCGGCCGGCGGGTCACGTACGCGGTGCGGTGGAACAAGATAGGCCCGCCCACGGCCGGACATGTCCACCTGGGCGGCAGGGGCGTGAACGGCGACGTGAAGCTGGACTTCTTCGGGGGGACGCTGCCGAAGACGGCGCTCGGCGTGAAGGGCGCGGTCGACGCCGATCCTGCCCTGATCAATGCGCTGAGCAAGAACCCGGGAAGCTTCTACGCCAACCTGCACGACGCCCGGCACCCGAAGGGCGCGGTGCGCGGCCAGTTCCACCGGCTGGCCCGGCCGGTCGACCTCGACGGCGTGCTGCACGGCAGCGACCGGGCCACCCTCGCCTCCAGCGCCGACGGCGCGCAGGAGGTGCGCGCGGACGACGGTCAGAAGCGCGGCGACAAGGACGGCCGGGCCGTCTGGTGGCTGCGCCCGCACGGCTCGGCCATCAGCTACACGGCCACCTGGTCGGGGCTCTCGCCGGTCACCGCCGGCCATGTCCACCGTGGTGTGCCCGGCAGGAACGGTCCCGTGGTCGCCGACCTGTTCGCCGGCGGCCAGGGGCTGCCCGCGCAGCTGACCGGCGTGGCGGGCGACGCCCCGGTGAAGGCCTCCGTCGTCAGGCGCATCGCGGCGCGTCCCGGAAACTACTACTCCAACCTGCACACCACCGAGTCCGGGGGCGGGGCGGTGCGCGGCCGGCTGTCGGGCGGGCAGTTCGGCCACCCCCGTGCGCTCACCGCCGACGTGCGGCGCGGCTCCCAGATCTACGCCTGTACCAAGGTGACCGGCGACGGATACGCCTTCACCCAGTACGGCGTGCGGGCCAAGCTCCGGCGTGGCCTGGACCACTCGTTCGTCCGACCCGTCTCCGGCCCGCCGCGATGGGTGGCCCCTGACGGCAGCGCGGTGCGCGGCCAGGTCGTCACCCGGACGCCGAACGGCGAGCGGAACATCCCCGAGCTCGTGCTGGTCGCCACCCCATCGGGGGCGGGTGGCGGCCTGCTCTCCCACACCACCCAGATCCTGCGGCTCAACACGAAGGGCGGCCTCGCCCCGTCGGGCACCTGCAGGCCGGGCAGCAAGGCGACGGTTCCCTACCAGGCCGACTACCTCTTCCTCGGATGACCTCGGATGACCTGGCGTGACCTCGGATGACCTCCGGTGACTCCGGGCCGCGCCCCGAAAGGAAACGCCCCGCCGGCCCGGCGGGGCGTTTCACGTGTCACGAATCGTCAGGACAGGCCGGGCGCCGGGAACTGGGAGGTCAGCTCGCTGACCTCGTGGTGCACCCGGGTGATGACGTCTTCGGCGTCGCCCTTGGCCAGAGCGGTGACGACCTCGTCCATCCAGGCGCCGATCTGCCGCATCTCGGCCTCGCCCATGCCGCGCGAGGTGACCGACGGGGTGCCGATGCGGATGCCCGAAGGGTCGAACGGCTTGCGGGTGTCGAACGGGACCGTGTTGTAGTTGGTCTCCAGCCCGGCCCGGTCGAGCGCCTGGGCAGCGGGCTTGCCGCCGATGCCCTTGGGCGTGAGGTCGAGCAGGATCAGGTGGTTGTCGGTGCCCCCCGACACCAGATCGAAGCCGCGGCTCGAAAGCTCCTCGGCCAGCGCCTTGGCGTTGGCGACCACCTGGTGGGCGTAGGCCTTGAAGTCGTCGGTGGCGGCCTCGTGCAGGGCGACCGCGATGGCGGCGGTGGTGTGGTTGTGCGGGCCGCCCTGCAGGCCGGGGAAGACGGCCTTGTTGAGGGCGGTGGCGTGCTCGTCGGTGGTGGCCATCAGCATGGCGCCGCGCGGGCCGCGGAGCGTCTTGTGGGTGGTGGTGGAGATCACGTCGGCGTGGCCCACCGGAGACGGGTGCGCGCCGCCCGCGACGAGGCCGGCGATGTGGGCGATGTCGGCCGCGAGCACGGCGCCCACCTCGTGGGCGATCGCGGCGAAGCCCTCGAAGTCGATGGTGCGCGGGATCGCGGTGCCGCCGCAGAAGATCAGCTTGGGCCGGTGCTCCAGCGCGAGGGCGCGCACCTCGTCGAGATCGATGCGGCCGGTGTCCTGGCGCACGCCGTAGCGGACCGGGTTGAACCACTTGCCGGTGGCCGACACCGACCAGCCGTGCGTGAGGTGACCGCCGAACGGCAGGCCCATGCCCATCACGGTGTCGCCCGGCTGCGCGAAGGCCAGGTAGATGGCCAGGTTGGCCGGCGAGCCGGAGTAGGGCTGGACGTTGGCGTGGTTGACGCCGAACAGCGCCTTGGCCCGCTCGTTGGCGAGGGTCTCGATCTGGTCGATGACCTGCTGACCCTCGTAGTAGCGCTTGCCGGGGTAGCCCTCGGAGTATTTGTTGGTCAGCACGGTGCCGGTGGCCTCGAGGACCGCCTTGGACACGTAGTTTTCGGACGCGATCAGCTTGACGGTGTCGGCCTGGCGGCGCTCCTCCGCCCTGATGAGATCGGCGAGCTGCGGGTCGACGCTAGCGAGAGAACTCATGACTCCCCTGTCATCATTGACAACGGCGAAGACCCAGGCGCACGGCCTCCGCTCCCTCCGCTCCCCGGTGGTCGATCCCACCCAATGCGCCAGTCGCGTCTTCCTAGACGATAGCGGTTGACGTCCTCCCCCTCGTAAACGAGGGGATTCCCACGGTCGCCCGTGAGGCTTCCTGCTTCACCGCCGGTTGCCCGCCCGAGAGGACTCTCGTTGAGGTCTCACACCAGCTCCACAGGCGTTTCAGCTCTCCGCCAGCCCGGCGGCGAGCACGTTCTTGGCCGCGTTCACATCCCGGTCGTGGACCGCGCCGCAAGCGCACTCCCATTCCCGGACGTTCAACGGCATCTTCTCCCGCGGCGCACCGCACACGGAGCACAACTTGCTGGAGGGGAACCAGCGGTCCACGGCCACCACGGTCCGCCCGTACCACTGCGCCTTGTACTCCAGCATGGAGCGCAGTTGCCGCCATGCGGCGTCGGAGATGGCGCGGGCCAGGCAGTGGTTCTTGACCATGGTGCGGACGGTCAGGTCTTCCACGGCGCTTGCCCGGAGGTCGGGTAGAAGCGGTACTTGTAGGCCCGCTTCACGGTCTGCACCACGCCTCACATTCTACTGCGCGATCAGCTAAGCCTCGTGCGCGTGTTCGAGACACCGGTTCGACTGGCGGCGAATCGGCTGCCTCTGTCATGCTCCGCAGAGGTCCGATTCCTCCCCCGCCTGGAGGCGGGGGTTTCCTCGGAGGTATCGGATGAGATGAGGGCGAACTCCGGCCGATCAGCACGTCAGGCGGCTCCGGCGGCCCCTCGGGCGGCCGCGGTCAGCCCTCGGCGGTGCGGCCCACTCCCGGCCAGAGCCGGTCGACCTCGGAGTTGAGGATGGCCCCGATGAGCACGGCCAGCGCGGTGATGTAGAGCCACAGCAGCAGCGCTATGGGCGCCGCCAGCGAGCCGTAGACGGAGACCGGGGAGAACCACGCGGCCAGCACGGCCCGCAGCACCGCGGCGCAGATGATCCACAGGAACAGGGCCAGGATCGCGCCGGGCAGCTCGCGGTACCACTTCGTGCGCACCGGGACGCTCACGTGGTAGAGGACGGTCAGGAAGAGCACCGAACCGATGACCACCACCGGCCAGTAGAGCACGTCGATGAGGACGGCGTAGTCGGCGGGCAGCGGGCCCTTGAGCAGCGTCGGCCCGATGACCAGGATCGGCATGACGATGATGCCGGCGACCAGGCCCACCACGTAGAGGCCGAACGACATCAGTCTCGTCCTGACGATGCCGCGCTCCTCACCGAGGCCGTAGGCGACGGAGATGAGGTCGACGAACACGTAGAGGGCGCGCGAGCCGGACCACAGCGACAGCAGGAAGCCCAGCGAGATGATGGAGACCTTGCTGGCGTCGTCGCGCAGCACGTCGTTGATGAGCGGGACGACGACGGTGTCGATCGTCTCCTTGGTGAACAGCACGCCCGCCTGGTCGATCACCCAGGTCTTGATCGTGTCGACCTGGGCCTGGCCCAGCCAGGTGCCGAGCTTGCCCAGCACGCCGATCAGGCCGAGGACGAACGGCGGCAGCGACAGCAGGGCGAAGAAGGCCGCCTCGCCCGCCAGGCCGGTCACGCGGTAGGCGACGCCGGCGTTGGTGGCCGCGCGGACGACGGCCCACGGCTTCGAGTCACGCACCCAGGTCAGCCGGGCACGCGCCGTGGCGCTGAGCCGCCTCTTGGTCCGAGCAGGCGCGTCGGTTGAGGTCATGGCACCCAAACGTATTTTCGCAGTGACTCTGTGGAACAGCTTACGTCCCAACGGCGCTGCCCCGGTCGGCGTCCACGATGCGCGCTCCCAGCGGGAGCAGGGAGACCGGGATGAGCTTGAGGTTCGCGATGCCCATCGGGATGCCGATGACCGAGATGAACAACGGGATCGAGGTCAGCACGTGACCGATGGCCAGCCAGATGCCGGCGACCACGCACCAGATGATGTTGCCGATCAGTGAGAACACCCCCGCCTCGGGGTCGCGTTCGACGGTCCGTCCGAACGGCCACAGCGCGTAGGCGGCGATCCTGAACGAGGCGATGCCGAACGGGATCGTGATGATCAGAATGCAGCAGATGACCCCGGCCACGGCGTAGCCGATGGCCAGCCAGATCCCCGCGAAGACCAGCCAGATGACGTTCAGAAGTGTCCGCATGACTCAAGCATGTCACCGTGCCCGGGCGCGGGTCATCCGGACCGTTCCCCATCCGTCCCCGACCTCGGCGCGCGGCCTTCTCCGGGGGGCCCGGCGAAGGCCTGAGCGATCTCCATCCAGGCGCGGGCCGTCGCGCCGGTGATCTGGAGCGCGGTGTCCGCCAGGTGCACACGCTGCGTGACGAGCAGGCAGAAGTCGAGCATCGGGCCGCGCACCACGTCGGCCGCTCCGGCCGGTCCGGCCGTCCACGGCTCGCCGCCGGGCGTCGTCAGCTCCACCCGTACGGGGTCCTCGGGGGCCGGCAGCCCGCGGACGGCGAAGCCGTACGGCATGGCCCTGAAACCGATCATGGCGACGTGCCGCAGCCGGGCCGTGGGCTCCCTGGTGACGCCGAGGGCGTCGGCCACGTCCTGGCCGTGGGCCCAGGTCTCCATCAGCCGGGCGGTGACGAACGACACGGCCGACATGTCCGGCCCGTACCACGGCACCCGGTCCTTGGGGGCGAGCCCGGCGAACGCCTCGGCGCTGCGGGCGCGGGCCGTACGGAACCAGGCGTGCAGCTCGGCGGCCGGGAGGTGGCGCGAGCGCGCCGCGAGGTCGTCGACGGAGGTGAGCTCCGCGATCGAGGCGCGGAACGCGACGGGGTCGGTCACCGCGGTGCGCGCGGCGTCGTCGAACCAGGCCAGGTGGCTGATCTGGTCGCGCACCGCCCATCCCGCGGCCGGCGTGGGCAGCTCCCAGTCCTCGGGCCGCAGCGGGCGCAGCAGCCGCTCCAGCGACTCGGTCTCGGCTCGCAGGTCGGCGAGGAGGTCGGGCATCAGGTTCACGCCCGACACATTAACCCGAACATCGTTCTACAAGGAATAATGTGCAGCGTGATCTGTGACAGCTGCAAGGAGAAGCACCACGAGGACTGCCGTGGTGGCTCCTGGTGCGACTGCCAGCACCAGAGCCGCGAGGAGAGCCACGAGTCGGAGCTGGACTGGCTGCGCCAGGGATGATCGAGTCCAGACTCTGGACCCCATCTTGGACATCCCGGACGGTCAGAGTATCTTCGTGTACATGCCAGCGGACCCCATGCTCGTAGGTCGACGCCACGTCGACCTTCTGCGTGTCCGCAGTGCCATCTGTTGCGACGCCCGCTAGTCAGCCACCCCTGTTATCACCGCTGAGCGCGTCGCGATCCTCAACACCCCTGCACTCGATGACGAGGCAGGAGGACTGCCGCGCGCGCCCATGATCCGAAGGACGCGCAATGAGCACTCCCGCCAGCCGGCACCACAAGCGCCCGCGCGGCGAAGGCCAGTGGGCTCTCGGTTACCGCGAGCCTCTCAACAAGAACGAAGAGAGCAAGAAGAACGACGACGGGCTCAACGTACGCCAGCGCATCATCGACATCTACGCCAAGCACGGCTTCGACTCGATCGACCCGGCCGACCTGCGCGGACGCATGCGGTGGTACGGCCTCTACACCCAGCGCAGGCCCGGCATCGACGGCGGCAAGACGGCGATCCTGGAGCCGGAGGAGCTCGACGACCGCTACTTCATGCTGCGCGTCAGGATCGACGGCGGCCAGCTCGACCTGCGCCAGCTGCGGGTGATCGCCGACATCTCCAACGAGTACGGCAGGGGCACGGCCGACATCACCGACCGCCAGAACGTGCAGCTGCACTGGGTGGAGATCGAGTCGGTGCCCGACATCTGGGAACGGCTCGAAGCCGTCGGGCTGTCCACGACCGAGGCGTGCGGCGACACGCCGCGCGTGATCCTGGGCTGCCCGCTGGCCGGCATCGACACCGACGAGGTGCTCGACGCGACCGAGCAGATTCACGCGGTGCACGAGCGCTTCATCGGCGACCCGGCCTACTCCAACCTGCCGCGCAAGTTCAAGACCGCGATCAGCGGCTGCCCGGCCCACTGCACGGTGCACGAGATCAACGACGTGGCGTTCGTCGGGGTCGAGGGCCCGGACGGCGAGAAGGGGTTCGACCTCTGGGTGGGCGGCGGGTTGTCCACCAACCCGATGTTCGCCAAGCGGCTCGGCGTGTTCGTCCGGCCGGAGCAGGTCGGCGACGTCTACGGCGGCGTGATCGGCATCTTCCGCGACTACGGCTACCGGCGGCTGCGGCACCGGGCGCGGATCAAGTTCCTGGTCAACGACTGGGGGGTGGAGAGGTTCCGGGAGGTCCTGGAGACCGAGTACCTGAAGGAGCCGCTGCCCGACGGCCCCGCGCCGGAGCAGCCGCGTGGATCGCGGCGCGACCACGTGGGCGTCCACCGGCAGAAGGACGGCGACTTCTACGTCGGGTTCGCGCCCAGGGTGGGCCGCCTCGACGGCGACCGGCTGCACCTGATCGCCGACATCGCCGAGCGGCACGGCTCCGGCCGGGTCCGCACCACGGTCGAGCAGAAGATGGTCATCCTCGACGTCGCGCCCGAGCGGGTCGACTCACTGGTCGCCGAGCTGGAGGCCAACGATCTGCAGGTCAACCCGTCGACCTTCCGCCGCCAGACGATGGCCTGCACCGGCATCGAGTTCTGCAAGCTGGCCATCGTCGAGACGAAGGCCAGCGCCTCCAACCTGATCGACGAGCTGGAGCGGCGGCTGCCCGGCTTCGCCGAGCCGCTCACCATCAACGTCAACGGCTGCCCCAACTCCTGCGCCCGCATCCAGGTCGCCGACATCGGGCTCAAGGGCCAGCTGGTGGTCGACGAGCACGGCGAGCAGGTCGAGGGCTACCAGATCCACCTGGGCGGCTCGCTCGGCGTCACCCCCGGCTTCGGCCGCAAGGTCCGCGGCCTGAAGACGACCGCCGCCGCGCTGCCCGACTACGTGGAACGCGTCGTGACCCACTACGACGCCCAGAAGAAGGACGGCGAGTCCTTCGCCGACTGGGTGCAGCGGGCCGACGAGGCGGACCTGCGATGAGCGCGCGGGCCGTCCCGTTCCACTGCCCCTACTGCGGTGACGAGGACCTGGAGCCGTACGAGGGCGACGGCGGCTGGTACTGCAGGGCCTGCTCTCGCGCTTTCAAACTGAAGTTCCTCGGGATCGGAGTGAAGATATGACGCTGGTGGACATCGAAGTCGGTTTAAGAGAGCAGCGCGGCACGCTCGACCTGCAGGACATCGTCGACTCCGCCGCGATCTTTCTTGAGGAAGCCTCTCCCCGCGAGATCATCCGGTGGGCGGCGGCGACGTTCGGCGACCGGCTCTGCCTGACCTCCTCCATGAGCGACGCCCTGCTCATCGATCTGGTCAGCCGGGTCAAGCCCGGTGTCGACGTGCTGTTCATCGACACCGGCTACCACTTCGCCGAGACAGTCGGCACGCGTGACGCGGTGCGCCAGGTCTACGACGTCAACGTGATCGACGTGAAGCCGTCGCGGACGGTCGAGGAGCAGGACCGCGAGCTCGGTCCGCGCCTGTTCGGCCGCAACCCCGACCTGTGCTGCTACCTGCGCAAGGTGGAGCCGCTCAACCGGGCGCTGGAGCCCTACCTGGCGTGGGTCTCCGGCATCCGCCGCGACGAGTCGCCCACCCGCGCCGAGACCAAGGTCGTCGAGTGGGACGCCAAGCGGCAGATGGTCAAGGTCAACCCGATCGCCCGGTGGACCCAGGACGACGTCGACAACTACATGGCCGACAACGGGGTGCTGATCAACCCGTTGCACTACGACAACTATCCCTCGATCGGCTGCGCCCCCTGCACCAGGCAGGTCGCGGACGGCGAGGACCCGCGCAGCGGCCGCTGGGCGGGGCTGGGGAAGGTCGAATGCGGCATTCACCTGTGAACCCCGGCGTGTGGCCCGCCCCGTTGGCAGGCGGGGCGGGCCAGGACGTGCCCCTGGTGGCGGTGGCGCACGGGTCTCGCGACCCGCGCGCGGCCGCCACCGTGGAGGCGCTGCTGGACGAAGTACGGCGGGCGCGCCCCGGATTGCCGGTGCGCACCGCCTACCTCGATCACTCGGCCCCGACCCTCGCGCGGGCGCTGCACGGCCTGGAGGAGGCCGTGGTGCTGCCGCTGCTGCTGACGGAGGCGTACCACAGCAGAGTGGACCTGCCGGCGGCGATCAACGAGGCCAGGGCACGCGACCCGCGGCTGCGCCTGCACTACGGCGCGACGCTCGGCCCTCACCCGCTCCTGACGTCCGCCCTGGAACGGCGGCTGGCCGAGGCGGGTGTCCCGCCTGGCGACCCGGACACAGCGGTCGTGCTGGTGTCGGCCGGTTCGAGCGACGCCCGCGCCAACGCGGTGATCGCCGAGATGGCCCGCGACTGGAGCCGTCGGCCCCGCCCCGACGCCGGCGCGGCCCACCTGCCGTCCACCGGCCCCGGCCGGCCGGGCGAGCGCGGGTGGTGGGCGGTGACCGCCGCCTACGCGTCGGCCGCCGACCCCACGCCCGAGCAGGCGGTCGCGCTGCTCAGGCGGGCCGGCGCCCCCCGGGTGGCGGTCGCCCCCTACCTGCTGGCCCCCGGCTACTTCGCCGACAAGGTACGGCGCACCACGCTGGAGGCGGGCGCCGACGTGGTGGCCGGCGTGCTCGGTCCCGCGCCGGAGCCCGCCCGGGTGCTGCTGGAGCGGTACAACGCGGCGCTGCGCAGCCCAGCGGACATGGCGGCTTCCTAGGGGCGGCCTCTCGGGAGTGGCTCCCCAGGAGGGATGCTCCTATGGATGTCAAGCGACGTGTTCTTGATCGTTTGATGTGATGAGTCGATAGAGCTCGCGGGCTACGTAG
>NZ_JCADBK010000012.1:0-230211 GCF_059358955.1 Nonomuraea sp. CX421 | reverse complement strand
GCGTCCGGTCATCAGAGGTGACCCACGGTGCAGGGGGAGCATCCCGCTGAGGAACATCAGATCGCCCACGCGGACGCCTGGCACGTACGCGCCCAGCGGCTGCGGCGCTTCGGGCAGGTGCAAGCCCGCGTCCCGCAGGCGCTGGAGAGATCCGCTCACTGGGGCACCATCCTCGTGTCGGGGGATACATTCGCGACCGCGACGGGGGGCCGGGGCGGCCGTGCGCTCTTGCCGGGAGAAGCGCTCGGGTTCGGTCACGCGATCAGCGGGCCGATCGTCTGATCGGCTTGGCCGGGCGTCCAGCGCTCGCCGAGCAGCTTGTAGTTCATGCGAGGGAAGAAGCCGTAGCGCGAACCGACCTCCCCGCTGAGCAGGGTCATCCGCTCCACGGTGCGGGCGTTGGCGAGTCGCCCGGCGTCGAGATAGCGGAACGGCGTTCCTTCGCCCAGCTGGATGACCTGCCGCTTCGCCTCCTCGTCATCGGAGACGACGTAGACGTCGCTGAGCGTGCCCGCGAAATCAGGGGCGTCGAAGACCTCCCACCACACGTTCTTGAACGCGCCCACCACCCTGGTGTGCGGCAGCCGTTCGGCGATCTGCTCGGCGCCGCTCGTGTCCCAGGGAGTGATGAAGTCGGTGTAGTCCTGATTGAACGGGTTGGTGATATCGATCAGGATCTTGCCGGCCAACCGCTCGCTCATGGCCTCCAGCTGATCGAGGAGCCCGTCGCGAATGAAGATGGCCGGCAGGATCACCGGCGCGTCGAGAGCCTCCTGATATCCGCCGGCCGTAAGGCGGGGATGGGCCAGCTTCGCGGTGATCCTCTGGGCCCGCGCGGTGTTACGAGACCCGAGTACGACTTCGTGACCGGCCGCGCTGTACATCACCGCCAACCGAACTCCCATGCGTCCAGTGCCCAGAATGCCGATCTTCATCGTGCCGCTCCTTGTCGTGAGGGGTCCGGGGTGCGAGGGCTGATCGCCGCGCACCCGGCAGGACCATCGAACGGTCTGGAGCATAGCATCGAAACATAGTTATATAGCAATATTCTTAAGTATTGGCTGGTAGCCTGAGCGCATGGGCGATGTGGAGCAGGCGGTCGACGAGGAGATCCTGCGCGCTCTCGCCAGCACCGCACGGCTCGACATCCTGCGCTGGCTCAAGGACCCCGCCGGCAACTTCGGTCGCCAGGAGATCGGTGACTTCGATGTCGAGGGCGTGTGCGTGTCGGTGATCCAGGATCGGGCGGGCATGTCGCAGCCGGCCGTCTCGGCGCACCTGAAGATCCTTCACCAGGCTGGGCTCGTGACACGCAAGAAGATCGGTAACTGGCACTTCTACAGACGTGACGAGTTCGCCATACGGCGCTTCCTCGACACACTGTCCACCGCACTTTGACAGGCCGCTGGACGTTCGCCGGTTGGGCTCGTACCGTCGCAGCCTCCGCACCGTCACCGGATCGGCGAGCGGCGAGACGCCTCGGGGCGTGGCGACCTTCCATCCGGAGCCGGGCCGGCTCTCGGCCGCGTTCGTCTGGGAGTGGCTGTTGCGCGTGTTCGCGGCGGTGGAGTTCACCTGGGTCGTTCCCGCCTCGGGCAACCTGGCGGTCTGCGGGCAGCAGTTCTGGCTGGGCACCCACCGCGCCGGCCTCACCCTGACGCTGCGGGCCGATACCGGCACCGGAACGGAAGGTCACCTCGGGCGGGTAGAACTGCGTCCATGGACGTGATCAAGCTGCAGCAGGCGTTAGACGACCTCTTCGACCAGTCCCTGCTGCGGCACGGGTTCGTGGACTACCTGCGCGACTACCAGCTCGTGATCCTCCCGATGCCCGACCCCCGGACCGGGACCACGCCGGCGCCGCGGCGTTATCTGTTCCGGTACTGCGTGCAGGCCACCTGCGCCACCGCGTTGCCGGCCGACACCTGGCGGGTGTCGCTCGATGACCGGCTCACCACCTTCGAAACCGGCGTCGAGCTCGACGGGTACGTCTGGGGCGTCAACTGGCAGTCGCTTTATCCCGGCGCCACGCTCATCAGCGACTCACCCACCGCCCGCAGCTGGGCCGCAGCCATCGGCATCGATTTCCATGAAGTCCGGATCGAGACCAACGTGCACGACCTCACCTTGGTCTTCTCCGACCTGCACATCGAAGAACTTCCGCCCCCGTCACCGGGACACGGCCACGAATTCCCGGTTCAATAGGCACCAGGAGAACGACAGATCATCTAGCCGGAGTGTCACCCACCTCCCGAGCCGGATCTGTCACACGGGCCTGAGACCTGACAAATGCCGAGGATGGCATGACAGGAAATCACGTGGAGTTCTTCGGAGATCACGGGTCGTGAACAATCCGCTTCTTCCGGGGACTCCATGGTCATGTCAAGAGAACAACAACACCTCCACATCCCAGCCGACCCGCGAGGGTCGCTGTTTTGCCTGCTAGGACTGCCTTAATACCTTGACACTCTTCACGGAGGGCCTGTTTACTGACCCCACCGAAAATAGGGTTTTCTACTGGGGGAATAGATGGCGGACCCATCGGTCGCGATCGTCCTGCGTGGTCTGGGTGCGGTTTGCGTCGCGACGACGGACGGAAGTCATCACATAACGTCACCGGTCCTCAGATCTTTGCTCGGTATCCTCATCATCAGATGGCCGAACCCGGCGCCTGCCCCCGCATTGATTTCCGAGATCTGGGGAATGTGTCCGCCAAGGCATCCTTCCGCGACCCTGCAGCTCAGCATCTGCAAGCTACGAAAATGGCTGAGGCAGATCACCGGGGCGACCGTCGGCATCGGGAAGGCGGCGGGCGGATACATCCTCGAGCTAGGCGCCGCGAGAACAGATCTCGGCGAGTTCCGGCGGCTCGTCAAGGAGGCTGAGGCGCTCTCCGGGCAGGAGGCGTTCGAACGGCTGGCGCGGGCCCTGGAGTTCTGGTCCGGCACCCCTCTCGGCGACGTCCCTGACCACAGGAAGAACGCTCCGTACATCGATGTGCTGGAAGCCGAGCGCAGGCAGGTCATCCGCCGGTGCGCGCAGCTCGCCGTCGCTGTCGCCCCGGACGCCGGCGTCACCCTGGCCCGCGGCCTGTGCCTGGAGGATCCGTTCGACGAGGAAGCCCACGCGATTCTGGTGGAGGCCCTCGGGAACACCGGAGCGCATGCCGAGGCGCTCGCCGAGCTCGACGCCATACGCCAGCGGTTGTCTACGGAATTGGGGATCGCTCCAGGAGCCAGATTACTGCGGGTTCAGGAATGGATACTCAGGGACAGGAGTTACGCGATCCCGCCAGAACCGTGCAGCCGTATGGCGATCGCACTTGAACGTGAGCAACGGGTCCTCGACCTGGCCTCCGACCTCGAGTCGTTGAAGGAACGGGTTAACGAGATCCTGGTCCGACTCGATAATCTGCGCCCCGTTTCGGCGGAAAGTTAGAAGAAACAGAACGGAAGTCCTGTGGCCTCAGACTCGACTCGTCAGATCTGCCGTGCAGAGCGAGGAGAGAGCCCATGGGCGTCGAACGAACACATGTAGGACTCGCACCCGATGGACGCTGGGTCTCGGTGACCTGTGTCAGCGAGACCATGCAAGAGGACTGGCAATGGGGTTTCCGGCTGACCAGTCGCACGATGGCCGTCGGTGTGACCGTGGCCATGGCGGGTTTTCTCGATTTCCTCGTCGAAGACGGCGGGCTGCGACAGGTTCAGCAGGTCACCTACCACGGCCGGTCGCTCACCCTCTACTACGACCGCGCCGACGAGAACTGGGTCGCGGGCCTGCGCTCGACGCATCACACCCTGACGATCGCGGGCACCATTCCCCCCAAGGACAGCGAGACCAAGGCTCCGACGCTGAAGGCGATCGTCGCGCTGCTCGACCAACTCGTCGTCAAGGACGTCCCGCAGGGATTGACCCTCGACCCCCGCCCCGGCAGCGGCATCACGATGTGGGCCATCACCGGCCAGAAGGTCACCGACGCGGGCTCGATCACCCTCTACCGGCGCGCGGAGGCGACCGGCCTGCTGTCCACGGAGCCTGGTCTGGCGGTCGAGGGTGGAGAGGTCTGGAAGAAGACGCTGGGCGGTGAGGACGGCGGTCACGGGCGTAAGTACGTTCATGCCGGAGCGACCGCCGTGTGCATGGTCGATGACGACCTGGGGGTTCTCCCGTGGGTGACGAAGGCCGGTCAGGAGCAACTGCTGACCACTTTGAAGGTCAGCTGGGGTTAGCCCGATGACCGGAGTCCTCCTCTCCCTGCTGGTGACGGCCTGGGTCGCGATCGCGCTTCTCGCCTTCGGCTACGCCGGCCTGCTCGGGCAGATAAGGCAGATCAAGGATCAGCACGTCAGGACCGCCGCCCCGCAGAACACCTTTCCCGAACTGGCCGCGCCCTCGGCCGCGAGCCGCACGATCGCCCTTGCGCTCACGACGAGCTGCGGCACCTGCGAGACCGTCTTCGAGCCCTGGCTGGAACTGGAGAAGCAGCTCGTGGCCGACGGCCATCGGACGGCGCTCATCAGCATGGACGGCGTGGACGTGTGGAGTGAACGTGGCGCCAAGGAAGTGGTCCAGGCAGGCGATCTGACCTCGGCGCTGCTGATCTCCTTCCAGCCCGCTTTGCTCGTCTTCGATGCGGCCGGTGACCTGATCTCCGCGGATCCGGTCGGTTCGGCTGACGCTCTCAGCATCCTTTGCCGCCAGTGAGCGGCTGATTCGTCCTCTGAAAGGTCGACACGCATGTCCATGCTTCTCAACCGGATCCCCGAGCTCACCGTCCAGCCCAGAGCCGCCGTTCCCCTTTCGACCACCCCGGCGGGCGCCGCCGAGCCCCGGCACCTGGTGCCGGGCATGGGGCGACGCGGATTCCTCCGCGTCGCCTTCGCCGGCGCGACGACGCTGGCCCTGACCGCCTTCGGGTGGATCACGGACCGGCTGCCGGCGTTCGCCGCCACCCGTACGTCCCTCCACCCCTCTGACTGCATGGGCCTGAACATTGCGGGCGACACACCCTGCTGGGGACGGACCTATATCGGCACCGCTTACTGCGCCTCCGACAAGTACCACCGCACGGACCGGGTGACCATCACGGGCGGATACCGCAAGTACAACTGGGAGGCCGCCTGCGGCGGCTACGCGGGCTGGTCGTGGAAGATGAGCAGCGGCCAGGCCGTCACCTGCTTCGACGGCTACTACAACAACTACATCAACGGCGTGAACAAGGGGAAAGTCACGACATGCTGCAAGTCGGTCTAGCCTCGGAACGGCTGAAGCGGCGCCTGGTCTCTCCGCTGTGGATGGCGGCCGCCGCCGCGATCGCCGGCGCGGGCGCCGCTCTGGGTTCCGCCTTCATCGGCGGGCTCACGGCCACCATCGTCGCCGCGTGCGCGGTGGGAATCATGGCCGGGTACTCGACTTCGGGTTCGGTTTGAAGCCACAACTCAGCAGCTTTGCTGACCTCGTCGGTCTGGCGGGGTTCACGAAATGTGGCCTTCTTCAACCGAGGCCTGATGGTCGGCGGCGCCTGTACCGGAGTCCTGCTCCTGGTGCCCGCCTCACTCGTCCAGGCCGTTGTCCCGCCCGTAGCGGGCCTGGCGGTGCTGCTCGCCTTCCTGGCCGTGTGTGTCGGCTGCGACACGAGGATCGTCCCCTGGCGGCTGCCGCAGAACGCCCGGCAGGTCCCCAGCGACATCATCGTCAGGGCGGAGGGGCAAGGCGCGTTTCAGTTCGGGTTCGAGATGGGCACCGGGCTGCGCACCTACGTGCCCGCTCACGTCCCGCACGCCCTGGTGGCGGTCGCCCTGCTCGGCACGCCCTGGTGGCTCGCCCCGCTGCTCGGCCTGTCCTTCGGGGCCGGTCGGACGATCATGGTGTTCTCGTCGGTCCTGTCGGGTGACGCCACCGCGTGGGACAAGGAGTTCGCACGACACCGCACGGCCATCCTCAGCATCTGCTGGATCGCCGTACTGATAATCATCGCTCTCCTCTTCAGAGGAGGCGCGGTGCGATGAGCAGGTGCCGGCCTGCGCCCCTGGTCGGCCCAGGCCCCGCAGCATTGCCAAGGCCCTTCGATTCGCCGTATGCGCGTCTCGGGCTTCTTCGCGCTTTCGATGGCGGAACCTCCATGACGAGCCGTTCGTGAGACGCCTGGAATGAGGTTGACGGGATCCCGTCCGATCGTCTGGATCGGACGGGATCCGCGTTTTCCGATGTCTTCAGACCGCCGGAGGGGCCGGTGCCGGCGCATGTGGCGACCACGGCAGAGGGCGCCGATGGCGTCAGACCGGCGCTTCTGGATCCCTCGGCCGTCAATGCTCCGGCCTCAACGATGTACGGCGGAACGGTCACGGCCTGTGCCCTGGACGTTGAAGCTGCTGGCCGAGCGGGCTCGTCGCCGTGATCCGGGGCGTCGCAGCTGCCGGCTCCCGATCTTGGCGGAGAGGGAGTGACCGGTGTAGCTTGTCGTTTGGTGTCGCAAGATCCACATTTGCCTCATCGGTTCAGCTCCGAATCATCCGTCCCAACCCTGACGAAAGAGGAAGACCGTGACCTTCAAGAAGCGATGGGGAATCCCCTTGGCTGCGCTGACCTTGGCGCTGACCGGGACGGTCGCCACCGCTTCGCCCGCCCTGGCGGACTACACCGACTGTTTCAGCGGTCACCTCTGCCTGTGGCAAAACTACGAGTACAGCGGCACGCTAGGCATGTACTCTCCCTCGACCTCCTGCTACAGCATGGGCGTCATGAACAACCAGACCACCTCCATCTACAACCGCAGCGGTCGGACCGTTCGCCTCTACGACAGCGGGAACTGCACGGGCGACTACTACTCCATCGGCAACGGCTTCAGGGACTGGAACCTCCGCTACGGCGCCGGGGGAGTCAACTGGAATGACCGGATTTCGTCATTCAAGCAGGTCTGACGGTCACAGCCATCCGTTGTGCCGGGCGAGTTGGGCGGCCTCTATGCGGTTGCGGGTGTGCGTCTTGCCGATCGCCGAGGACAGATGGTTGCGCACGGTGCTCGTCGACAGGTGCAGGCGAGCCGCGAGGTCGGCGATGGTGGCGCCGTCGAGCGCCGCGGCGAGTACGTCGCGCTCACGGCCGGTCAGCGGGCTCGGGCCCGCGTTCAGCGCGGCGGCGGCCAGGGCCGGATCGATGATCCGTTCTCCCGCGACGGCCTTGCGGATGGCGGTGGCCAGCTCGCCGACGGGGCCGTCCTTGCCCAGGAAGCCGGCCGCGCCCGCCTCCATCGCCCTGCGCAGGTAGCCGGGATGGGCGAATGTCGTGAGGATCAGCACCACGCAGTCCGGTAGCGCCGCCTGGAGTTCGCCGATGACGTCGAGTCCGCTGCGGCCGGGCAGCTCGATGTCGAGCAGTGCCACGTCGGGCCGCGCCGCCAGCGCCGCCGCGACGATCTGGTCCCCGCGGCCGACCTGGGCGACGATCTCAAGGTCGTCCTCAAGGCCCAGCAGCAGCGCGAGCGCGTCACGCATCATCCCCTGATCTTCGGCGATCATGACCCGGATCATCGTGGAACCGCCATCGTCAGCGCGAACCTGCCCCCGGGCAGCGCCTCCGCCTCGAACCTGGCGCCCGCCGCGGCCGCGCGTTCGGCGAGCCCGTCGAGCCCGTGTCCTCGCCCGCGCGGTCGGGCGCCCCCCTCGGGTCCGTGTTCCGGTTCGGGAACTCCGTCGTTGCCGATCTTCAGCACGATCTCCTCACTCCGGCCGATCAGCGTGATCTCGCAGCGGGTGGCCTTCGCGTGACGGATCACGTTCGTCACGCCCTCGCGTACGGCCCAGCCGAGCAGCGCGTCGGCGTCCGGCGCCGGCCGTACCTCCTCAAGTGTGACGACGGCGGGTATCTCCGCGTCCTCCAGGGCCACGCGGGCGACGGCCAGCTCGTCGGCGAAGCCGCGCCCACGATAGCCCGCCACGACGGCGCGGACCTCGGCCAGCGCCTCGCGGCCGATCCGCTGGATGTCGCCGGCCTGGGCCGCCGCGGCCGCCGCGTCGCGGGGAATGAGCCTGTGCACCGCCTCGGCCTTCACGACCATCAGCGAGAGCGTGTGACCCAGCAGGTCGTGCAGGTCGCGGGAGAAACGCAGCCGCTCGTCGGCGACCGCGGCCCGGGCCAGTTCCTGCCGGGTCGCGCGCAGTTCGGCGATGGTGGCGAAGAGCTTGAGCGTGACGTGGACGACGAGCCCCGCCGTGAAGGTGCCCCAGGCGACGGCGGCGACGGCGTCCTCGCCGCCGCCGCGCCGGTACGTGATGAACATCAGGGTCAGCGTCACCATGGCGAGGGCCGCTGACAGGACCCGGCCGCGCAGTACGACCCCGCAGGCGATGGAGAGCACCGGAGCCAGGTAGAGCCACTTGCCGCCGTAGGCCGCGCACAGAGCCAGGATCGCCACGGCCAGGACCGTCAGGCCGAGGACCGCGGCCCGGGGCCGCCCGGCGAAGGAGGCCCGGATGGTCAGCAAGTAGGCGGCGACGGCCACGGCGAGGCCGAGGACGCCGAGCCAGTCAGGCCGTCTGATCAGGTCGGAGGCGGGAAAGTAGGCCAGCGCCGCCCAGAAGGAGAACACCGACGGCCCCGGCTGCCAGACTCTGCGCACGTGCGCCACGTTAGTTCCAGAAGCTCAGCTGGTGCTCGGCGGCATAGTCGATCGGCCGCACCGCGCCGGGAGCCAGTGACTGGGTGCCCCGGGAGAGCCTCGGCCACGTGGGCAGATCCGAGCCGTTGGGCGAGCCGGTGCGGGCGAAGTTCGTCCAGTAGCCGACCATCTGGTCCGACAGCTTCTTCTGGGCGGGTGTCAGCGGCGCCTGCCTGTCAGGGAAGAGATAGGGCAGGTCGCCGGCGTGGAAGGCGCCCCAGTCGAAGTCCGTCTCCAGCGGCAGGAACATCGGCGCGTCGCGGTCGGCGAACTCGTAGCCGTAGACGGGGACATGCTTGGCCAGCAGGGTGTTCTGCTCGTGGGTGCCTCTCGCCCACAGCCGGTCGGTCATCACGGCCGCCCACGCCTGGCTGGGCGAGGCGTAGGAGGCGAGCGGATATCTGCGCATCACCCGCCCGGCGTCGTCGCCGAAGGTCTCCTTGAGCAGGGTGCCGTACTGCTGGGCGGTGACCGGCTTACCGGCCGCGTCGTAGTTCATCCCGACGAAGATCCGGTGCTCGTCGCGTGTCGCGCCCGCCAGCAAGGACACCCGGTGGAAGCGTCCCTCGCGGATCGCCTTGGAGGGCAGGACGGGGAGCACCCCGTTGCCGTAGGCGTACATCTGGAAGACATTCATGATCTGCGGCACCGCGAGGATCTTCTTCACGGGCAGCGCGCGCAGGCATGCCAGGTCCGCGCAGCCGAGTTGTTCGGCGTACACCCGGCCCACGGCCTGGGTCTCCTCGGCGCTCCGCCAGGCGAACGTCGGGGCTGCCGGCAAGCCTGGGACGATGCTGTTGGCCGGCATGTCCATCATCGTCTCGCCGCTCTGCATGACCACTCGCCGGAACAACCCCTTGGCGCCGGGGGAGGTGAGATGGCCGCCGATGGCGAGAGCGCCGAAGGAGAGGCCGAACACGGTGACGTTCGACGGGTCTCCGCCGAAGGCCGCGGCGTTGCGCTTCACCCAGCGCAGCGCCTCCTGCTGATCTTGCAGGCCGTACGTTCCGGAGTTCTTCAGGCCCGGGAACCCGAACCCGCTGAACACGCCGAGCCGGTAGTTGATCGTGACGACCACCGCGCCCCGCGAGGCGAGCTTGCGCGCGTCGGAGAAGTGGCCTGCTCCGACCGCCCCATCGCCGTGGATCCACACCATGACCGGGCGGTTCTTCCCCGGCGCGCGGGGGGTGGTGACGTTGAGGAACAGGCAGTCCTCCTCCACGCTGGAGATGGGGGCGTAGACGGTGCCGACCTGGGGACAGATCGCGCCTGGCGCGGTGGCGTCCTCGACGCCGTTCCAGCTCCTGGCGGGTACGGGAGCCTCCCAGCGGCCCGCGGTGGCGTAGGGGATGCCCTGGAAGAGACGGTGATGGTCGCTGACCGTGCCGCGCACGGCTCCCGTGTCGGTCCTGACGACCGCGGGGTCGGCGCCGGTCGCGGCGATCACGGGAGCCGGCCGGAGCTCCGCGGCGCCCAGGAGGACCACGGCCGCCGCGAGTGACGCACGAAGGGTTCGCATGCCTCTACGCTGCTGGACGCCTGCCCCAGTCAGAAGGTCCATTGATACGGGATCACCCAGGACAAAAGTACCGACGAGCCCTCAGGGCGCTCTCCGGAGATCCTGCGGCGGTAGCCGGCCAGGGCGGAGTGGCCTGCGGCTCGCCACCAGGGGGATGACGTTCGGAGGCGGGGGCGGGTCTAGGCCGGGTCGGCGCCGGCGAAGTAGGCCGGAACCATCTCGGCCAGTGCGGCGACGTCGGCGTCGTCCATCGGCTCGCCGGTCATGCCCATCCGGTGGAGCAAGGTTCCGACGACGACGTCGATGAGCAGCAGGACCCGCTTCTCCGGTGCGCCGAGCGCGTCCTGGAGCGCGAGCCGGTACGGGTCCTGCAACCGCGTGGACAGGATCTCGCGCAGGGCCGGATCGCTGACGGCATCGCTGAACACGCCCGCGAACGCGTCGCCTATCCCAGGCTGGGCGATCTTCGCCGCGATCCAGTGGATGGCCGAGGTCATGAGCTCGGCTCGATCGGCGCCCTTCAGCGGCACCGGGCCGAACGCGTCAAGGAGGCAGTCCACGATCAGCTCGCCCTTGGACGGCCAGCGACGGTAGATCGTCGTCTTCGCGACGCCGGCCGCGGCGGCGATGCGGTCGACGGTGGCACGCGCGTAGCCCAGCTCGTGGACCGTGCTCAGTGTCGCGGCGAAGACCTCGGCGTCGATGCCGGAGCGCGGACGACCGGGCGGCCTGGCGGAAGTGGTCGCTGGGGTCATGGCCACACGATACCTTATTGCGCTACCGTTGGTATCGATACCTGAAGTAGCGAAACTGTCGGGTGCGGAGACGGGCCCGGTCGCGACGAGATCAACGAAGACGGGAGAGCGATGTCCACCATCGACCTTGCCGAGTCCAGGGAGCGGTCCACACCGGCGCCGGACGCCGGGGCCGCGGCGGGACAGCCCTTGGCGGGGCTGCTGCGCCCTTACGGGTGGAGTTTCGCCGCCGTGGTGCTGCTGCAGGTGATCGGTGCTGTGGCCGGGCTGGCGCCGCTGCTGGCGGTCGTCGAGTTAGGCCGGGTTCTGCTGTCGCCCGGCCCGATCGATCACGGTCAGGTGTGGTTCGTGGTGAGCGCGGGGACGGCCGGCCTGCTCGTCCGGCTGCTGTTCACGGCCGCGTCGTCCGGACTCGGGCATGTTCTCGACGGCCGGGTGCAGCTGGCGCTTCGCCGGCGGCTGGCCGAGCGGCTGGGGCGCGTACCGATCGGCTGGTTCGCCCGGCGCCGGACCGGCGAGCTGGCCAAGGTGGTGGGGGAGGACGTGAGCGCCGTGCACCCGTTCATCGCGCACGCCCCCGGCGAGCTCGTCTCCGCGTTCGTGGTGCCGCTGGTGTCGCTGATCTATCTGTTCACCGTCGACTGGCGGCTCACGCTGATCACGTTGGTACCCGTGGTGCTGGCGGTGGCGCTGGTCCCCCTGATGATGACCCCGAGCAGGCTGCGTGAGCAGGAGGAGTTCGACGCGGCCATGGGGCGGATCGCGAATTCCGCCGTGGAGTTCGTGCAGGGGATCTCGGTGGTCAAGGCGTTCGGCGGATCCGAGCGCGCTCACCGTGGGTTTCTCACGGCCGCCGATGATTTCGTCGGCATCTTCTTCCGGTGGGTACGCGGCATGTCCGTGATCGCCGCCGGGATGCAGCTGGCGCTGTCACCACCGTTCGTGCTGCTGGTCGTGCTGGTCGGCGGTGCGGCTCTGATCACCTCCGGTGGCATGGCCCCGGCCGGCCTGCTGCCCTTCCTGCTGCTCGGCCTGGGGCTGACCGCTCCGGTGGCGGCACTCGGCCACGGCTTCGACGACCTGCAGGCCGCCCGGCGCGCGGTCGGCCGGATCAAGGAAGTGCTCCAGGTGCCCTCGCTGCCGGAGCCCGCGCACCCGGTCGCGCCGCGGGGGCACCGGGTGGAGCTGCGCGACGTTCGCTTCGGTTACGACCCCGATCACGAGGTGCTGCGCGGGATCGACCTGGTGCTCGAACCCGGGACGGTCACCGCGGTCACCGGGCCGTCGGGGAGCGGGAAGTCCACGCTGGTCCAGCTGCTGCCGCGGTTCTTCGACCCGAGCCACGGCGCGGTCGTCCTGGGCGGCGCCGATCTGCGCGAGATCGGCAGCCGGGAGCTCTACCGGCTGGTCTCCTTCGTCTTCCAGGACGTCCGGCTGCTGCGCGCGTCGGTCGCGGACAACATCGCGCTGGCCGTCCCCCGGGCCGGCCGCGACGACGTGGTTCGCGCCGCCCGGCTGGCCGACATCCATGATCGGATCCTTGAGCTGCCGCGCGGGTACGACACGGTGCTCGGTGAAGAGGCCGAACTCTCGGGTGGCGAGGCGCAGCGGATCTCGATCGCCCGCGCCCTGCTGGCCGACACGCCCGTTCTGGTGCTCGACGAGGCGACCGCCTTCGCCGATCCGCGGACCGAGCAGGCGGTGCGCCGGGCCTTGGCGGCCCTGGGAGACGATCGCACGATCCTGGTGATCGCCCACCGGCTGGAGACGGTCGCCGACGCGGACACCGTCGTGATGCTGGAGAACGGGTCGGTGGTCGAGCGCGGCAGCCCGGCCGAACTGCTGGCACGAGGCGGGAGGTTCGCCACGTACTGGCGATCCCACCGGTCGGCGGTCGCCGGCGGTGGTGTCCCGCGAGGAGAGGAGCCCCGATGATTCGCATGCTGCTGCGTGTGCTGGGAGACGCGTACGCGCCGGCGGTGCGCCGGACCGTGGCCCTGATGACGGCGACCGCGGTCGCCGAGGGGCTGTCCTACGCGCTGCTGGTCCCGGTGCTGGGGGCCCTGCTCGGGGGCTCGCCCGCGGACGCCTGGCCGTGGCTGAGCGCGTTCGGGGCCGCGGTCGCGGGCTACGCCGTGCTCCGCTACACCAGTGACCTGGCCGGCATGCGGGTCGGCACCACGATGTTGCGGGGGATGTACCACCGGCTCGGCGAGCAGCTGGCCCGGTTGCCGATCGGCTGGTACGACGCCGGCCGGGTCGGCGAGGTGTCCGTCATGGCCGGCCGTGGCCTGCTGCGGGCGATGAGCGTGATCGCGCATCTGCTGGCCCCGTTCATCTCCGCCCTGGTGACGCCGCTGACGATCGTCGCCGTGATGCTCGCCTTCGACTGGCGGATGGGCCTGGCCGCGCTGGCCGCCGCCCCGATCGTGGTGGCGATCCAGGTCTGGACGGCACGATCGACGGCCGCCACCGATGCCGACCGGCACGAACGCGACAAGGAGGCCACCGGGCGGGTCATCGAATATCTCCAGGCTCAGCCGGTGCTGCGCGCCGGCGGCCGGATCACCGAACGTTTCACCATGCTCGACGACTCGCTGCGGGACGTTCAGCGCGCGTCCCGCCGCACGGTGCTGGCGGCCCTGCCCGGCGCGGTGGGGGTGACGCTCACGGTGCAGGCGATGTTCACGGCGCTGCTGGTCCTGGGCGCCCATCTCGCGCTCGGCGGGAACATCGGCGCGGCAGAGGTTCTGGCGATTCTGGTGCTGGCCGCCCGCTGCGCCGATCCGCTGCTGTCACTGTCGGACATCGGCGGCAAACTGCGCAGCGCACGGTTCGAGCTGGCCAGGCTCGACACGGTGCTGCGCACCGAGCCGCTGCCGGAGCCTGACGAGCCGATCCGGCCGGAACGCCATGACGTGGAGTTCGGCTCGGTCACCTTCCGGCACGGTGGCCGTACGGTGATCGACGACCTGTCGCTGTCCGTGCCGGAAGGACGGCGGCTGGCCGTCGTCGGGCCGTCGGGGGCGGGCAAGAGCACACTGCTGCGGCTGCTCGCCCGGTTCCACGACGTCGACGCGGGCGCGGTGCGCGTCGGCGGCGTGGACGTGCGCGCGATGAGCGCCGAGGCGCTGATGGAGCGGATCGCCATCGTCTTCCAGGACGTCTACCTCTTCGACGGCACGATCGAGGAGAACATACGTCTCGGCCGGCCCGGCGCCGGCGAGGCCGAGGTGCGGGCGGCGGCGAGCGCGGCACGGCTGGACGAGGTGATCGAACGGTTGCCCGGCGGATGGGCGGCGAACGTCGGCGAGGGCGGCGCGCTGCTGTCGGGCGGCGAGCGCCAGCGGGTCTCGATCGCGCGGGCGCTGCTGAAGAACGCGCCCATCGTGCTGCTCGACGAAGTGACGTCCGCCCTGGACCCGGTGAACGAGGCGGCCGTCCACGAGGGGATCGAGCGCCTGATGGCGGGCCGTACGGTGGTGATGGTGGCGCATCGGATGCGGACCGTCCAGCGCGCCGACCGGGTCGTCTTCCTGGACGGCGGCCGAGTCGTGGAGGAAGGCGGCCATGAGGAGCTGCTGCGACGCGGTGGCCGCTACGCCGGCTTCTGGGCGATCGCCATGACGCCAGCGGCGGGCGAGTGAGCCGGTCCGCCGCCCTCCGGCGATGAGACCGGTGCCCCGGCTCAGCGGGCTCGGTCGTAGACCATGGCGAGCTCGCCCAGTTCGCCGGTCTCCTGGTGGGTGAGCGTCCAGGTCGAAGCCGGCAGGCCGTCGTCGAACAGGCGCTGCCCGCCGCCGGCGATCTCGGGGAAGATCATGAGGTACAGCCGATCGAGCAGGTCCGCCGACAGGAGCGGCTTGATGACGCTAGCGCTGCTGTTGACGAGGATGTCGCCCTCACCGGTGGCCTTGAGCTCGGTGAGGACGTCCGCGGCGGGGGCGTTCACCACGCGGGCGCGTTCCCACGGGGCTTCGGTCAAGGTGGTCGAGAAGACCACCTTCTCCGTGCCGACCAGCCAGTTCGCGTATCCGCGATCACGCGGATCGGCGTTCTCGTCCTGGGCGACCGACGGCCAGTACGCCATGAACCCCTCGGCGTTGAGCCTGCCGAGCACCGCCGTCGTCGCGCTCTCCCAGATGCGGGTCATGTGGTCTCGTGCGACGTCGCTGGTCACGTACGGGGTGAACGCGCTGAAGTCGCCGGGCCCGCCGGGCCCGTTGTAACGTCCGTCGAGGGTGAGGCTCAGGTTCGCGGTCACCCTGCGGCCGGTCGAGCTGGTCATGTTGTGTCCTCTTTATCGATGTCATGCTCGATGTCATGCTCGATGTCGTGCTCGGTGTCGTGCGAATCCGCGGCGAGGGTCGCCGCGAGCTTGTCGAGGCTTTGGCCGAAGCCGATCTCGATGCCCGCGATGAAGTCGGCGGAGTCGACGGTGCTGTCGGTGATCCGCCAGCGGGCGTCGAGGTCGGTGCCGGTGCCGGTGCCGGTCGGCCGGAGGTCGAGGTCGACGTGGGCGGTGAAGGCGAGGCCGCCGCCGGGCAGCAAGGGGGAGAGCCGGTACACGAGGCGTTCGCCGTGGCGTACGTCGTCGACGACACCCTCCGCGCGCCCGGCGACCACGTCGGAGCCGTCGGCGTCCTCGGCGTCGCGGTACTCGTGGACGATCCGCCCGCCTGGGCGCGGCTCGAAGACGAGTTCGGAGACGCGCAGGTCGTCGGGTGTCCACCAGCGGGCGAGCAGAGGGGCCTCGGTCAGGTGGCGCCAGACCAGCTCGGGGTGTCCCGCCAGCGACCGGAGGAACCGGAACGAGCGGCCGTCGGCCCACCCCGGCTCCTTCGCGGCGAGCCGTTCCGCGTGCAGGCTGAGCCCGTGGCGGTCGTAGGTCTCGCGCGGGCCGCCGGGCTGGTCGGCGGTGTCGGCGAGCCGGCTGAGCGCGGCCGCCAGGTCCCGCAGGGGGGCGGGCTGGAGCGCGTAGACGCGGCGCTGGCCGACGCGGCGGGAGGTGACGAGGCCGGCGCGCTCAAGGGTCTGCAGGTGCTTGGTCGTTTGCGGCTGGCGCGCCTGGGCGAGCTGGGCGAGGACGCCGACCGGACGGGGCCGCTCGGCCAGCAGGCTCACCAGCCGCCAGCGGGCCGGGTCGGCCAGTGCGGTGAGGAGTGCGTCCATGGCTGCGAGTATTCACCACGAAGAATATTCGTGTCAAGGAATATCTTGCCCAGGCAGGCCGACACACGGTGGCCCGGGTGGTGGCGGGCGCCGGGTGGGGTAGCGGGGCGGTGTGCCGACCGCGTCCGTCACCGTCACGGCCGAGCGCGCCGGCCTGGCGCGCCGCTGGATCCCGCGCCTGCTGGCCGCCGTGACCGGCGCGGGCCTGGCCCTCGCCTTCCCCGCCGTGAACGCCTGGTGGTGGGCGTGGCTCGGCCTCGTGCCGTTCCTGCTGCTGGTGGCCGGCGCGGGGACGTTCCGGGAGGCGGGGTGGCGGAGCTGGTGGGCGTCGGCGGGCTTCTTCGGGACGCTGCATCACTGGGTGCTGCCGTTCCTGGGCGTGTTCTGGCCGCTGGCGCTGCTGGTCCTCGGGCTGGTGTGGGTGCCGTTCGGGCTGGTCGCGTACGGGCTGCTGCGGCGCCTCACCCCGCTCAGGACGGCGGCGGCGCTGCTGGTGCTGCCCTCGGTGTGGGTGGCCGTCGAGGCGCTGCGTTCATGGCGGCACCTCGGCGGGACGTGGGGGCTGCTCGGGTCGAGCCAGTGGCAGGCGCGGCCGGTGCTCGGGCTGGCCGCGCTCGGCGGAGTGTGGCTGATCAGCTTCGCACTGGTCGCGGTCAACTCCGGGCTCGCGATCGCGGTGCTGCCGAAGGCGGGTCGGCGGGTCAGGCTCGCCGGAGGGGGAGCCGCCGTCGCGCTGGCCGCGCTCGCCGTGTGCTCCGGCCTGGTACGGCCCGAGCCCGTGGTGACGGGTGTCATGCGCGTGGCGGGCGTGCAGCCCGGCCCCGTGCCCGGCCCGGAGCGGCGGGTGGCCACGCACCTGCGGCTGACCGGTGAGATCGCCGGCCGCGATCCCGACGTGGTGGTCTGGGGCCAGAGCAGCGTCGCCCTCGATCCCGCCCGGCGCCCGGACGTGGACCGCCTGCTGCGCCGGGCGGCCGCCGAGACGGGCGCCGACCTGCTGGTGAACGTGGACGCCGCGGACTCCTCCGGCCGGATCTCCAAGTCGGCCCGCCAGTACACGCCGGACGGGGTCGTGGACGTCTACGTCAAGCGGCGTCTGGTCCCGTTCGGCGAGTACGTCCCGCTGCGGCCGGTGCTCGGCTGGATCGCGGGGCATACCGAGGCGGCCGGGGAGGACCGGGTCGCCGGTGCCGGGCCGGCCGTGTTCGACGTGGCGGGCCGCCGGGTGGGGCCGCTGATCTCGTACGAGTCGACCTTTCCGGACCTGCGGCGCGACCTGGCCCGCAGAGGCGTGGACCTGACGATCACGCAGGGGTCGCTCACGACGTTCCACGGGAGCTGGGCGCACGCGCAGCAGGCGAGCTTCGAGGCGCTGCGGGCGGTGGAGTCCGGCCGGCCGGCGGTGCTGGTCGAGATGGACGGCACCTCGTCGGTGTTCGACGCGCGCGGCGGGCGGCTGGCCTGGTTCCCGCCCGAGTTCCGCGGCGCGTTCGTGGTCGACGTGCCGCTGTCCGCCGAGGAGACGCCGTATCTGCGGCTGGGCGACTGGGTGCCCGCTCTGGCCGGCGGGATCGCGCTCGGCGCCGGGGCCGTGGCCGCCGCCCGGCGGCTCACCGGCCGCAGCCGTGGGCCGGTGCCGCGCTGAACGCGCTCACGCGGCGGTTTCGCCGCGACGCGCGGCGGCGACGGCCGCGTCGGTGTCGGCGGCTGCCAGGTCGGCGTTGATGTGCGCGCCTGCCAGGGCGCGGGCCGCGGCGGACGCGCCGACCTGTGCCATCGGGTCGGCGGCGTTGCCCGCCACCCACACAAGCCGGCGAGGTGGCGGCCTTGAGCAAAGCGCATAAGATTTTGCCTATGACGCAAGACGATGCCGAACTCGACAGCCTGGTGCGCAAACGGATCCGTGCCCTGCGGATGGCGCAGGGCTGGTCTCTGGATGACCTGGCCGTCCGTGCGCGGCTCAGTCCTTCCACGCTCAGCCGGATCGAGAACGGCCGGCGTCGCCTCGCTGACGTAGGACGTTCGCGACCGGGATCTCGCCGTTGTCGCACGATGGGTTCCCCCGAGCTTCCTCGGGATCGCATACTGGGGCGGTGACAGCTCTGATCGCCTTCATCGGCGTGTCCGTCGTCGTCATCTGCACGCCCGGGCCCGACACCGTGCTGACCGTGCGCAACGCCTTCTCCGGCGGCGGCGGCAGCGGAGTGTGGACCGCGGCGGGCGTCGCGCTCGGCCAAGCCGTCTGGACGGTGGCCGCGAGCCTGGGCGTCGCCGGCCTCATCCAGGCCTCGGAGCCGGCGTTCCTGGTGCTGAAGTACGCCGGCGTGGCGTACCTGTGCTACCTGGGGCTGCAGTCGCTGCGCTCGGCGTGGCGGGGCGGCGGCGCCCCGGACACGCCCTCGGCGACGCGGTCGCGTCTCACGCCGGGGCGCGCGCTGCGCCAGGGTTTGATCAACGATCTCGCCAACCCCAAGATGGCGGCGTTCTTCATGAGCCTCCTGCCGCAGTTCGCTCCGGCGGGCGGCGGGGCCTTCGCCGCGATGCTGGGGCTCGGGCTGCTGTTCTGCCTGCTGACCTTCGCCTGGCTGGCGCTCTACAGCCTCGCGATCGACCGGGCGCGGGCGTGGTTCGCCCGTTCGGCCGTGCGGCGGACCCTGGACGCGCTCAGCGGGTTCCTGCTGCTCGCGTTCGGGGCCCGGCTGGCCCTCGCCGACCGCTGACCGCCTCTGCGGATCAGACGGCGCGGGACGAGAGCCTCGCGGATTTCTCCGCTCCTGCGAACACGAGTGAACTCGCGGGAGAGGGTACGCCGAGGCGCACTCCCGGGTTCCCCGGCCACGATCGATCCACCAGGACCGAAGGTCACCTGGGCGAACGGTAAGGGGAGAGCGCCTTCGGCGGACTCCACTCGTCAGCGACCGGTGTCCGGCGTGGTGCCCTTGCCGAATCCCGGCGTGTGCCGTTTCGCGGCGGCCATGCTTGTCTGCATGTTCGCGAGCCCGAGCAGCAGGATGATCACGCCGACCACCACGTTGCTGACGATGACTCCCGTGGTGTTGTTCGGGCCGCTGATCACCCACGGCGAGATGATCGTCCACACGCCGATGACGGGCGTGACCCAGGCGAGGCCGTACGTCCTGCCGAAGGCGGAGCTGAAGCCCAGCGCCAGGACGGCGACCAGGAGCCCGGTGATCAGGTTGTTGACCGTTATATTACTCAGGCCGTTGAATCCTACGATCCACGGCGACACCGCCAGATATATGCCGGCGAGCAGCGTGATCCCGTCCGTCAGCTGGGCGGTGGGATTAGCGGCGGCTGCCTCGTATCGGGCCCGCATCTCCATGATGTCCGGATGCTGCCTTATATCCGTGTGGTGCGTCATGGGTGCACCTCCTGAATGGTGGTCTACTGCACCTTATGTCCGGCCGTACCCCCTAACTCCTATTTGTAACTGTGTGTCCGAGAACCGGGTGAAACCGAGGTACGCGAGGCGGTGAAACCCTGGGTAGTCGCGATCCCGCCGAAGAGCACCGTGTGCGCCGGCACGTACACCAGAACGCCCCGGGCGGCCGGTCGGCGCGTGCCGCTGACCCGGCCGTTCAGGGAGCCCGCCACCGTCTGGGTGTCCGGCGCGCCGTCAGCGGCCGTCGTCCGCGGGCGGCGGGTCGTCGCCGACCGGTTTCGACGCGCGCCAGATATGGCCGAACTGGTCGAGCCAGTACTGGTACCAGTGCGGGTCGGTCTGGCGGGTCAGCTCCAGGTGCATCCTGCTCGGCGTGGACGTGTTGCCCACGCCGTGCATCTCCACGATCACCGTGCCGTCGGCCCGCCCAGGGTCGAACGCGACCAGGCTGAAGCCGGGGTTGTAGCCGAACAGCCTGAACTCCCGTCTCCCCGGCACCTGCCAGGACGCCATCGCGTCCATCCGCAGCAGCGTGGTGGCGATGCTGTCGGCCAGGCTCTGCAGCGGGAACTCCAGCCCGCCGTCCAGCTGTAAGGTCGCGATGCCGAGGGACGCGTCCGCGCCGGGATCGAGGATCACCACCTTGACCACGCCGTCGTGCCGGTTGAGCACCGTCGTGCGGATCGCCGCGCAGTGGTCCTCCGACAGCAGGTTGACGCCCGACGGGGCGAACATCCACACCTCGCGGCTGGCCTTCAGCCGGTCCTTCAGCGGGATCCGCTGGAGGGAGGTCCGGTCGCCGAGGATGTGCCCAGGCGGCGGGCCGGCCTCGGGCACCGTGATCCGGTGCACCAGCACGCCGATGCCCGCCAGCAGCACCGCCCACTTGTACTGGTCGTCCACCCGGTCGCCGACCAGCGTCAGGGCGGCGAACACGACGGACAGCAGCGCGATGACGTAGGCGTCGATGTTCCGGCGCTCACGTATGTCCCGAAGAACCCGCCGTGCTGTTCGGAGCATGACCTCCCCCATCCGAAGGTGGCATCGCCGCTCCTGCGGGCCGACAGGGATGCTCCGACCAGCGGAGGCGGGCGGAGCCCGTCAGGTGTTGCGTTCGCGCCAGAGTGAGCGGTGCCGGTCGGCGGCCCCGGCCGCCAGCACGGTGGACGCGGCGGGCACCGGCTCGCCCGCCCACTGGTCGAGCCGGCGCGCCATGCCCCCGACGAACGTCACGCCGGGCGCGGTCAGCGCGCCGCTGTCGAGCAGCGTGGTGGTGACCAGACGGGCGGCGGACCGCCAGCGGGCGAACTCGGCGTTGGCCCGGATCGCCGCCTCGCCGTCCTCGTGGTGGCGCTGACGCTGCCAGAAGTCGGTGACGCCGACATAGGCGTAGGCACCCTGCAGGAGACCCGCCGCCGGACGGGGGTCCTCGCGCCAGGGCGCGTAGTAGCGCGAGCCGTCGTCGGGCTTGGTCAGCGGGACGATGTCGAGCAGCGCCGACAACTTGGCGTGCTGGGTCTCGTGCGCCAGCGTGACCGCCAGCGCGTGGCCGTCGGGCGGGGTCGACATGGCGACGCAGCCGAACGTCTCGCGGGAGGTGGCGCTGGACATGCCACCGGACGGTGGCGCCAGTGGCGTGAACACGCTGATCGCCACCGACACCTGCTCGGCGACGGACGGGTGGTTGCGGACCAGCAGCCCCCACCCGTCCTCCAGGAGCTCCTGCCAGTGGCCCGCCTCCTGAGCGGTGAGGGGGCCGCGCAACGCGTCGGAGCCGGGCATCCGATGGGGGTCGAGATCGTCGACCAGCACGTCGAGCCGCCGGCTGTCGGTCTCGGCCGACAGCGAGCGCAGCCCTCGCCAGCCGGGCGCGTCGCCGCCGATCCGGACGAACCCGCGGCCGGTGGTCACCTCGCTGCCGCCGGGGAAGCAGTGCACCGTCGCCACGGTGGCGTCGTGATCCAGGGTCAGCTGCCCGAGGGAGGGCAGGTTGATCACTCGGTCGATCACCGCCACGTCGACCTCGCAGGTCACCCCCGCGTGGATCGCCGCGGCCGCCGCCAGCGCGGCCATCTGCTCGGGTGTTTCGAGCGTCACGATCGTGTGGCGCGCCCAGGCGCCCACCGAGGGGTGGCGCAGCACGGCGTCGACCGCCTCCGGGTGCGACGACTGGATGCTGGCCAGCAGGTCGTAGGCCCGGCGGGCCTGTGGCCAGGCCGGATGGCCCGCGCCGCGCACCGCCTCGAGGACGCCGCGCAGGAGCAGCAGATGCTTGCTGTACTGGGCGGAGATCAGCCGTTCGACCGTGTCGACCCCGCCGGCGCCCGCGGCCAGCTCGTCGAACGCCTCGGCCGGGATGCGGTGTTCTGCCAGGTTCATGGTGCGTCCTTCACTACTGCGGAGATGTCACGCTGGATGGTGCTCCCGATGTGGCTGATGAGCCGCAGCAGGTCGGAGCAGTAGACCGAGGGGTTGTGGAACCCGTTGCCGGGCCGGTAGCGGTGGGCGTAGTGGCCCCCGCCGCAGACCATGCCCACCGGGCAGGCCGCGCAGGTGGGGGAGAGGGCGAGCTCGCCGATCTGGCGGGCGGCGACGGACGGCAGGCGCAGGACGTCGTCGAAGCTGTCGCGGGACACGTGCAGGCCCGTGCCGGGCGCGCCCGCGTAGGCGGACTTGAGGATGTCGGACTGCTCGATCTCGCCGTCGGTCTCGACGACCACCATGGCCGCCGGCGACAGGCCGATCTGCTCGCTGGCCGACGCCCCGCCGAGCAGCAGCAGGATGATCTCGTCGAACAGCCGCACGCCGGTGGGGCGGGCGGGCATGGAGTACCAGTGGTCGAAGACGGTGATGAGCCAGTCGGCGTAGGGCGTGGCCGGGTCGGCGGGCGCGCGGCCCGGGGGTGGCTGCGCCCACGTGCCGTGGGGCAGCAGGAAGTCGATCGCCGGAGGGCCGAACGCGAGCAGCGCCTCGTAGGTCTCCAGCGGCTCGTTGCGCAGGTCGATCGCGCAGAGCAGACCGCGGAACAGGTGACGGAACCGGGGCTCGGTGAGCAGCCGCAGGGCGGCCGCGACCTTGTGGTGGCTGCCCCGGCCGTCGGCGGTGCGGCGGGTGCGGTCGTGCGCCTCCCGCCCGCCGTCGAGGCTCACGCCGACGCCGACCCCGAGCCGGTCGAACAGCCGCAGGTAGGGCTCGTCGAGCAGGGTCGCGTTGGTCTGCAGGCTCACCGTGACCTGGGCCTCGACCACCGCGCGGATCGTCGTGACCAGCTCGTCGATCTCCTTCGCGCCGGCGAGGAGCGGCTCACCGCCGTGCAGGATCACCTCCACGGAGGTGAGGTCGTGGGCGCGCGCGTGCTCGGCGATCCGCGCGGCGGTGGCGGCGACCACCTCGGCCGGCATGCGCCGGGGACGTGACCGCCAGCTCTGGTCGGCCATCTCGTACATGTAGCAATAGCTGCACGCGAGATCGCATCTACTGTGAATTTTCAGGATGAACTGCCTGAACGGGGTCGGCCGCCAACCAGCGGCGTGCAACGCCGCCACGTCGAGAGTCAGTGGCCATTCAGGCAAAGCCGACCAGCCTCCACATCGAGACTCATGGGCGCCAAGCATAATCACCTCACGCCGACTCCCGAAGCATTTTCTGTGCCTGCTGCAGCAGGTGTGGCGGGAGCAGTGCGAGCACACCGGTGATGACGGTCGCGGCGGCCCGGGGGGTGCCCGACTTCAGCAGCGCCTCGGCCAGCGCCACCTGCGCGGACATGTCGTTGGGCGCCCAGTTGAGCGCGGCGCTGATGCGCTCGATGGCCCGGGCGGGATCGCCCTGGGCGAGCCACAGCAGCCCGTCGGCGGTGAGCGCGCGGGCGACCCCGTCGAAGCGCTGGCGCTCGGCGAAGATCTCGGCCGCCTCCTCGTAGTAGCGGCGCGCGACCTCGATCTCGCCGTTGGCCGCCGCCACGTCGGCGAAGACCTCGGCCGCCTCGGCCCGCACCCAGGTCTCGCCCGGGTCGGCGGACCGTATCGCGGCGTGGGCCAGGCGCCGGGCGCTCTCCCAGTTGCGTTTGGCCAGCGAGATGCGGGCCGCGCGGAGGTAGGACTCGGGGGAGTCGGAGCGGGAGATGGGCGCGATGAGCCTGTCATGGGCCAGTTCGTACCACCGGATGCCCCGGCGGTGCTCGGCGCGCAGCAGGTGGCGGTTCTCCAGCGCGCGCGCCACCGTGTTGGGCATCCCCTGGGTCTGCTCCAGCCCCTCGTAGACGGCGTTGCGGGTGCCGTGCTCGGTGATGAAGGTGTTGCGCAGCCAGAACCGGATCTCGGCGGCCGGCCGGCCGTGCTCGTCGGCGACGTCGGCGACCGTGCGCTTGAAGAACTCGAAGAGGAACTCCTCCACGTTGGCGTACAGCCGGGCGTGGTCTTCGGTGATCTCGAGCACGTCGGGCGGCAGCGACTCCCACAACGCGGAGCAGACGACCTGGAGCTGGACGGGCTCGACGGTGTCGAGCGTGAAGGC
The DNA here is from genome assembly GCF_059358955.1 of Nonomuraea sp. CX421. Taxonomy (NCBI): domain Bacteria; kingdom Bacillati; phylum Actinomycetota; class Actinomycetes; order Streptosporangiales; family Streptosporangiaceae; genus Nonomuraea; species Nonomuraea sp. CX421. The sequence continues at coordinate 206,191 of NZ_JCADBK010000012.1, read as the reverse complement.
CGACGTGTGGCCGGACTCGTCGACGATGACGAGGGTGCGCAGGTCTTCGACGAGCAACTCGGCCGCGGCGGGCGTGATGGTCCTGCCGCTGTGCCGCAGCGGCCCCCGCACGGCCTCCAGGGCGCTGTCCGGGCTGAGGGCCCGCAGGTGGAAACGGGTCCGCGAGCCCTGACCGATCGGGCGTTCGTAGGGCAGCACGAGAAAGAGGTACTCCTCGCGCAGCGACAGCAGCACGTGCAGGCCGGTGTGCTCGCGGACGGCCCGCGCCACCTGGTCGAGGAAGACCACCCGCTCGCCTTCGAGGACGGGGCTGCCGTGGAACATCTCCTCCGCCTGGTCGATGGCCGCGAGGATCGGCACCGGGTCGCCGTAGCGGTCGGTGCGCTCGGGCCTGGAGTCGAGGAACTCGGAGATCGTCATGCCCGACATGCCGCGCGGATCGCGTTCGGGCGCCCACGACGAGAGCAGGGCCATGACGTAGGGGTTGCCGGCGGTCTGGGGGCCGTTCAGGCGGGGCGCGACCCGGGCGACGGGCAGCACGTCGGCCCGCTCGGGATCCAGCCGGGGCAGCACCCCGGCGTGCAGCAGCGAGGTCTTGCCGATCCCCGAGGCGCCGTAGAGGACCGTCAGGCCGGCGGCCTGCCAGAGCGTGGCGACCTCACGGGCCTCACGATCGCGGCCGAAGAACAGGATGTTCTCATCACGGCGATAAGGGCGGAGCCCCACGTACGGCCGGACGTGCGGGGCGGGCTCTGTCATCTGGCGGTCCTCATATTCTGCGCCGCAGCTCACCGAAGAATTCCTGCGTATCACCAATGAATATCGAGATGCTCCAGCCGTCGAGATAGCGTTCGAGATACTCCTGTGCGCGCACTCCGGCGTCGGCCATGGACGTGTTGAGGTCGGGCATGAGCTGTACGCTCACATGACGCCGTCTTCTGTTGACCGGCATGCTCCTGATCAGGCCGTGGAACAGCACCCGGAAGGTCCAGTCCTGGAGGCTGTAGCCGACGAAGAGCAGCGGGCGGGCGGTCATGGCGGCGAGCACGGTGGCCGGCAGCGACAGGCGGGCCCCCGAGGCGCGCGCCTCGACCAGGTTGACCAGATAGGTCAGGTAGTCGTCCTCGGTCAGCACCAGGGAGGCGGGGTCGTCCCACTGGCCGTGCAGGTGGTAGATCAGCGGCTCCTGGTCGCTCGGCTCGTCGATGGGGGACTCGTCGGCCGTGATGTCCCACCAGGTCGAGGTGTGGCTGGTCGGATCCTTGTGGCTGGTCCGGGCGTGTCGCAGGGCGCGCATCATGAGGTCGTCGTAGTTGGTGGTGAGGAACGTCTGGATCGGGAACTCGGCGAGCACCTCGTGCGGGTCGATCGCCGGGACGGCGGAGCGGGGCACGTACTCCTTGAGAAAGGTGCAGACCTCGTGCTTCAACTCCACCGCGTCCTGGCTGACCGATGCGGCGTACTGCATGACACGCGCGAGATTATCCGGATCGGCGAACGGATATGTGTAGCGCTCGGCGAAATATAAACTCAGCTCACTGCCGATGGGAAGTCGTCCGAAACCCGCCCCCGCGCCAAGAAGGGGTGTGCAGTCACCCCGATGGAGCTGTTTGACGAGTCGGTCCCAGTCCGCATCCCTCACGCGTCATCCCGACCATTGCACCCGTTGTGTCCGGAGAGAATCTAGTGCTGCCGCAATAGTTTCGTCCGTCAAGGTTAGAACTTGTCAAGGCGGATTCAAAGCGCGGACTGAAAACCCGCGACGGGGCCGGAGCCGGCCTCCTCGACCAGGCGGCGCAACGCGGTCGCCAGACTCGACTGGTCGAGCGCGTCAAGGTCGGTCAGGCTCATCCCGCTCACGTCGATGAGGCCGCCACCGTATTCGCCTGCGCTTTTCTCGCCCATAGCTCTCCTTGACCTGTAAAGATGACCACGTGGATCTCATCTTCGCACGACCGACGGTGGCATGGCGATAGTGGCTTGCTCAACAGGGTTCACCGAAGATGACGTGAAGTCTAAGCTGATCTAAAAGACTCGGTTGAGTTGGGGCAGTATCGTGTCGATTTCGCACTATTCGCCGGACTCTGGACATGTTCCTGCCATCTGGGGACGGGTGCCACAGAAGAACAAGAACTTCACCGGGCGGACCGACCTGCTAGAAAAGCTGCGTTCGGGCCTTATGTCCGATGTGACCGCAGTGGTGCCGCACGCCCTCCACGGGCTGGGCGGCGTCGGCAAGACGCAGCTGGCGATCGAGTACGCCTACCGCTTCCGCCGCGACTACGACCTCGTCTGGTGGATCCCCGCCGACCAGCCGATGCTGGTGAAGTCGTCGCTCGCGGGGCTCGCCCGGGAGCTGCGCCTGCCGATCAGCGCGTCCGCCGGTGTCGAGGACGCCGTCGAGGCGGTGCTCGACGCCCTGCGCCGCGGCGAGCCGTACGCCAAATGGCTGTTGATCTTCGACAACGCGGACGAGATCGACGAGATCAACTCCATCGTGCCCCGAGGGCCGGGCCACGTGCTGATCACCTCGCGCAACCACGGCTGGCAGGGCGTGGCCGAGACCGTCGCGGTCAACGTCTTCCCGCGCGAGGAGAGCGTCGAGTTCCTGCTCAAGCGGGTGCCGCGCGGGATCAGCGGCGCCGAGGCCGATCAGCTGGCCGACGCGCTCGGCGACCTGCCGCTGGCGCTGGAACAGGCGGGCGCGCTGCAGGTCGAGGCCGGGATGTCGGTCGCCGAATACCTCAGGCTGCTGGAGGAGCAGACCACCCGGCTGCTCGGGGCCAACAAGCCGGCCGACTATCCGCTGTCGATGTCGGCGGCCTGGGCGCTGTCGGTGTCACAGCTCACCACGAAGATGCCCGTGGCGGTCGAGCTGCTGCGCTGCTGCGCGTTCTTCGGGCCCGAGCCGATCCCGCGCGACCTGTTCGACCGGCTGCCGCCCGAGTTCGCCGGCCGGTCCAGGCTGGCCGAGACGCTGGCCGACCCGATCCAGACCAGTCGCGTCCTGCGCGAGCTCGGCCGCTACGCCCTGGTCCGCATGGACTCCGAGAACCGCACGCTCCAGGTGCACCGGCTGGTGCAGGCGCTGCTCCGCGACGATCTGCCGCCCGCGGAGCGCACCGCGATGCGGCGCGAGGCGCACCTGCTGCTGGCCTCGGCGGCGGCGCCGTACGAGCCGGACGACATCGCCGCCTGGCCCCGCTACGGCGGCCTGCTCGGGCATGTCACGCCGTCGCTGGTCGAACGCAGCCGTGACCCGCACATCCGCCAGTTCGCCCTCGACATCGTGCGCTACCTCTACTCCTCGGGCGACTTCAAGTCGGCGCGCGAGCTCGTCGAGCGCTTCATCGCGCAGTGGCGGGCCGACAGCGGCGACGAGGACCAGGGCGTCCTGTCGGCCGAGCGTCACCAGGCGATCATCATCCGCGAGCTGGGCAACATCCAGGAGTCGTTCGAGCTCAACCAGCGGACCATGGCGCGGATGCGCGAGATCCTCGGCGAGGACCACGAGGAGACGCTGCTGCTCATCAACAGCCACGGAGCCGACCTGCGCTTCCGCGGCGACTTCGCGGCGGCGCTCGAACACGACATCGACTCGCTGCGCCGGCACGAGGCCGTCTTCGGCCCCGAGCACCGCCGCACGCTGCGCGCGATGAACAACTTGGCGCTCGACTACCTGCTGCTCGGCGAGTACGCGACCGCCCGCGACCTGCAGGCCCGGGCCTTCGCCCTGCAACGGCAGGCCGGATCCGGCGCGAGCATCGTCAACGTGCTGGCCTCATGGAACGGCCTCGCCCGGGTGGTCAGGCTCAACGGCGAATACCAGGAAGCCTGCGACATCGGCGAGGACGCCTACGAGTTCGGCGTGGAGCAACTGGGCGCCGAGCACCCGTGGACCCTGCGCACCGCCAAGGACCTGTCCATCGCCAAGCGGCGGGCGGGCCAGATCGAGGAGGCCCTGGAGCTCGCCCAGCGCACCTTCGAGCTGCAGGTCCGGGGCACCGGCCTCGACCATCCCGACACGCTCGCCGCCGGCCTGTGCCTGGCCAACGCGCAGCGGGCCGCGGGCGACGTCGGCGAGGCGCTCAACCTGCTGGCGGACATGACGCCGCGATACCCGCTGATGTACGGCGACGAGCACCCGTTCAAGTTCGGCTGCGACACCAACCTCGCCCTGCTGCTGCGGATCAACGGGCGCGCCGACGAGGCGGTGGACCTCGACCGGCGGGCGCTGGCCGGCCTCGACCGGAGGCTGACCCGCGAGCATCACTTCACGCTCACCTGCGCCATCAACCTGGCCAGCGACCTCGCGGCCGTCGGCGAGTACGAGCAGGCGCGCAGGCTGGGGGAGAGCACGCTCGACCGGCTGCGCGCGCTGCTCGGCGCCGACCACCCGCTGACGCTCGCCGGAGCCGCCAACCTGGTCGTCGACCTGATGCTGCTCAGCGCGCGGAGCGAAGCCGAGGAGCTGAAGGCCGACACGCTGAGCCGCTACGTCCGCGTCCTCGGTCCCGATCACCCGGACGTCATGGTCGCGCAGGACACCCGGCGACTCGACTTCGACTTCGACCCGCCCGTGCTCTGACGCGGAGCGGCGCGGGCGGTGCCGTGGGCGGCATCTCACCTCACCCACGGCACCGGACGCCCCACCCGATCAGGCGAGAGCGCGCTTGAGGGCGTCGATGCGCCGGGCCCAGATGCGCCTGGACAGCGCCGCCTCGGCCGCGAACGTCTCGGAGGCGTGGTAGCTGCCCGGGTTGACGTGCAACTCGGTCGGGATGCCCGCCTGCATGAGCCGCTGCGCGAACGCGATGTCCTCGTCGCGGAACAGGTCGACGGTGCCGACGTCGATGAAGGCCGGAGGCAGGCCCGACAGGTCCTCGGCGCGGGTGGGCGCCGCGTACTGGTCGGGGTCCTTGCCGCCGAGATACCAGGCCCAGGCTTCGATGTTGCCGGCCCGGTCCCAGATGCCGACGTCGGTGATCTCGTGGCTCGACGGGGTCTCGTTCCGGTCGTCGATCATCGGGTAGATCGGCATCATGAAGGTGAGCGCCGGCCCGCCTCGGTCGCGCGCCAGGAGCGCGGTGCCGATGGTCAGCCCGCCGCCGGCGCTGGCGCCGTAGATCGCCAGCCGGCCCGGGTCGATGCCCAGGTCGGCCGCGTTCTTCGCGGTCCACACCAGCCCGGCGTAGCAGTCCTCGACCGGGGCCGGGTGGGGGTGCTCGGGGGCCAGGCGATACTCGACCGAGACCACCACGGCGCCGACCTGGTCGCAGATCATCGTGGCGTTGGCGTCCTCGCCGTCGACGTCGCCGAGGATCATGCCGCCGCCGTGGATGTAGTAGATGCCGGGCAGCGTGCCGGACGCGCCGACCGGCCGGTAGATCCGCAGCATGATGTCGGGTTCGCCGTCAGGGCCGGGGACGGTGCGGTCCTCCTTGGTGACGTTGGGGTTGTCGGGCACGTCGAGGGCGGCCATCATGCCCTGGACGGTGGCTCGGCGCTGGACGATGTCGGGGATGGCGTTGAATCCGCCGGGCAGCATGCCGAGCAGCGCGTCCAGGGGAGTGCGGCTCTCGGGGTCGATCAGGTCACGACGGGACATGGAGTCCTCCAGAGGGGGGTCATGGATCCGGGTGCTCGTGGGGTGCCGCGTTAGGTGGCGGTGGTCGCCTTCAGCGTCACCGGGTGACCGCCCCGCGGCAAGGGGGGCGATCACCGCCGGGGAGGCCGGGCGGTCAGGTGGAGAGGGCGAAACCCTTGTAGCCCTGGGCGGCGACCTCGTCACACGTCTTGCGGTACTCTCCGACACCGCCGGCGTACGGCATGAAGACCTGTGGCTTGCCCGGGACGTTGGCGCCCATGTACCAGGAGTTCGCCTTGGGATAGAGGGTGGCGCCGGCGATGAGGTTGACGTGGTCCACCCAGGCGTCCTGGGCCTCCTCGGTGGGCTCGATCGTCCTGAGGCCTTGCCGGTCGAGGTGCTCGATCGCGTCGATCACCCAGTCGACGTGCTGTTCGATCGACACGACCATGTTCGAGAGCACCGACGGGCTGCCCGGGCCGGTGATCATGAAAAGGTTCGGAAAGCCGGCGGAGCCGATCCCGAGATACGTGCGGGGACCGGCGCTCCACGCCTCCTTGAGCGAGGCGCCGCCCCGGCCGCGGATGTCGACGTTCGTCAGCGCTCCAGTCATGGCGTCGAATCCGGTCGCGTAGACGATCGCGTCGAACGCGTACTCCTCGTCGGAGGTGCGGACGCCCCGGTCGGTGATCCCCACGAGCGGGGTGCGCCGCAGGTTGACCAGCCGCACGTTGGGGCGGTTGAAGGTCTCGTAGTAGTCGGTGTCCAGGCACGGGCGCTTGGTGCCGACCGGGTACTCCGGGCAGAGGTCGGCGGCGGTGCGCGGGTCTGCGACGATCTGGTGGATCTTGCGGTGGATGAACCGCTTCGCCGTGTCGTTGGCCGCCTGGTCGATGCTCAGGTCGTGGAACGCGGTCAGCAGGTTGACCAGGCTGCCGCTCTCCCAGGCCCGCTCGAAGGCGGCGTCGCGCTCCTCCTCGGAGACCTCGAGCGCGGACTTCTCCGGGATCGGTGTCGGGACGCCGAATCCGGACTCCCGCTGGGCCTGGCGGAAGGCCCGGTAGTTGGCCTTCATGTCGGCGATCTCGTCCGGGCGCAGCGTGCGGTTGCGGGCCGGCAGGCTGTAGGCGGGGGTGCGCTGGAAGACGGTGAGCTCGGCGGCCTGCTCGGCGATGACGGGGATCGACTGCACGCCGGAGGAGCCGGTGCCGATGAGCCCGACCCGCAGGCCGGTGAAGTCGACGCCCTCGTGCGGCCAGTGCGCGGTGTGGTAGGTAGGGCCCTCGAACCGGTCGAGGCCGGGGATCTCCGGCAGCTTCGAGGACGACAGGCAGCCGGTGGCCATGACGAGGAAGCGGGCGGTCACCTCGTCACCGTGCCCGGTGCGCACCAGCCACGTCCTGTCCTGCTCGTCGTAGGAGGCCGCGGTGACGCGCGTTTCGAAGAAGATGTCCCGGCGCAGGTCGAACCGGTCGGCGACGTGCCGCGCGTAGCTCAGGATCTCCGGCTGGGTGGGGTAGCGCTCCTTCCACTCGTACTCCTGCTCCAGTTCCTCGGAGAACGAGTAGGAGTAGGCCAGGCTCTCCACGTCCACCCGGGCGCCCGGGTAGCGGTTCCAGTACCAGGTGCCGCCGACGTCGCCACCCGCCTCGAACACGATCGCGGACAGGTTCAGCTCGCGGAGTCTGTGCAGCAGGTACATCCCGGAGAAGCCCGCGCCGACGACGGCGACATCGACGGAGGAGGGCACGGTGCGCGAGTCGGGTTGCGGGGCGTGGCTGGGTGCGGACATTCGTCCTCCTGGGGCGGTGGAGTCATGCGTCGGTGGTGCCGCGCGGACGCGGCGGCCTCACGGCGCCACCCGGCCGTGAGGATCGCGGGGCATGGGCCCGCGGCGGGGCGGGAGAGTGCCCTCGGGGGGTGAGCCGTCGTCTGGAGATCTGGCCCCTGTCGCGCGGCACGGCGTGCCGGGAGGGTGGGGCGGCGCCCTGCAACCGCGGTGATCAGGGCGAACATCACGCACATGTCATCTGAGTGCCATGAATGTAAAATGCATTCTGCATTACGTCAACAGCTCCGGCTCCCGCGATGTGAACGATCCTCGGCCCCCGGGCGGGGCGGACCATGCCGGTCAAGAACTCGTAGGATGGCCGCGTCAGATTCCTCCGAGCGAGGGCGTCGCCATGTCCTTTGCGGTACCGCTGACGCGGAAAGAAGCGGTGCTGCGCCAGCTGCGCGAGGAGATCATCACCGGTCTGCTGAAACCGGGCGCGTTGATCAAGGACGCGGAGATCGCGGCCCGGCTCGGCGTGAGCATCACCCCGGTACGCGAAGCGATCACACAGCTCGCCGCCGAGGGGCTGATCGACATCTCGCCCAACCGGACCCGCCAGGTCACCCAGGTGACCCAGAAGAGCGCGCTCGAGCTGATCGACGTGATGATGGTGCTGGCCTGCGCCGGTTTCGAGTGGGGCGTGGACAACATCACCGACGAGCACCTCGCCGCCCTGCGCGTCAAACTCGACGAGTTCGCCGACGGGCTGCGGCAGGGCAACGCGACGGTCGCCGCCGCCGCCGGGGCCGACTTCAGCACGGTGGTCATCCTGGCGAGCGGCAACCGCGAGCTGCAGACCCATGTCGACCTGGTGGTGACCCGGACCCTGCGGGTGCTGGCCCTCACCGCCGAGAGCGACGTGTGGAAGGTCTGGCTGGAGGGCTACCGCGAGACCCTCCAGCTCCTCGAACGTGGCGACCGCCAAGGGGCCGTCGAGCGCTACCGGCAGATCTACCGCGACTACCGGCGGCGGGTGGAGGCCCTGCTGTTCGACGGGGATCGCTGACGCTCCCGGCCGGCCTGATCCGGGCCCCGCCGATCTCCGGATCGCCGAAGTGGTGCAGGGTGGAGCCCGTCACGCGGCCGGTCACGGGCCGGTCCCGACACCGCGGACGGCGGCCGAGGTGAGCCGTCGCCCACGAGGGTCTGGAGGTCCCCCCATCAACGACAAGATCTACATCCACGAGTTCATCACCATCACCAGGCACAACCGGGCCCGGTACATGCAGCACATGACCGCCAACTTCAGCCCGATCGCGCAGGAGGAGCGCCACCAGCTCTGCTACGGCGTGTGGGGCATCGTGGGCTCGACCGCGTGGTGGCCCGGCGTGGTCAACCTGTGGGAGGAGGACGGATTCGCCGGACTGGCGTCCTCGTTCCGCCACGAACTGAGTCATCCGGCCCTGCAGGATCCCAAGCTCGAGTCCTGGTGGGCGGCCGCCGCCGACATGCGCTCCGGCGGCGTCGACCGGCTGCTGCTGCCGGCGCCGTGGACGCGTACGATCGAGCAGTTGTGCGCCGACGGTGTGCGCGGCGAGGTGTACGCGCACGAGCAGATCACGGTGCCGTCCGGCCAGGCGGCCGACTTCCTGGAGCGGGTTCGCGAGGAGGCCGTCCCCTACTACGGACGGTTCGGCTGGGTGCTCGCGGGCGCGTGGCGGACCGCGCTCGGCGACGATTCGGAGTGCTTCCTGCTGTGGGCGGTGCCCGATCTCGAACGATGGGCCGAGTTCGAGGCGGCCTACGACGCCGACCGGGCCACCGGCGGGTGGAAGGCCCGCCTGCGGGCGTCGGCCAGGTCGTTCCAGCGGATCCTGCTGGCCGACGCCCCGCTGTCCCCGATGCGGATCGGCCGCCAGCCCAGCCGCGCCGACCGCGCCGGCGACTGGGCGGAGTAGCGACGGAGGCCGGCGCGCTCGGGGTCAGGCCGGGATCACGAGCGCGTCGACCGCCACCACGCCGTGCCCGCGCGGACGCACCAGCAGCGGGTTGATGTCGAGCTCCCGCACCTGGTCGCCCAGCTCCAGGGCCAGCGTCTGCAGCCGCATCACCGTGTCGGCGAGCGCGTCGAGGTCGCCCGCCGGTCGTCCGCGCACGCCACCGAGCACCGCCGTCGCCCGGGTCTCCCCGATCATGCGCAGCGCCTCGGACCGGGAGTACGGCGGCACCCGGAACGACACGTCGGCCATGACCTCGGTGAACACACCACCCAGGCCGAACGTGACGGTCGGGCCGAAGGGCGGCTGGTGGCTGACGCCGAGGATGATCTCAGCCACGGCGTCGGTGACCTGGGGCTGCACCACGACGCCGGTCAACCGCAGGCCCGGCACCGCGCCGGCGTCGGCGACGATCCGCGCGTAGGCCTCGCGTACCTGGGCCGGGTCGCCGACTCCCACGCGCACCAGCCCGAGGTCGGACTTGTGGGCCAGGTCGGTGGCCAGCGCCTTGAGGACGACCGGGTAGCCGAACCGGTCCGCCGCCTCGACCGCCTCGTCCGCCGACGCGGCGACCGCCTCCTCCACCACCGGGATGCCGTACTCGCGCAGCAACCGCTTGGCCGCCACCTCGTCCAGGGCGGAACCGGCGCCGGGGCTCGAGCCGAGCAGCCGCCTCGCGTCGGCGGCGGCGGCGGAATCCTCGCGCGGCACGTCGGCGAACGGGCTGCGATAGTCGCGGTGCAGCGCCCAGAAGTCCGCCATCGCCCGGATGCCGCGGACGGCGGTGCGGAACGAGTGGAACACCGGGATGCCCGCCTCGCAGAGAGCCCGGTGATCGGCGTCGCGGATCGGCGACGTCCAGGCGACCACGATCGGTTTGCCGCCCTGGGCGTGCAGCGCGATGAGGTCACGCGTGATCGCGTCGCTCATCCCGGGGAACACGCCGGTGATCGGCGCGAGCAGGACGTCGGTGTTGGCGTCCTCCATCAGCGCTTCGAGCACCTTGCGGCCCTCGGGACGGGCCGTCGCCACGCCGCCGGTGTCGACCGGGTTGTCGAGGTGCAGGTAGCCCGGCAGCAGGGTGCGCAGCCGCGCCAGGGTGCGCTCCTCCAGCCGTGGCAGGGGCAGACCGGCCATGCCACACAGGTCCGCCACATGCGAGCCCGTCCCTCCGGACATGACGCACAACGCGACGCGGTCGCCGGCGAGGGGCGGCGTGTGGCAGAACGCGCCCGAGATCTCGATGGCCTCGTCGATGTCGTCCACCCGGATGACGCCGGAGTGGCGGAACACGGCGTCCTGCACGGCGTCGGGGCCGGTGAGGTGCCCGGTGTGCGCTTGGGCCATCGTCCGGCCCTGGCTGGTCCGCCCGACCTTGATGCACACGATCGGCACGCCGGCCCGCACGGCCTCGTCCGCCGCCAGGCGCATGGTGCGGCCGTCGACGAACCCCTCCACGTACGCGGCGATCGCGCCGACGCCCGGAGTCCGCGCGAAGCAGGCGGCGAAGTCGGCGAACTCGAGGTCCACTTCGTTGCCGAGGGTCGCCCAGGCGTGGATGCCGATGCCGAGCTCCTGGCCCTGCACGATCGGGCGGCCCTGGTTGCCGGACTGGGTGACCACGGCCAGCTTGCGGCCGGGCAGCCCGTCCCGCCACGGTTCGATGAGGTTGAGGTTGGTGTTCGGCCCGATGATCCGCATCGGGCCGCGCGCGATCTCCTCCAGCCGTTCCTGCGCGGCCTGCCCCTCGGCCGTGCCCAGCTCGGAGAAGCCGGCGGCGAAGACGTACGCGAACCGCACGCCCTTCTCGACGCATTCGGCCAGCACCGGGAGCGGGTCGCGGACCAGCACGATGGCCACGTCGACGGCTTCGGGGATGTCCAGGACGCTGCGGTAGGCGGGCACCCCGCCGATGGCGGACTTGGTGGGATGAACGGGGTGGACCGCTCGGGTCCCTCGTGCCAGCAGGCGTTCGCGGGCCTGGTTCCACTGGGCCCGCTGTGGGCTGCCCTCGGTGTCGGTCGCGCCGATGACCGCGACGGTCTCGGGAGCGAACAGTGACTGCCAGTCGATGGTGCGCAGGGCCAGCGGACGCCCGCTGACGTCCAGCGCGTCTCCGGTGTCGCCACGTGATGTCATGCCCGGACTCTAGCTTGAAAGATAGTTAATATGTATAAGATTGAATGACAGTGCTCCAGTCTGGGAGGCAACCGTGGACCTTGGTGAGAAAGCGGTGCTGGTGGTCGGTGTGGCCAGGCCACCCGGCTTGGGCCGGGCCGTGGCGGTGAGGCTCGCGCGATCCGGCGCCCGGCTGGTTCTCGCCGACGCGATCGGGCCGGTCGCCGGCGACACCGGCACCGGCCTGGCCGGTGCCGGCACCCTGCGTGACGTCGCCGACGAGGTGGCCGCGATCAGCGGGCGGGGCGTCCCGGCACTGGAGGTCGACCCGACGGACCCCGCGTCCGTGACGGAGCTCGTCGAGTCGGCCGTGGCCGAACTCGGCCGCCTCGACGCCTGCTGCTCCTTCGTCGGCGCCACCGGGCAGGGGCAGGGCGACGGGCCGCTCACCGAGGTGGATCCGGTCGCCTGGCAGCGCGGGCTGACCTGGAACCTCACCGCCACCTGGCTGATCGCGCGGGCCTGCGTGCCCGCCCTGACCGCGGCCGGCGGCGGGTCGATCGTCAGCCTCTCCTCGTACGCCGGACTCACCCCCGTGCCCGGCGCCGGCGTGGTCGGTGTCGCCCGCGCGGCGGTCAACCACCTCACCGCCGTGCTCGCCCGCGAGCTGGGGCCGCTCGGCATCCGCTGCAACACCGTCTGCCCGCTCGGCGTGGACCCGGGCGACCCGAGATTCCCCAACCCCGGGCTGGCCAAGCTCGCCGAACGCGAGGGAATCCCGCTGGCTGACTGGCTCGCCCGTACCATCCCGCTCGGACGCGGCCAGTCGGCCGACGAGCTCGCCGCCGCGGTGGAGTTCCTGGTCTCCGACGCCGCCTCGTTCGTCAGCGGGGTGAACCTGCCGGTCGCCGGTGGGGCCCCGGCATGACGGCCGGATCCGTCCGCGCCCTCATCGGCGTCGACACCGGCGGCACCTTCACCGACACCGTCGTCACCCTCTCCGACGGGCGACTGGGCGTGGGCAAGGCGCTCAGCACGCCCGGCCGCGTCGAACAGGGAGTGCTCGACTCGATCACCCGCGCCGCGGCCGCGCTCGACCTCACCCTGCCGGACCTGCTGCGGCGCACCGCGATCCTCACACACGGCACGACGGTCGGGCTCAACGCCCTGCTCACCGGCACCGGAGCCAGGGTCGGCCTGCTCACCACCGCCGGCTTCGAGTCGACCCTGCCGATCGCCAAGGCGAACAAGACCCACGGCCTGGACGAGCTCGACCTCGGCATGCCGACCCGCTGGCGCAAGCCCGACCCGCTCGTGGCCCGCGCCGACATCGCCGGCGTGGCCGAGCGGATCGACGTCACCGGCACGGTCGTCCGGCCGCTGGACGAGGACCAGGCCCGCGCCGCGATCCGCCGGCTCGCCGCACGCGGCGTCGGAGCCGTGGCCGTCTCGCTGCTCTGGTCACCGGTGAACGCCGAGCACGAGCGGCGGCTGGTCGCGCTCGTCGGAGAGGAGATGCCGGGCGTGCACGTATCCTCCTCGGCCGCCATCGCGCCGGTCGTGGGAGAGTACGAACGCACCTCCACCGCCGTGCTCGACGCCTACCTCGCGCCCGCCGTCGGCACCTACCTGAGCGCCCTGCGGGAACGGCTGCGCGAGCAGGGCTTCGGCGGAGTCCTGATGATCCTCCGCACCGGAGGCGGAGCCGAGCCGGTGGAGCACACCCTGCGGGCCCCGGTCAACACCCTGCGCTCCGGCCCGGTGGCCGGGCTGGCCGCCACCGCCGGCCTGGCGAGGACCCTGGGCCGGCCCAACGTCATCGCCACCGACGTCGGCGGGACCAGCTTCGACGTCGGGCTCATCATCGACGGCCGGACGCAGCGCGCGACCCGGCCGATGGTGCACCGGCACGCCCTGGCCATTCCCGTGGTCGAAGTGGAGTCGATCGGCACCGGCGGCGGCAGCCTGGCCTGGCTCGACCACGGGCTCGGCACCCTGCGGGTCGGCCCGCGCAGCGCCGGAGCCGACCCCGGACCCGCCTGCTACGGCCGCGGCGGGACCCGGCCCACGCTCACCGACGCCTCGGCCGCGCTCGGCTACATCGACCGGCTCGGCAACGCGGTCGAGCTGGACGTGGCGGCGGCACGGGCCGCCATCCGCGAGCACATCGCCGACCCGCTCGGGATCAGCGTGGTGGCCGCGGCCGAGGGGATCGTCCGGATCGCCGCCGACCAGATGCGCGACCTCATCCGCCGCACCACCGTCCAGCGGGGCCACGACCCGTCGGCGTTCGCTCTCGTCGCCTTCGGCGGGGCGGGCCCGCAGTACGCGAGCTGGTACGCGGACGAGCTGGGCGTGCTCGACGTCATCGTCCCGGACCTGGCCGCGGAACTGTCGGCGTACGGAGCCGTCTCCAGCGACCTGAACATCGGCGCGGAGAGAGGCGTCGTCCCCACGCCGCTGGACCGGGCGGGCCCCCTCATCGAGGCCACGCTGGCGGAGCTCGCCGGGGAACTCGACGCGAGCCTGTCCGCCGAGGTGGACGACGTCGTGGCGGCGTCCGGCCGGGGCCGGATCACGCACCGGACCGTCGCCCTGCGCTTCTACCGGCAGCAACGCAGCATCGAGCTCGCCGTGGAGGCGGCCGCCGGCCCGGCCGAGCTCGCCCGCCTGGACGCGACCTTCCGCGAACGCTACGAGGATCTGGTCGGCCCCGGGTCGGCCGACGCGCGCTCGGTGGTGGAGGTGGTCAGCGTCCGGGTGGACCTCACGGTCGCGGTGCCGGTGCCGCCCCCGGTCCTCCGCAAGCCCGGCGAGGCCGAGCCGACCGGCGCGCGACCGGCCTGGTTCGGTGGCGTCGAGCACCGCTGCGCCGTTCACGACTGGCGGCGGCTGCCGGCCGACGCGCGGATCGAGGGTCCCGCGTTCATCGAGTCGGAGCAGACCACCGTGGTGGTGCCACCACTGCGGCAGGCGCGCATGGACCCCAGTGGACACCTCCACCTCGGCCACCTTGGCTGACTACCTGGCTGACGCCGGAAGGACGACGATGGTTGACGAGATCACTTTCGAGGTGCTCCGGCATCGGCTTGACGCGATCAACGACGACGCCGCCTCGATCCTGGCCCGGCTCTCCGGCTCCCAGCTCGCGGCCGAGGCACGCGACCTCAACACGGTGATCATGGCGCCCGACGGCAGGGTGGTCTGCTGCGGCCGGTACGTGCTCGCCCAGGTCGTCTCGATGCACCTGGTGGTGCGCGACATCCTGGCGCAGTACACCGACAATCCCGGCTTCGGACCGGGCGACCAGTTCGTGACCAATGACCCGTACGTCGGGACGCTGCACCAGCCCGACGTCGTCGTCGTGGCGCCGATCATCGTCGAGGGCCGGATGGTGGGGTGGTGCGGTTCGACCGTGCACCAGCCCGACGTCGGCGGCCCCAATCCGGGCGGCATCACCTACGACGCCAGGTCGATCTTCGACGAGGCGGTCCCGATGCCGCCGGTCCGGATCGTCGAGGCGGGCCGGATGCGCCGCGACATCGAGCGGGAGTATCTCGCCCGCTCGCGCACGGCGGAGCTGAACCGGCTGGACCTGCTCGGCCAGGTGGCGGCCAACCGCAGCGTCGTCGAGCAGGTGGAGCGGCTCTGCGCCCAGTACGGCGCCGAAACGGTCGGCGCGGTGATGGACCGCCTCCTGGAGCGGACCGAACTGCTGCTGCGGGAACGGCTGCGCGCGCTGCCGGACGGACGGTGGCGCCACGTGAGCCATGTGGAGTACCGGCCGCACGGCAGCGCGCCCAGTGAGCCCGAAGCCGTCTACGCGGTCCGGCTCACCATGACCAAGCGGGGCGACGACCTCGAACTGGACTTCACCGGCAGCGATCCCCAGGCCCCCGGCGCCATCAACGCCGCCTACCCGGCGCTGGCCAACTTCGCGATCGGCAGCGTGCTGATCTACCTGTGCGGAGGGCTTCCGTGGGTGCCCGGAGGCGTCTGGCCGGTGGTGCGGATCCTCAGCCGGGAGGGCACGGTCGTACACGCCAAGTGGCCCGCCGGCGTGGCGATGAGCACCGCCGCCACCTGCCAGGCGATCCGGGTGTCGGTCAACTCCTGCGTCGCCCGGATGCTGGAGACGTCCGAGGAGTTCGCGCCCCTGGTGATGGCGAGCTGCCAGGCCGCCGGCGGCGGTGGGGGAACGGTGCACGGCCTGCGCGCCGACGGCACCGCGTACGCCACCATGACCCTGGACGAGATCACCGGCGGTGGCGGCGCGACCTGGCTCGGTGACGGGGCCGACTCCTCGGGCTACACCACGTCGCCGGGGGCGTCCTGCGCCAACGTAGAGGTCAACGAGGCCTACCTGCCGCTGCTGTACGAGCGGCGGGTGGAACTGGCCGACACGGCCGGCCCCGGAAGGCACCGCGGCGGCGCCGGCACCCTGCATGCCCTGAGTCCGTACGGGACCGGGACGCCGATGACGATGATGTCGTTCGGGCAGGGGCTCCAGCACCCGCTGGCCGCCGGGGTGTGCGGGGGAGAGTTCGGCGGGCAGAGCGTCGTCGCGGTGACGCCGCGTACCGGCACGGACGACCTCGCGATGGCGCAACGACTTCCGGCATCGGAACGTCTTCCGGCATCGGAAGGCTGGAGCCTTCCGATGCCGTCGTCCACGATCCAGATCGGCGCCGGCGACGTGCTGATCTCCGTGTCACAGGGCGGCGGCGGGCTCGGCGACCCGCTGGAGCGCGAGCCGTCGGCGGTCCTGGACGACGTCATGAACGGTCTGGTCTCAGTGGGCGGCGCCCGGCGTGACTACGGCGTCGTCATCAGCGCCGTCTCGGAGGTCTCGCCTGTCTCGGACGCCACAGGAGCGCTGAGTGCGGCGGACGCGGGGGAGCCGTGGGTCGACGAGGCGGCCACGGAGCGGCTGCGCGCCGAGCGGCGGCGGCTGAGGATCGGCCGCTCACCGGCGCCCCGGGCGACCGGCGGTAGGGCGGGGCGCCGCCTGTCTGCGGCCCTGGACCTGCTGGCCGCGCAGGCCGTGTCCGGGCGAACTGAGCGGGAGAGGGACGGGGTCGTGGCCTGTGCCAGGTGCGCCACCGTCCTGTGCGGCGCGCACGAGAACGTGCACGAGCACCTGGTCGCCGACGATGTGTCGCCCGCGGGACGCAGC
Organism: Nonomuraea sp. CX421; assembly: GCF_059358955.1. NCBI lineage: Bacteria > Bacillati > Actinomycetota > Actinomycetes > Streptosporangiales > Streptosporangiaceae > Nonomuraea > Nonomuraea sp. CX421. The sequence continues at coordinate 189,539 of NZ_JCADBK010000012.1, read as the reverse complement.
CCGCTCGGCGCCGTCTACGCCGGTGGGGAACGGTTCGTGCTGAGGCACTTCTACTGCCCGGCGTGCGCCGCGCAGATCGACGTGCAGGTCTGCCGGGTCGGCGACCCGGTGCTGGCGGCGATCGAGGTGCTCTGACCTCGGCCGCCCGCACCGTACGTGCTAACGCACGACGCCCGTGCGCGTGATGGCGCTAACCGAGGACGCCCGACTCGCGCAGGGCGGTCAGTTCGCCGGCGCTCACGCCCAGCTCGCCCAGCACCTCGTCGGTGTGCAGGCCGGGCGTGGCCGCCGGCGCCGGCCGCGCCATCTCCTCGCCGGTCAGGTGCACCGGCAGGGGCAGCAGGTCGGCGCCGTACTCCTGGGCGGGCAGCCACGCCGTCCGGGCGGCGAAGTGGGGGTCGGCGGGCAGCGTGGCGGGCGAGTTGACCGGCGCGATCGGCACGTCGGCGGTGAGGCCGACCTCGACCCAGTCGGCGGTGGACCGGGTCAGGAAGACCTCGGTGAGCTCGGCCCGCAGCCGGTGGTCGCCGAGCGCGTGGTCGGCGACCTCCTCGCCGTCGCGGTCACCGAGCAGGTCGGTCCGGCCGACCGCCCGGCAGAACCGTTCCCAGAACTTGCGCTCGCTCGCCATGAACAGCACATGGCCGTCCGAGCTGCGGTAGACCTGGTAGCGCACGCTGTCGCCCATCCCCGCCGTGCCGGGTTCGCGGCGCGCGCCGCCGTCGGCGGGGTTGCCGGTCACCTCCGTCTCGGGCCGCAGGTGCGCCCGGTGCCCCTCGATCGTGAGCCAGTCCACCGCGGCCGCGGCCTCGCACTGCGCGATGTCGATCGCGCAGCCCTGCCCGGTCCGGCCCGCGCGCAGGGTCGCTGCCAGGATCGCACTCGCGGCCAGCAGCGGCGCCACCCGGGTGCCGAGCGGCACGTTCAGCTCGGCCGAGGAGAAGCCCTGCTCGGTGGTGCCGAGGCGGAGCCCACCGGCCCACGCGTCGAACGCGACGCCGTGCGCGGCGAGGTCGGCGTACGGTCCGGTGGTGCCGTAGCCGGACACCGTGCACCAGACCAGCGCCGGGTGGCGCTCGCGCATCGCGCCGGGGCCGAGCCCGCGCCGGGTGAGGACGCCGGGGCGCATCCCCTCGATCACGATGTCGCTCGCCCCGATGAGGCGTTCGGCCACGCGGGCCCCCTCGGGCCGCTGGATGTCGATGGTGACGCTGCGCTTGCCGCGGCCGAGGTGATGGTGCATGAGGGACACGCCCTGGACGAACGGCCAGCCGACCTTGCGGATGTAGTCGCCCTCGCCGGGGCGTTCGACCTTCACCACGTCGGCGCCGAGGTCGGCCAGCACGGTGCCGACGCCTCCCGCTTCGAGGAGGGCGAACTCCACGACCCGGACACCCTCCAGCAGGCGCACCGCCATTTTGACTCCTGATCGTTGACTTGAACTCACAAGATTACTATCTTCTATATAATAACAAGATAGCTTGGACGAGTCACCTCCGCAGACGACGGACCGTCAGGGAGACCCATGGATCACATCGGCCAGCTCACCCCTTCAGGTGCACCTGGCGAGGGGCCGCCGGCGGCGCCCCGCATCACCGTCCGGGAGGCGTCCCGATCCTTCGTGACCACCGGGCGTTCGGCCGTCCACGCGCTGGGGCCGGTCGACCTGTCCATCGGCGACGACGAGTTCCTCTGTGTGGTGGGCCCGTCGGGTTGCGGCAAGTCGACCCTTCTGAAGATCATCGCCGGACTGCTCGCGCCCTCCTCGGGAGAGGTGGCGATCGAGGTGTCCGGCGATCACCGCATCCCGATCGCCATGGTCTTCCAGGACTACGGGATCTATCCCTGGAAGACGGTGCGGGCCAACGTGGAGCTCGGCCTGCGGCTCAGCGGCCGTCCGACCGCCGATCGGCGCGAGATCGTCGACGACTGGCTGGCCCGCCTCGGACTGACCGACTTCGCGGACGTCTACCCCGGAGCTCTCTCCGGTGGCATGCGCCAGCGGGTCTCCATCGCCCGCGCGCTGGCCATCGATCCCGAGGTCCTGCTGATGGACGAGCCGTTCGCGGCCCTCGACGCCCAGCTGCGCGAGGTGCTGCAGGACGAGCTGCTGGCGATCTGGCAGGCCCGCCGGCGCACGGTGGTGTTCGTGACGCACAGCCTTGAGGAGGCACTGCTGCTCGGTGACCGCGTCGTCGTGATGAGCGCGCGCCCCGGCCGCGTCATCGCCGACATCCACGTGCCGTTCGAACGCCCCCGGTCCAGCGCGATCCGTACCGACGCCCTCTTCGCCAAGTTACGCGGCGAGCTGTGGACGAGCCTGCACTCGGAGGTCGTCGCCCAGTTCGACGCGGGAAAGGACCGGCCTTGAGCACCGTGCTGACCCGGCGTCCCGGAGTCGCCGAACTGCATCCGGTGCGCACCCGGCGCCGCTGGAGCGCCACCAAGATCGCGCTGGGGATCTCCGTGCCGGTGCTGTTCGTGGCGGTGTGGCAGCTCAGCGCCGTCCTCGAATGGGTCGACCCGTTCCTCTACCCGCCGCCGAGCCGGCTCGTCCCGGGCATCGTCGCGCTGTGGGAGGACGGCCGGCTGGTGGAGGCCACCGTCACCAGCGTGCGCCGCGTCATCCTCGGATACCTGCTGGGCGCCGTCACCGGGCTGGTGGTCGGCTTCCTGATGGGCATGTCGCGGGTGCTGCGCGCGGCGTTCGAACCGTTCTCCTGGGCGTGGTACACGGTGCCCAAGCTGGCCCTGCTGCCCATCTTCCTGACCATCTTCGGCTTCGGCGACACGTCGGTGGTCGTTCTGATCGCGATGACGGTGTACTTCTTCGTCTGGATCTCGGTCATGTCGGCGGTCATGGCGGTGCCCACCGGCTACCGCGAGGCGGCCCTGATGCTGCGCGCCAACCGGTGGGAGATGTTCCGCCACGTGCTGCTCCCGGCCGCGTTGCCGGAGATCTTCGTCGGCCTGCGGATCGCCGCGGGGGTCTCCGTCCTCATGCTCGTCGGCATCGAGTTCGTGATCAGCGACCAGGGCCTCGGCTACCTCATCGAGCAGGGCCGCACCCTGCTGCTGCTCGAACAGAGCTACGTCGGCATCGTGCTCGTCGCCGCCATCGGCTACCTCTTCGCCCTGCTGGTGAAGCTCGTCGGGCGCCTGTTCATCCGGTGGGCGGCCGACGACAACGCGATCATCCCGTCCTGACCGGCGACGCGCCCCTGCTGCCCGGTCCTGCCTTCACGCCCCCCAACTGGAGGAACCTGTGTCGAAATTACGTGTCCTGGCCGCGGCGCTGGGAGTCGGGGCGTTGCTGCTCTCGACGGCCGCCTGCGCCGCTGATGACGAGCCGGTGGCGGCCCGCGCCGATCTGGGCGCCGTCGTGCCCGTCGAGGGCTGCGGGGCGGACTCGTACGTCGATCCCGCCGACCTGAGCCCGACCCGGAAGGTCGCGCGGTGCGCGGCGAACACCCCCGCCCCCCAGCCGCTGAAGGAGCCCGCCACCATCCGGATGACGGCCGCGTCGAGGTCCAGCAGCCTCGCGCCGATCTTCGTCGGGATGGAGCTGGGCGAGTTCGAGAAGGAGAACCTGAAGGTCGAGTTCTCGGTGCTGCCGTTCGCCGACGCGATGCCGCAACTGGCCGCCGGCCGGGTCGACATCTCCTACGGGGGCACCGAGGCCGGCCTGTTCAACGCGGTGAACCAGGGCCTGGCCATCAAGTGGGTCCTGGGCAACTTCATCGAGCCCAAGTCGGCCGACCTGTCCCAGCCGCAGACCGGGCTCTGGGCGCGCCGCGACATCTTCTCCGACCCGCAGAACCCGAAACTGGCCGAACTGAAGGGCAAGACCCTCGGCTCCACCGTGGGGGCCGCCTCGGCCATCGCCTACCCGATGAACAAGGCGCTGACCGAGGCGGGCACCTCGCTGCAGGACATGCAGATCAAGCAGCTTCCGCCGACGGACCTGATGCCGGCCCTGGCCAACAAGGCCATCGACACCGCGTGGCTGCTGGACCCGTACTGGCTGACCGCCGCCAGCAGCCCGGACAAGTACGTGCTGGTCGGCGGGCAGGCGCCCGGAGAGCCGCTCGGCGGCTTCTACACCGGCAAGTCGATGCTGGAGGAGCGGCCGGAGGTGCTCCAGGCGTTCGTCCGCGCCTACATCCGGACCATCAACACCCACCTGGACGGTGACTACATCAAGAAGGAGAACGTGCTGGCCGCCATCGTGGCCGGCACCCAGCAGCCCCGCGAGTCGCTGACCCGCACCCCCGCGCTCACCTTCGACTGGGAGATCCGCAAGGGGACGGGGGAGGAGGAGCAGAAGGTGTTCATCGCCTTCAAGACGGTGAAGTACACGGAGATCCTGCCGGAGGATCGCTACGTGGACCGCTCCTTCTACGCCCGGGCCGTGGGTCACACCGGTTCGTAGCCGTCACCACGTCCCCGGCGGCAGGTGACGGGGCACCTGCCGCCGGGGATCACGCGGAAGAGCCGGCCGTGGCGGCCCGCGGGGCGGGAACCGGGTAGTACGCCATCCAGTCGTCGTCGCTCATGCGCAGCATCCGCACGCCCAGCGCGCCGAGCGCCAGCGCGGGCAGCGCCCACAGCGGGACCGTCAGCGGGCCGTACGGGACGAACTGCGCGGCGAGCCCGCCGAGCGTGACGGTGAGCGGGATCCACCAGTGCGCCGCGCCGGCCCGCCACACGGCGATCAGCAGCAGCGGGAGGCCGAGCAGCGCGAAGAAGGTCCACGGCAGCGTGAAGCCGAAGATCACGCCGGGCAGGTCGAGGACCTCGCCGGCCAGCCGCTGGGCCTCCTCGGCCGGGTAGCGCCGGCCGAACCACCACTCCACCGGGTCGGTGAGCAGCAGGGCGGACAGGTTGATGTAGCCGACGATCGTCATCGTGCCGGCGATGTGGCCGAGCACGACCGCCTTGCGGCGCACCAGGTGCAGCAGGCCGAACGCGGCGATCGCGGTGAGCACCCAGCTCCAGTGGTAGAGCACCGACTGCAGCTGGGCGAGCGCCGGGTTGTCGCCGAAGCTGACCGCCTCGCGGTCGTCGCCCCAGGTGCCCGGGTCGACGATGACCGCGATCAGCTGGAGCGCCGGCGCGACGATCAGCAGGGAGCCGGTCGCGACGCGTCTGAAGCGGACCGAGTTGTTGAGCATGCGGGGGCCTCCTGGCCGGCCGAGGGGCACTGTCCGGCTGGATGTTAGGCAGCGCTCCCACCCGGCCGCGTCCACCGCCGGGCTGATCCCCCGTCAGCCGCTGAGCTGACCCGCGACAGCCGTCGCCCGCGACGGACCTCTGCGTACCTCGGTCGTGCACCCAAACACAGGCAGGACGACCAGGAATGAGCGCCTGGGTCAACGGAGGGTCAGTACGGGGTGCCACGTCGCGTCCGAACCGCCGTCCTCGCGATAGGACGACAGCCGGGTGACTTCCTTGCCGTCCACACTGACCAGTACGAGGGCGTTGCGGAATTCGTTCGCACACCTGTCTTCGCAGCCGAGGGCGATCACATGCCCGTCGTCAGCCCATGCGAGCAACTCGAGAACGGGTTGGGTTCCGGCTTCGAGGCCGGAGGCTCTGTCGATGACCTTGGTCGGCATTCCCGCGGGTCCCGCCAGCAGCTTTCCGTTCGGTGACAGCCCGGCTTCCCCGGCCTTATCCTCCGACAGCTCAACGTGGCCGCTGGGCATGGCGCGGGCCCTGCCGTCCAGGTCGAAGTAGAGTGCGTCGTCGGTTTCGCCGGTGACGAGGTCGGGCGAAGCCCAGCGGAAGTCATTTCGCAGATGCGCCGCCTGCTTGTCGCCTCGTGGCACTGAATTGAACCGCGCCGTCATCGTGGTCGCGTCCACGATGAAGAACCCGCTGCGGGGACTCACGCCTTTCGTCCCGTAGCGCGTATTGGCGTTCACGAACTCGACCTCGTCGGGGTGCCGGTCATAGCTGGTGGCCAGGACGTTCTTGCCGTCAGGTGACCAGGTCGCACTCGCGGCCCCTTGCGGGAGGTCGATCCAGGAGAGCACTTTGCGGGTGGACAGGTCGAGAACACCGAGCCGCTTCGACGGAAGTTCTCCCTCCAGAACGGCGGCCTTCTGTAGTCCGGGGGCGACGTCCACCCATGACCATTGCGTCTGTTCGTAGGTGTCGTTTTGTGGACTGTATACGTACCATGTGCGGGACAATCGTTTGACAGTCGTGTTGAGCGTTCCCCGGCTTACTTTGTGCTCCGCCTTGCGGACCTCCTGCCAGGAGCCGGTCCAGTAGGCGGACATCGCCACGCGGCCGGCGGCGATGAGGCTGCGAGGAGGGTCGTTGCCCGTGTCGGTGCGCACATCATGGGGCGCCGCGCCCGTAGCCGCACGTGTGCCGGTCGCCTGCGAGTCGGGCGACGTGCCGGATAGCAGCGTCACGGCGCCCGCGGTCATCGCGACGATCGTCACGACCAAGGCGAGTGGAGCGATGATGTTCGTCCTCCGCCTGCTGGAATCGCGGTGGGGCGCCTCGGGTAATCTCTCAGACTGCACGCCTCTGCTGCCTCTCAGCTCGCTGTGTAGGTGCCTTGGACGGGATTTTCCTGAGAGCCGTAGTTGCCGTTCTGCCGCCAGGCTCTGAGAGTGTAGATGGTTCCAGGAAAGGGAGCCGCAAACCATGCGCTCTCGCCTGTGCACCCATTGTTGGCGCCGTCCGTGTCAAAGACTTCCGTATAGCCGTCAGAAGAGTCGATGGATGTTCCGGATCGCCTGCCGTCCGCGTTCTTGTCGCAGGCTTCGATCGTGTAGCCGACCTCGTCATAGCAGCCTAGGGCCCACGTGTTGCTCACGCAGCGTTCTACGGCGTGGGCGGGGGTGGAGGTCGCTATGATCGATGTGGCTGCGATCGAGATGGATAAGGCGCAGCCTTGCCAGCGTCGAAACATTCTTCTCCTCGGAGCGATGGGCGTATTGTTGACCGGCAGAGCTGGGCTGGTCTGAAATACGCATCGATCATCGCATCCTAACTTGGGACCCAGGTCGCTGGAAGATCAAATCCAGTTAGGGAGTATGTGCGGACTGCATCTTTCCTGATATGGATTTTGCGGCTCTCCGGTATATGTTTCCATGACATGGAGAGGGTCCTCGTGCGACGAATGGGATTTACGAATCAAACGGTGGGTGGTGACGGAGCACTTGAGCCTGCGACCTCGAAGGCCGAGCGGCTCCCGGCGCGACGCGCGGCCATCACACCGTCCGCATCGGCGAGACGGCGGCGGTGCTGCTGATCGACGACACCTGCGCCCCGAGACAGTGGTCGCCGGTGGCCGCCGCCGGAGCGGGTGGGCGGACGCCGCTTCCGTGAGTGGATCGGGGAGAACGCCGCGGCGTTCTCCTGGCTAGGGCTTGCGGCCCACGCCCGCGTAGTAGACGGCCTCGCGGTCGGCGTAGAGCGTCTCCGGCGTGGGCCGCCAGCGCGGCAGCGCCACCACGCCCGGTTCCAGTAGCTCCAGCCCATCGAAGAAGCCGGTCAGCTCCTCGTGGGTGCGCAGCGTGATCGGGGCGCCGCCGCTCTCGTTCCAGCTGCGCACCCCCTCCTCCAGCTGCTTGCCGACCAGGCCGTGGGAGATGGCCAGGTGGCTGCCCGGGGCCATGGGCTCCATCAGCCGCTGGATGATCTCCTTGGGCCGGTCGCTGTCGGGCAGGAACTCCACCACGCCGAGCAGCACCAGCCCGATCGGCTGCGAGAAGTCCAGATGCTCGCCCGCCGCAGCGATGATCTTGTCGGGGTCGCGCAGGTCGCTGTCGACGAACCAGGTGTCGCCCTGCCCCGAGGTGCGCAGCAGCGCCCGCGCGTGGGCCAGCACCGCCGGGTCGTTGTCCACGTACACGACCTTGCAGTCGGCCGAGACCGACTGGGCGACCTGGTGGGTGTTGTCGGCCGTGGGGATCCCGGTGCCGATGTCGAGGAACTGCCGGATCCCCGCCTCCGCCGCCATGTGGCGCACCGCCCGGCCGAGGAACTCGCGGTTCGTCTTGGCCAGGATGGGCAGCTCGGGGACCGCCTGGAGGATCTGCGCGCTCACCACGCGGTCGATCTCGTAGTTGTCCTTGCCCCCCAGCCACAGGTCATAGATCCGGGCCGGACTCGGGATCTCGGTGTTCACACGGCTGAGCGGACCGTCGGTCATCGTCGTGCCTTCCTGAGGGGGGTACGCGACAGCCTAACGCGAGGAAGATCCGAAGTGTCAGTGTTCCATCCCGGAGCGGAGAGCGGAGAAGGCGCCGGGACCTCGGGGCGGAGGTCCCGGCGCCGCCCGGCGCGCGGCCCCGGTCAGCCGATCGTGATCAGCCCGTAGCCGTCGTCGTAGCGGTGGTAGATCAGCCGGCCGCGGCCGGTCTCCGCGTCGGCGAAGAACTCGAACGCCCGGCCGTTGACCTTCAGCCGGTCCACCGCCTCGGCGGTGGTCAGCCGGGGCGCCGGGCCGGGATCGACCGTGAGCGGCATCATCACCTCGCCGAGCGCCTCCGGCCGCGGCTCCACCTGGGCCAGCAGGTAGCCGTCACCGGCCCGGTACAGGACGCTGTCCTGCCCGCTGCCGGCCTCGGTGAACAGGTAGAAGTCGAAGTCGAGCTGCTCCATGTCGAAGGCGGCCTCCTCCGGCGTGGCGCGGTAGGCGCCCAGCGTCTTGTGCCGGACGATCTCCTGCTCGGCGTCCGGCTCGCGCCGCGGGCGCGGCAGGACCGGCAGCGAGGCCTCCCGCTCTGGCCAGTGGCGCCCGCGCAGCTCCCCCCAGTGCCTGGCGGTGCGCCGCAACCGGGTGCGTACCCGATCCTCCAGCAGATCGAGCGCCTGGTACATGGACGAGCCCGCGGCCTGGGCGCGGATGAGGCGCCCGCTGACGTCGAGGTTGGCCTGTGCTGTGTACGGCCGCTTCACGTTGGGGGCGGCGGGGGCCGTCAGCTTGATCCGCGCGTGCAGCACGGGCTCGTGGGCCAGCTGGGCCAGCGCGGCGATGGCCTGCCGGGCGTGCTCGACGGCTCCCTGGCGGACCGGGCCGCGCCTCTCGACGCGAACGTCGGCGGGGTCTATGGCGACCGGCGTGTTCCGGCGTCTCATGTCGTGCCTCCTTCTGCCGTTCCGTGCGATCACAGCCAATCGCTGAGCCGCAGGTCGCGGGTAGAGGAGAAAGACCATGTCCAAAGGACCTCCGGCCCTAGGCGTTCCTCGGGTCCGCGCGGACCATGGAACGGGGCCGTACCCGTGGTGGCGTCCTCGGCGCCGGGTCAGCCGCCCAGGACGTGGGAGGCGAGGCGGGCGCGGTGCCAGGCGGCGTCGCCGAACAGCCTGGCGGCGGAGTGGGCCCGTTTGAAGTAGAGGTGGGCCTCGTGCTCCCAGGTGAAGCCGATGCCGCCGTGCAGCTGGATCGTCTCGGCGGTCACGGCGGAGAACGCCTCGGCGCAGTACGCCTGCGCGGTAGCGGCGCGTACACCCAGGTCGGGAGCGTTCTCGGCGAGCGCGAGGGCGGCGTCGTGGCTGACGGAGCGGGCCGACTCGACCAGCACGTACAGGTCGGCCAGCCGGTGCTTGACCGCCTGGAACGAGCCGATCGGCCGGCCGAACTGCTCCCTGACCTTCACGTAGTCGAGCGTCATCTCCAGGCAGCGGGCGCTGCCGCCGAGCTGTTCGGCGCTGAGGGCGGTGGCGGCGACCGCGAGCAGCCGGTCGAGGACCCGGTGCCCGTCGGCGCCGATCAGCCGGGCGGGCGCCGCGTCGAACGTCACGCGCGCCTGCGGCCTGGTGCGGTCGAGCGTGGTCAGCGGCTCCACCTGCACGCCGGGAGCGGAGGGCTCGACGGTGTGGACGGCGAGGTCGCCGTCGGGCGTGAGCGCGGGCACGATGAGCAGGTCGGCGCGCGCGCCGTCGAGGACGTGCTCCTTCACCCCGGTGAGCCGGCCGTCGCGCACCCGCGCCCGGATCGCCGCCGGGTCCCAGGTGCCGTTCTCCGCCCAGGCGACGGCGCCGACCCGGCTGCCGTCGGCGAGGCCGGGCAGGGGATCGGTGGCCCCGCAGGCGAGCAGTGCCTCGGTCGCGAGCACGGCAGAGCCGAGGTAGGGGAGCGTGGCCAGGGTGCGCCCCAGCTCCTCGCACACCACCTGGGTCTCGGCCGCCGTGCAGCCCGCACCGCCGTGCTCCACGGGAACGGCCAGCCCGAAGGCGCCCACCTGGTCGGCGAGCAGCCGCCACACGGTCTCGTCGTAGCCCGCTTCAGCGTCCGGCTCGGGCCGGGACGGGGGGTTGCGCGCGAGAAGGGCGCGCACGGTGCGCCGCAGCTCTTCCTGCTCGTCGGTGGTGATCATGTTCGTCCAAGGGTCAACGGGGCGGGGATCCTTATTCTAACAACTGTTTGGTAGAGTGCCACCTGTGAACCGGAGCGAAACCTTCAGAGCCGAGGTGCGCGCCTGGCTGGAGGACAACCTGTCGGGCGAGTTCGCCGGCGCCCGCGGGCTGGGCGGACCCGGCCGCGAGCACGAGGCGTTCGACGTCCGGCTGGCCTGGGAGCGGCACCTGGCGGCGGCCGGCTGGACCTGCCTGGGCTGGCCCGAGCAGTATGGCGGGCGCGGCGCGAGCGTCGAGGACCAGGTGGCCTTCCACGAGGAGTACGCCCTGGCCCGCGCGCCCGCCCGGGTCGGTCACATCGGCGAGAACCTGCTCGGCCCGACCATCATCGCGTTCGGCACCGACGAGCAGCGCCGGCGGTTCCTGCCGCTGATCGTGGACGTCGAGGAGCTGTGGTGCCAGGGCTACTCCGAGCCCGGCGCCGGCTCCGACCTGGCCGGGGTGCAGACCCGCGCCGAGTTCGACGGCGACCGGTGGCGCGTCAGCGGGCAGAAGGTATGGACCTCCCTCGCCCTGGAGGCCGACTGGTGCTTCGTGATCTGCCGCACCGAGCCCGGCTCCACCCGCCACCACGGGCTGTCCTACCTGCTGGTGCCGATGCGCCAGGACGGCGTGGAGATCAGGCCGATCGTGCAGATGACCGGCACCAGTGAGTTCAACGAGGTCTTCTTCGACGACGCGGTGACCGACGCCGCCAACCTCGTCGGCGCGCCCGGCGACGGCTGGAAGATCGCCATGGCCACGCTCGGCTTCGAGCGCGGCGTGGCCACGCTCGGCCAGCAGGTGGGATTCCGTCACGAGCTGGAGGCCGTCATCGAGGTCGCCCGGCGCACCGGCGCGATCGACGACCCGTTGCTGCGCGACCGGCTCGTCCGCTCCTGGATGGGCCTGCGGGTCATGCGGCTCAACGCGGTCCGCACCATGGCGGGCATCGCGGCGGGCGCGCCGGGGCCCGAGTCGTCCATCTCCAAGCTCGTCTGGGGCGTCTGGCACCGGGAGCTGGGCGAGCTGGCCATGGACGTGCTCGGCGCCGCCGGGATGATCGCCGACGGGCCGCCGTACGACCTGAGCGACGCGCAGCGGCTCTACCTGTTCTCCCGGTCCGACACGATCTACGCCGGCTCGAACGAGATCCAGCGCAACATCATCGCCGAGCGCGTGCTCGGGCTGCCCCGCGAGGCGCGTCCCGGGAGCGGGCGATGAAGAGGAGTAGGCGATGCAGGGGGAGCGGGCGATGAAATACGCGGTGCTGGCACCGGTCGCCGCGAACACCACCGCCGACCCCGAGTGGATCGGCGGCTTCGCCCGGCACGCCGAGGCGTGCGGGTTCGAGTCCATCGTGGTGGTCGAGCACACCGTGGTCATGAGCAGATACTCCAGCGTCTACCCGTACGACCGGTCGGGGCGGATGGAGCTCGCCGACGACTGCGCCATCCCCGACCCGCTCGACCTGCTCGGCTTCCTGGCCGGCCGGACGACCCGGATCGGGCTGGCCACGGGCGTCCTGGTCCTGCCCAACCACCATCCCGTCGTCCTGGCCAAGCGCGCCGCCACCCTCGACGCGCTCTCCGGCGGACGGCTGCGCCTGGGCGTCGGCATGGGGTGGATGAAGGAGGAGATCGAGGCCTGCGGCACCGACTTCGCCACGCGCGGGCGGCGGGCCGACGAGCAGATCCGGGTGATGCGCGCCCTGTGGTCCGGTGAGTCGCCGGACGGGGTCAGCCACCACGGGGAGTTTTTCGGTTTCGACGGGGCCATGACGTACCCCAAGCCGGTGCGCGGCGCGGTGCCGATCCACATCGGCGGCCACAGCGTCGCGGCCGCGCGCCGCGCGGGCCGGCTCGGCGACGGCTTCCAGCCGCTCGGAGTGGCGGGGGAGGACCTACGGAGGCTGCTCGGTGAGATGCGCGCCACGGCCGACCAGGCGGGACGCGATCCGCTCGCTCTCGAACTCACCCTCGGGCACCTCGTCTCCCGGATCACGCCTGAGAAGGCCGATGCCCTGGCCGCCCTCGGCGCGGACCGGATCCTGCTGTCGGGGACGCCGACGGCAGACCTGGCGGTTGCCATGGACGAGCTCTCCGCCTGTGCGGCCCGCCTCGGGCTGAGGCCCTGATGGGCGCCGATCCCCGGCAGGGCCCGGTGAGTGGACTGGAGGCGGCCGACGTGGCCGGGCTCGCCGACCTGGTCTCCCGGTACGCGCTGTACGCCGACGAGCGGGACATCGCGGGGCTGACCGGGTTGTTCACCGGAGACGGTGTGCTCGTGCTGCCCGACCCGCCGCGCGAGCTGGAGCCGGTCCTGACGCGGACCGGGCCCGAGGAGATCGGCCGGGCGGTGTCCGCGCTGGACGGCTTCGCCCTGACCTTCCACGCGCTCTGCGGCCAGGTGTTCGACGCGGGGCCGGAACCCGGTACCGCCACGGGCAGGGTGGCGTGCGTGGCGCACCACCTGGCCGAGCGCGACGGCGGGCCGTCCGACCTGGTGTGGCACCTGCGCTACCTCGACGCCTACCGGCAGGAGGCGGGCGCCTGGCGGATCACCCGGCGGGCGATCCGCATCGACTGGATCGAGACCCGGCCGGTGCGCCGCCTGCGCGGCCAGACCGGGTGACGCCGGGAGCACGTGATCAGCCTGAGCGGGATGGGTGATCCTGGCGCGTCCGCGTATCCCGTTCTTCGTGGGGGAACGCGCTCAGCGCGGGTGGTGGAACTCCTCGGTCCGAAGGAGAGCGCGGCCGGCCAGGCGTTCGATGATCTGGACGCGGTCGTCGGCGGCCGCCATGGCGACGCCCCCTTTCAGGACGAGGCCGGGAGGTCGCCGGCCAGGAGTTCAGGTGACTCGGAGCGGCCGTCGAGGACGCGGTTGACGCGGGTGACGACGCGCCAGCCGTCCGGGCCCCGGCGCAGGGTCCAGTGGTTGGCGGTGGCGCGGCGGACCCTGAACCCGTCCCCGGAGCGGTCCCTGACGATCATCAGCGAGTAGCCGCGGGCGACCGCCTCGTCACCGCTCACCGTGACGTGAGGGGCGCCGATGACGTGGGCGCAGCCGCGGGCGATCCAGCCCTGGTGCGCGTCGGAGCGGACCATGGCGGCGATCTCGTCCCGGCCGTTCATCAGCAGTTCGTCCACGTCGTACACACCGCCGGGCTCCCACAGCGCGGCGACGGCGTCGGCGCTGCCGCTGTCGACCAGCGGGCCGTAGGACAGGACGAGGCGGGTCACCTCCAGCTCGTCCTCCAGCCTGCGGGTGCGCTCCTCCAGCAGGGCGAGCCGCTCCTCGACGCCGGTCAACCGTCCTCCCCGAGACGAGCCGGTTCCGCGCCTGGTTCCGTGGCCGGGTCCGGTGGGCTGAAGTCGAGGCCGATCTCGCCCCCGAGGGCGTGCAGCGCCTCCAGTTGGTCGCAGTAGTGGGCGGCCGAGGTGGCGGCCACGTAGACGGCCGCCACCGTGGCGCCCGCCTCACGGACCCGTTCCAGGGCGCGCGTGGCGAGGCCGGGTGAGCCGGTCGGGTCCACCGGGCGGCTGATGCCGAGCACGACGTCGAAGGCGTCGGGCAGGTCGGTCTCGCGGAGCATCGTGGCGAGCGTGTCCAGGGGCAGCCCGAACGGCGCCCAGCCGTCGCCGTGGGTCGTCGCGCGGCGCAGCGAGCGCCGGGTCTGGCCGCCGATCCACATCGGCACCCGGGGTTGCACCGCGTGCGGCTCCACCACGAAGCCGGAGTAGTCGTAGTAGCGGCCGTGGAACTCCGGCTCCCGTCGCGAGAGGGAGGCGCGCAGGGCGGCGAGCGCCTCGTCGGCGCGCGGGCCGCGATCCTCGAACGGCACGCCGAGCAGCTCGAACTCCTCCTCCAGGCTGCCCACGCCCAGCCCGAGCGTGAGCCGCCCGCCGCTGATCAGGTCGAGCGTGCCGTACCTCTTGGCGATCTCCAGGGGGTGGTGGTAGCCGAGCACGAGCACGTGGGTGGCCAGCCGGATGCGGCGGGTGCGGGCGGCGAGATAGCCCAGCGTGGCGAGCGGATCCCAGTAGGCGCCGCCGCGCTGCCGGGCCGCCTCGGCCGGCACGGCGACGTGCTCGCTGCAGGTGAGGTGGTGGTAGCCGAGCCGGTCGGCGGTCTCGGCGACGCGGCCCAGGTCGTCGGCGCCCGCCGTGGCCTCCCACTCCGAGTGGGTGCCCGGAAAGCGCACCACGATGGGACTCACTATGCCGATCCGCACCGGCTTCACCTCGCATCGTCTCTGGACTGGGTTTCCGGAATTCTTTCTACTCAACCGGTCGCCGGGCTGACCTGGCGGTCTCACTGAACGGAATCGGACAGGACGGAGCGTACGGGTCGTTCGACGTCTTCCCACCGGGGCGGCGCGTTGCTATGGTCCAGACAAGAATTCATTTCAGTTTTGGGGGGTGTGATGACCGCTCTCAGCACTGAGCAGGCTTCGCCGGCGGCGCCGCGACGGGACCTGCCGCCGTCGATGGTCGAGCGGATGACGCTGATCATGGACGCGTTCACCGGCCGTTCCACCCGGCTCACCCTTGAGGACGTCGCCCGCCGTACCCATCTCCCCCGATCCACGGCACACCGGATCCTCGACCAGCTCGTCCAGCTGAACTGGCTCGACCACACGTCCTTCGGCTATCGCCTGGGCAAGCGCGCGCTCGGCCTCGGCGGCCGCGACGGCAGCCACGGCGAGATCCGCGAGGCGGCCGCGCCGCTGCTGCACGAGCTGCAGATCAAGACGGGGATGGTCGTCCACCTCGCGGTCCTCGACGGCGCGGAGGTCTTCTACCTGGACAAGGTCGGCGGCAGGTTCGCCCTGTCGGTGCCCTCGCGGGTGGGCGGCCGGGCGCCGGCCCACTGCACCGCGCTGGGCAAGGCGATCCTCGCCTGGCTGGAGCCGGAGCAGGTCGACACGCTGATCGACGGCCCCATCAGCCGGCTGACCAACCGTACGATCGGCGACATCGCCACCCTGCACCAGGAGCTCAACCGGATCCGGCAGCGCCACGGCCTGGCCTTCGAGCGGGGGGAGTGCTTCCCGCAGATCTCCTGCGTGGCGGCGGCGATCCGCGGTCACGAGGGGCCGGTGGCGAGCATCTCCCTGGTCGGCGAGAGCCGTACCCCGTTGGAGAAGGTCGCCCCGCTCGTGGTCGACGCCGCGCGGCAGGCCGCGCTGACGCTCTTCCCCGGCCTGGAGAGCCCGCGGCGCACCCGCGCCGCCGCGCGGACGCCCGACCCCACCTGGTCCACCGAGACGATGAACCAGATGCTGGCCGTCGGCCAGGACGGCGACTGGCTGTGAGGCGCGAGGACGATCAGCCCCAGTGGTCGCCCCAGCCCCACAGGTTGGGCCCCGGCGGCGCCTGATCGGCGGGCAGCGGCCGCTCGACGCCGAACCGGCCGCGGAAGAACAGCATCGGGCGCTGCTCGCGGACCGGCTCCAGCTCCACGACCCGGCCGATCACCACGTCGTGGTCGCCCGCCACGTGCACGTCGTGCACCTCGGCGTGCACGCGCAGCAGCACGTCGCGCAGCGCCGGCGTGCCCCATCGGGACAGGTCCCAGTCGAGCCCGTCGTACTTCCTGCCCTTGCTGGAGCCGAACCGGCCGCAGATGTCGACCTGCTCCTCGCCCAGCACGTTCACGCAGAAGCGGCCCGAGTCGCGGATCCGGGGCCAGGTGCGGCCGTTGTGGTCGGCGCAGAACAGGATCAGCGGCGGCTCCAGCGACACCGAGGCGAACGACTGGCACGCGAAGCCCACCGGCTCCGCGCCGTCCAGGCCGCTGATCACCGTCACGCCGCTCGCGAACATCCCCATCGCCCGCCGGAACTCCGCCGGGGTCGGCGCGCCGGGGTCCGGAGTGAACGGCGAGTCAGGGGATGCGGCTGTCATGGATCACCTCGCGTACGGGGGTGGCTCGGATGACGAACGTACAAAAGCCCGTACGGCGCCCAGACGGCGGGATCCCGATGAGTGGAAGGGCTTTCCGCTCCGGCAGGCCCCCGACTCTCGTCGCCCGGCGTTCCGGTCCCGGTCTCGCTGATTGGGATGATCTCCGGGCTCGCCCGTTCTGTCCGATTACCTTCGACGAAGCCTACCTATGGACGGATGATGACCACGGAGCTGACCCACGAGTCGACCCTGCGCGAGCTCGCCACCGAGGAGGGGGTGCTGCGCTACCACGAGGCAGGCCAGGGCCCGCCGCTGCTGCTCCTGCACGGTTCGGGCCCCGGCGTCACGGGCTGGCGCAACTACCGCGACAACCTGGCCACCCTGTCCGAGCGGTTCCGCTGCCTGGTCCTGGAGTTCCCCGGGTTCGGGGTCAGCGACCCGACCGACCGGCACCCCATGGTCGCGGCGGGCGGCGCGGTGATCCGCTTCCTCGACGGGCTCGGCCTCCAGCAGGTGGACGTGATCGGCAACTCCATGGGCGGCATCGTGGCCGCCCAGGTGGCCATCGCCAACCCCGACCGGGTGCGCCGGCTCGTCACCATCGGGGGCATCGGCCGCAACCTGTTCAGCCCGGGCCCCGGCGAAGGCATCAACCTGCTCATGGAGTTCACCGAGAACCCCACCCGGCAGGCGCTGATCCAGTGGCTCCACTCCATGGTGTACGACCCGGCCCTCGTCACCGAGGAGCTCATCGAGGAGCGCTGGGCCCAGGCCACCGACCCGGCCACGCTGGCCGCCGCCCGCCGGATGTACGGCAGGGCCGCGTTCGCCGCCCAGCGGGCCCACGCGGCCGCCTCGGACGCGCCGCCGTACTGGGCGATGCTGCACAGACTGAAGGCCAGGACGCTGATCACGTGGGGCCGCGACGACCGGGTCAGCCCGCTCGACATGGCCCTCATCCCGATGCGCACCATCCCCGACGCCGAGCTGCACGTCTTCCCCGACTGCGGCCACTGGGTGATGATCGAGCAGAAGGCCGCCTGGGAGAGCGCCGTGCTGGCCTTCCTGACCAGGAAGGATGGCCGGTGACCGGCTGGGACCACGAGTTCGACCTCGTCGTCGTCGGCAGCGGCGGCGGTGGCATGACCGCCGCGCTGACCGCGCGCGACAGCGGCCTGTCGGTGGTGGTGGTCGAGAAGGGCTCGAAGTACGGCGGCAGCACCGCGATCTCCGGCGGCGGCGTCTGGATCCCGAACAATCCCACCCTGCGGGCCAGGGGGCACGACGACAGCCGCGAGTCGATCCGCCGCTACCTCGACCTGCTGACCGGCGGCCGGGTCCCGGCGGCCCGGCTCGACGCGTACGTCGACCACGGCCCGGCCGCGATGGAGCTGCTCGGCATGAGCAGGTGGATGCGCTTCTTCTGGACCAAGGGCTACGCCGACTACCACCCCGAGCTCGACGGCGGCCGGCCGCTCGGCCGGTCGATCGAGGCGGTGCCGTTCGACACCCGCAAGCTCGGCGAGGACGAGAGGTACCAGCGGCCCAACAGCATGAAGGGCCCGCTGGGCCTGTGGATCACCGGCAAGGACTACCACGACCTGGCCATGGTCAAGCGCACCTGGCGCGGCCGGTGGGCCTCCGTCGTCGCCGCCTGGCGGGTCTCCTCGAACGTGGTCCGCCGCCGGCACATGGCCACCGGCGGGCGGGCGCTCGTCGCCCGGCTGCGGATGGCGCTCAAGGACGCGAACGTCCCGCTCTGGCTGAAGACCCCCATGAAGGACCTCGTCACCGGCGACGACGGCGCCGTCACCGGCATCGTCGCCGAGCGCGACGGCCAGACCGTGCGGATCCGCGGCCGGCTCGGCGTGCTGCTGGCGACCGGCGGCTTCGACCACAACCGGGAGCTGCGGGCGAGGTACCTGCCCGAGGGCGGACAGGCCGACTTCGGCATGGGCGCCCGGGAGAACACCGGCGACGGCATCCTGGCCGGCGAGCGGCTCGGCGCCGCGCTCGACCTGATGGACGACGCCTGGTGGATGCCCGCCGTGCGGCACCCCGCCGGGGCGACCATCCCGCTGGTGTCGGAGCGGTGCATCCCGCCGTCGATCATCGTGTCGGCCCAGGGCACCCGGTTCACCAACGAGTCGTCCCCGTACGTGAACTTCGTGCACGACCAGCTCGCGGGCGGGCACGTGCCGGCCTGGTTCGTGATGGACGCCAAGGCCCGCGCCCGCTACCCGTTCGCGCAGATCCTGCCCGGGATGCCGATCCCCAAGGAGTTCTACGACCAGGGCATCGCGTTCACCGCCACCACGCTCGGCGAGCTGGCCGGGAAGATCGGTGTCCCGGCCGAGGCGCTGGCCGCGACCGTGGCCCGGTTCAACCGGTTCGCCGAGGCCGGCCGGGACGACGACTTCGGCCGCGGCGACAGCGCCTACGACCGCTACTACGGCGACCCGACCCTGCCCAACCCGAACCTCGACGTCATCGACAGGGCCCCCTTCTACGCGTTCCGGATCGAGGTCGGCGACCTCGGCACCAAGGGCGGCCTGGTGTGCGACGAGCACAGCCGGGTGCTGCGCGGCGACGGCTCGGTGATCGACGGCCTCTACGCCACGGGCAACACCTCGGCGTCGGTCATGGGCAACGAGTACGCCGGACCCGGCGCCACGATCGGCCCGTCGATCGTCTTCGGGTACATCGCCGCGCGGCACGCCGCCGCCAGAGCGCGCGCGGGCGGGCAGGTCACGCTGCCCCACTCGGCGTGACGGCGGGGACGGAGACGGCCATGACGCAACCGGCATCGCTCAAGGTCCGAGTCGTCGAGGTGATCCGCGAGACACCGGACGCCCACTCGCTCGTGCTGGAGCCCGCCGACGGCGACGACTCCCGGCTCGGCTACCGGCCCGGCCAGTTCCTCACCGTACGGGTGCCGACCAGCCGGCCGGAGGGCGCGGCGCGCTGCTACTCGCTCAGCAGCTCGCCCGTCTGCGACGACAGGCTCAAGGTGACCGTCAAACGCACCCGGGACGGCTACGGGTCCAACTGGATCTGCGACAACGTCACCGAGGGCGACGTGCTGGAGGTGCTGCGGCCCTCGGGCACGTTCACCCCGTCCTCGCTCGACGACGACCTGTTGCTCTTCGCGGGCGGCAGCGGCATCACCCCGGTGATGTCGATCCTCAAGTCGTGCCTGCGCGGCGGGGCGGGCGCCGTCACCCTGGTCTACGCCAACCGGGACGAGCGGTCGGTCATCTTCCGTGACGAACTGGTCGCGCTGGCCGCCGAGCACGGCGAGCGGCTGACCGTCGTGCACTGGCTGGAGTCGGTGCAGGGCCTGCCGACCGCGGCCGGACTGGCCGCGCTGGCCAGGCCGTACGCGGGCCGGGAGGCGTTCGTGTGCGGGCCGGAGCCGTTCATGGACGTCGTCACGGCGATCCTCGCCGGGATGGGCGCGCCCCGGGTCCACGTCGAGCGGTTCGAGTCGCTGGCGGGCGACCCGTTCGCCGAGTCCGGCGTGGTGATCGACGAGGCGGCCCCCGGCGGCACGGCCGAGGTCGAGCTGGACGGCCGGACGACGACGGTGGCGTGGCCGGCGGGCGCCAAGCTGCTCGACGTGCTGCTGGCCGCCGGCCTGGACGCGCCGTACTCGTGCCGCGAGGGCTCGTGCAGCGCGTGCGCCTGCGTACTGCTGGAAGGGGAGGTCACGCTGGAGCACAACACGGTGCTGGACGAGCGCGACCTGGCCGACGGGCTGATCCTGTCCTGCCAGGCGATCCCGGTCAGCGAACACGTCAAGGTCACCTACGACGGCTGAACCCGCCCGCGCCACCGGCGGCTCCCACTGAGCGGGAGCGCGCACCGGCGTGGCGGCCATGACTGGAACCCTTACCCCGACGTCGACATCTGCGGAGGACTGGATGCTGGAAGAGGCGCAGCGGGCCGCCGCGGCCGAGCGGCTGCGGGTGGCCGAACGGGACCGGGCCCCGATCGGGCCGCTGACCGAGTCCTTCCCGGACATCGACGTGGTGGACGCGTACGAGATCCAGCTCGCCGGCATCCGTGGGCGGCTCGCCGCCGGCGCCCGGGTCCTCGGGCACAAGGTGGGGCTGTCCTCCCTGGTGATGCAGCAGATGATGGGCGTCGACGAGCCCGACTACGGGCACCTGCTCGACGACATGGCGCTGTCGGAGGACGTGCCGATCCAGGTGGATCGCTACTGCTACCCGCGGATCGAGGTCGAGATCGGCTACGTGCTCGGGGCGAGCCTGCCCGGCGAGGGGTGCACCGAGGCGGACGTGCTGGCCGCGACCGAGTACGTGGTGCCGAGCATCGAGCTGATCGACAGCCGGATCCGCGACTGGAAGATCGGCCTGGCCGACACGATCGCCGACAACGCGTCCTCGGCCGGCGTGCTGCTCGGCGCCGCCCGGGTGAGCCCGGCCGAGCTGGACCCGGCCGACGTGGAGGCGGTGCTCTACCAGGACGGCCAGGAGGTCGCCCGGGGCAACACCAGCGCCGTCCTGGGGAACCCGACCACCGCCGTGGCCTGGCTGGCCAGGAAGGTCGCCTCGTTCGGGGTGAAGCTCGAAGCGGGGCACGTCATCCTGCCCGGCTCCTGCACCAGGGCGATCGACGTGCGCCCCGGCGACGCCTTCCGCGCCGAGTTCGCCGGGCTCGGCTCCGTGACCGCTCGATTCGCATGAGTTCGCAAGTGTTCGTATGAGTTGGACTGAGTCAGACGAAATGAGGTTGGGACTGTGACCAAGGCGACCGCCGCGATCGTCGGCTCTGGCAACATCGGGACCGACCTGATGTACAAGCTGCTGCGCTCCGAGCTGATCGAGCCGCGCTGGATGATCGGCGTCGAGCCCGACAGCGCCGGGCTCAAGCGCGCCGGGGCCGAGGGCCTGACCGCCTCCGCCGAAGGAGCCGGCTGGCTGCTCGCCCAGGACGAGCGGCCCGACCTCGTCTTCGAGGCCACCTCGGCGTACGTGCACAAGGAGAACGCGCCGAAGTACGCGGCCCTCGGCATCCAGGCGGTCGACCTCACCCCGGCCGCGCTCGGCCCGGCCGTGGTGCCCGCCGTGAACCTCGGGGCGCACCTCGACGCGCCCAACGTCAGCCTGATCACCTGCGGCGGGCAGGCGACGATCCCCATCGTGCACGCCGTCTCGCGGATCACCGAGGTGGCCTACGCCGAGATCGTGGCCAGTGTCGCCTCGCCGTCGGCCGGGCCCGGCACGCGGGCCAACATCGACGAGTTCACCCGCACCACCGGCCGGGGCATCGAGACGATCGGCGGCGCCGCCAAGGGCAAGGCGATCATCATCCTGAACCCGGCCGAGCCGCCGATGCTCATGCAGGACACGATCTTCTGCTCGATCCCCGAGGACGCCGACCGCGAGGCCGTCGCCTCCTCGATCAAGGAGATGGTGGCCGCCGTGGCGTCGTACGTGCCCGGCTACCGGCTGCGCGCCGAGCCGCAGTTCGACGACCCCACGCCGGTGAGCGGCGGGCTCGCCCGGGTCGCCGTGTTCGTCGAGGTGGAGGGCGCGGGCGACTACCTGCCGCCGTACTCCGGCAACCTCGACATCATGACCGCAGCCGCCACCAAGGTCGGTGAGGGCTTCGCGCAGCGGCTCCTCGCCGAGCGCTCCTAGCACAGGGAGATCATCCATGCCTTACAGCGCCGACCTGGACATCCGGGTCACCGACTCGTCGCTGCGCGACGGCTCTCACGCCAAGCAGCACCAGTTCACGGTCGAGCACGTGCGCTCCATCGTGGCCGCGCTCGACGAGGCGGGCGTGCCGGTCATCGAGGTCACGCACGGCGACGGCCTGGGCGGCTCGTCGTTCAACTACGGCTTCAGCCACACCCCCGAGCAGGAGCTGATCAAGGCCGCGGTGGCGACCGCGAAGCGGGCCAGGATCGCGTTCCTGATGCTGCCCGGCCTCGGCATCCAGGACGACATCCGCGAGGCGGCCGACAACGGCGCGAGCATCTGCCGGATCGCCACCCACTGCACCGAGGCCGACATCTCGGTCCAGCACTTCGGCCTGGCCAGGGAGCTCGGGCTGGAGACGGTCGGGTTCCTGATGATGGCGCACAGCCAGCCGCCGGAGGTGCTCGCCAAGCAGGCCCGGATCATGGCCGACGCGGGCTGCCAGTGCGTGTACGTCGTCGACTCGGCCGGCGCGCTGATCATGGAACAGACCGGTGACCGGATCGCCGCGCTGGTGGCCGAGCTCGGGTCCGACGCGCAGGTGGGCTTCCACGGGCACGAGAACCTCGGCCTCGGCGTCGCCAACTCGGTCATCGCCGTGCGCGCGGGGGCCCTGCAGATCGACGGCTCGACCCGCCGGTTCGGCGCGGGCGCGGGCAACACGCCCGTCGAGGCGTTCGCCGCCGTCACCGAGCGGCTCGGCATCCGCACCGGCATCGACACCCTCAAGATCATCGATGCCGCCGAGGACGTCGTACGCCCGATCATGGACGGCGAGTGCCAGCTCGACCGGCTGACGCTCACCATGGGCTACGCCGGTGTCTACTCCAGTTTCCTCAAGCACGCCGACCGCCAGGCCGCCAAGTACGGCGTGTCCGGAGCCGAGATCCTCATCGAGGCCGGGCGCCGCAACCTCGTCGGCGGTCAGGAAGACCAGCTCATCGAAATCGCAGTCGCCCTCGCGGCGAAGAAGTGAGAGAAGCCATGGCCAATCCGGTACTCGAAGCGGTCACCCAGCGGGCCGAGGAGATCAGCGCGCTCGGCCCCGCGAACGAGGCACTGGGCAGACTGGACGACCAGGCGGCCAAGGTGCTGCGCGAATCGGGCGCCATCCGGATGCTCCAGCCGTCCGGGCACGGCGGCCTCGAACTGCACCCGCGCGAGTTCGCCGAGACCGTCATGAAGATCGCCAGCCTGGACGGCTCGACCGGCTGGGTCACCGGCGTGGTCGGCGTGCACCCCTGGGAGATGGCCTTCGCCGACCCCAAGGTGCAGCAGGAGATCTGGGGCGAGAACCAGGACACCTGGATCGCCTCCCCGTACGCGCCGATGGGCATCGCCCGGCCGGTCGACGGCGGATACGTCTTCAACGGCCGCTGGCAGTTCTCCTCCGGCACCGACCACTGCGACTGGATCTTCCTCGGCGGCATGCTCGGCGACGCCGACGGCAACATGGCCAAGCCGCCCACGTCGCTGCACCTGATCCTGCCGCGCTCCGACTACGAGATCGTCGACGACTCCTGGGACGTGGTCGGCCTGCGCGGCACCGGCAGCAAGGACATCATCGTCAAGGACGCGTTCGTCCCCGACTACCGGGTGATCCCGTTCTCGAAGGTGGTGGACGGCACCGCCGCCAGGGAGGCCGGGCTCGTCAACCCGACCTACCACCTGCCGTTCTCCGCCGCGTTCCCGCTCGGCATCAGCGCCTCGGTGATCGGCATCGCCGAGGGCGCGCTCGCGCACCACCTGGCGTACCAGAAGGGGCGAGTGCAGATCACCGGCACCAAGATCAAGGACGATCCGTACGTGCTCTACGCGATCAGCGAGGCGGCGGCGGACATCGCGGCGGCGCGCTCGGCGCTGCTCGACAACGTCTCGCGCATCTACGACGTCGTGGCCACCGGCCGCGAGGTCACCTTCGGCGAGCGGGCCGTGGGCCGCCGCACCCAGGTCCAGGCGGTCTGGCGGGCGGTCCGCGCGGTGGACGAGATCGTGGCGCGCTCCGGCGGCAACGCCATGCGCGTGGACAACCCGATCCAGCGCTTCTGGCGCGACGCGCATGTGGGCCTCACCCACGCGATCCACGTGCCGGGCTCGGTCTTCCACGTCTCCGCGCTGACCGAGCTGGACATCGAGCCGCCGCAGGGGCCGATGCGTTCGATGATCTGAGTCGGCATGAGGGTCGAACGAACGCGCTAGCTTGTGAGCGTGGGGCTCAAAGTGCTGATTTCGGTGGACATGGAGGGCATCGCCGGCATCGTGCATCCGGCGGAGATCAACCCGGAGCGGTACGAGTACGAACGGGGCCGGAGGTTGATGACGGCGGCGGCCAACGCCGTCGTCGAGGGGACGCTCGATGCCGAGCCGGCCGCCGAGGTGCTGGTGGCCGACTCCCACGGCCCCTACCGCAACCTCCTGCCCGAGGAGCTCGACCGGCGAGCCCGCCTGATCCGCGGCAAACCCCGCGAACTGGGCATGCTGGGGGGCTTACAGGCCGGTGCCCAGGCGGCGATGTTCGTGGGCTACCACGCACGCGCGGGAGCGGGCGGCGCCGTGCTCGCGCACACCATCGCCGACGCCATCCTCGACGTCCGTGTCAACGGCCGCTCGCACGGCGAGATCGGGATCAACACGTTGCTGGCGGCCTCGTACGGCGTGCCTGCCGTGCTGGCCAGCGGAGACGTCGCCGCGTGCGAGGAGTTCGGCGCACTCGTGCCCGGGGCCGTCACCGTGCCGGTCAAACGTGGACTCGGCCAGCTCGCGGCCGACACCCTGCACCCGGAGGAGGCGCGAGACCGCCTTCGGCAGGGCGCCGGCCAGGCGATCCGGCTGCACGCCGGCGATCCGCCGGTTCCGGTGCCCGACCCGCTCCACGTCGAGGTCGACCTGCACCAGCCGCGTTCGGCGGAGCTCGCCGCCCTCGTTCCCGGCGTGGTCCGGAAGAACGGGCGCACCGTGGCGTTCGACGCCGAGACGATGGCGGCCGCCTACGGCCTGCTCCAGCTCATCGTGCTGCTCACCCAGATCGGGCCGTGAGTGCGGCACGTCCGGGGATCAGCTGGCCCGACGGACCGGTGCCGGTGCCCTTGAACGAGGTGGGCCGCAAAGCGCAGGGCGCAGGAAACCCCGCGGGCCCGCCCCTCCTTCGGAAGGGCGGGCGTTGTGCTGTACGGCCGGAGCGGCGACCGAGCTGCGTGAACGGTCAGCCTGTTGGCTGGAATGGATGTGTCGGATGGCGCCACTCGACGTCGGAAACAAGCTCTCCCGGCGGGTTGTGCGACACGACCCCGACCCCCCACTTTCGGACGGGGTAACCGATGGTTCGACTATAACAGTCAGTATTCCCCTGACCGTTGACGTCGTAGTAGTAGATGGGTCCTTGGGTGCCTTCCGGGTCTACTGCGATGGCAGGGCTCCAGTCATCAAACGTGGTATCGCACACCACGAATGAATAGCTATCTCCGCCATTGTGGCACCACGTAGTTCTGCCGATGTAATGAGGCCAGTACCAATACTCCCAGCCGGTGCACTGCTGGGCGGCGGAGACCTCGGCCCCTTGCCCTCCCCTGCGCTCGGGCGCTGGAGCGCCCGGCGAACCAGATGCCGGTGCCGGTGAGATGGTCGCGGCTGCCAGCGCGACCATCGCCAGCGACACGAGCCGGATGATCCATCGCCGTAAGCGAGTTTCTCGCGCCGGCGGGTGAGATGGCGAGTTGCTGAATGATGCGATCACTGTTCCCTGTTCCTGTCAGAAAGGCTGACACGATAGGCTCTATTCGCAAGAGCAGCCTAGGGTCGTAAGTAAAGATGCGGCCGTGGCATCTCGATTTATCCGACTGCCTCCTCTCCATCGGGATTCGTCGGGATTTCCCTACAAGCATGTATGCTCGGCCGCCGTCACTCTTTCGAGCCAGTGCACATCTCTTCAGTCTGCGCGCACTGGCGCGCACTGCTGGCGGAACTGACGCGGTGAGAGGCCGTAGGCGGTGCGGAACGCTTGGCTGAAGTGGGCGGGGCTGGTGAAGCCCCACCGGGCCGCGATCTCGGTGATCGAGTGACCGGCCAGCCGAGGATCGCCCAGGTCACGCCGGCAGTGCCGCAGGCGGCGCTCGCGGATCCAGCCAGCGACCGTGTGCCCCTCCTGCTGGAACAGCTTGTGCAGATAGCGCAGCGAGATGTGGTGCGCTGCGGCGATCGCATCCGGGGTCAGGTGCGTGTCGCTGAGGTTCCGCAGGATGAAGGCGTGGATTTCGGCCGTCAGCGCGCGCTGCCTGGTGTGCGGTGGCACCGCGCTGCGGGCGTCCAGTTCGCCGGCGAGCGCCGCGGCCAGCACGTCCAGCGTCAGCGTGGACAGCCGGATGGTGTCGGCCGGGGTGAACTCGTGCAGACGCCGGGCCATCTGCAGCAGGAACTGCGAGGACAGCGCGCCGACGCCATGATCGCCGGGGACGCGCACCGCGGTCAGAGACTTCAGGTCCCGGTCACGCATCGGCAGCGACGAGCGCGGGAATTGCAGGACCAGCACGTGGCATGCCGGGTCTCCCGGTGCCAGCGTGGTCACGTAGGGGTGCGAACTGTGACGTAGGAGTAGATCTCCGACTTGTAAGGCCGCGTGCCGGCCGTCCTGCTCCACGGCCACGCGACCGCGTACGGCACAGGTCAGGAAGAAGGCCTCAGGATCTGACTGACGAATCAGCTTGGGCGTGCGATGGACGGATAGCGGCGTCGTGGTCAGCAAGAGCGCGCGCATGAGGCCGAGTCCGCTGAAACTGGCCTGAGCCTGAAATCCACTTTCTTGGTGCGATTCGCAGCGCGCGTCGAGAGGCACCCACATTTTCGCGCTGACCTCGCGCCAGGCGGCGAACCGGTCGTTCGCGGGGATCTCGGTGGTGCTGACCACATCCATGACGCCACCACAGTGTCGACAGCCGGGACGTCCATCATCGGCGAACGCCCCCGTGTCATCATCCGCCGCCCGGCGTAGGTGCGGATACTCCTGTCGTTCGGCCGAACTCGCGATCCAGTGTGATATATGGGTGTCGAACTCCGCGGCCTCGCCGACGCCGAGCCGCAACTCCTGCTCGCCGGCCGCGGCGATCGCCGTCGGCCCGTACGTGACGGTCGTCAGGAGGCGTCGAGGTCGGGGGCCCAGGCGACGCCGTTGATGTGCGATCCGCCGTCCACGAAGAGCGTGTTGCCGGTGAGGTAGCGGGCGTCCTCGCTGGACAGGAACAGCACGACGGGCGCGATGTCCTGCTCCGGGTCGCCCATCCGCCCCATCGGGTTGGACCGGTCGGCCGCCGCGGCGAGCTCCGGGTTCGCCGCCATCCTCCGGTTGAACGCCGCGCTCTTGGCGCCGGGGCAGACCGCGTTGACCACGACCCCGGTGGGCGCCCACTCCCTGGCGGCGGTGCGGGTGAGCGCCCGCAGCGCCTCCTTGGCCGAGTTGTACTCCAGGGTGCCCATGTGGGCGTTGACCCCGTTCAGGGAGCACATGTTGACCACGCGGCCCCAGCCCTGCCTCTTCATGTGCGGGAACGCCGCCCGCATCGCCCAGAACGGCCCGTAGTAGCCCATGGCGAAGCCCCGGCCGAGTTGTTCGTCCGTCTTGTTCTCGACCCGGCCGAGCCCGCCCACACTGCCCCAGGCGTTGTTGACCAGGATGTCGACCCCGCCCCAGGTCCGCACCGCGACGTCCACCATGGCCTCCACCCGCGCCCTGTCGGTGACGTCCGTGGCCAGGAACCGGGCGTCGGCCCCGAACTCATCGCTCAGCTCCAGGGCGGTGCGCCGGCCGGTCTCCTCGTCGATCTCGGCCACGAGGATCCGCGCGCCCTCGGCGGCGAAGCGGCGGGCCACGCCCCTGCCGATCCCGTCGCCGCCACCGGTGATGATCGCCGTCCGCCCGTCCAGCCGCCCGGTGCCCATGAGGCCCGCCTCCCGCTCGTCGAAGTCGAAAACTCGGATCGGGTGGAACCTAGCGCCGGACCGAGGGACGCCTCGGATGGATTCCGATCACCGGGATTCCCCGTGGGCGGCCTCATGATCCCGTACCGGACCTGGAGGACCGGCCCGGACGGGCGGTGACTCTCACTCAGCGGGAGGCTGGGGGCGGTCCCGGGCGGTCTCTGCCACCTTGGGGTGGACATGAGGCCGCCACGGACCGGAGGGCTCGATGCTCGACCTCTACACCGGCAGATTGGATGGGGGAACGTGACGCAGATCCGAGGACTTGGTTATCTCAAGGTCCAGACGCGTGACATCGACCGCTGGCGCGAGCTCGTGATCGACGGGCTCGGATTCGCGGAAGGATCCGGGCCCGACCCGGACACCCTGTACCTCCGGATGGACGAGCGCCAGGCACGCCTCATCGTGGTGCCCGGCGACACCGACCGGGTGCTCGCCGTCGGCTGGGAGGTGCGCGACCAGTTCGCGCTCGCCACCGTCGGCCGGGCCGTCGAGGCGTCCGGCACGCCGGTCAAGATGCTCGACGAGCAGCAGGCCGCCGAGCGCGCGGTGGAGCAGGTCATCACGTTCACCGACCCGGCCGGCGTCCCGGTCGAGATCTTCTTCGGTCCGGTGCTCGACCACAGCCCCGTCGTCACCGGGATGGCGCAGAAGTTCGTCACCGGGCCGCAGGGGATGGGCCATGTCGTGCTGCCCACCACCGCCATGGACGAGACCGTCTCCTTCTACACCGAGGTGCTGGGCTTCCTGCCGCGCGGCGCCATGAAGGTCGGCGGCGGCCGGCCGCCCGTCCGGCGGGTCCGCTTCCTCGGGATCAACCAGCGCCACCACAGCCTGGCCATCTGCCCCGCGCCCTTCGCGGGCGACCCGGGGCTGGTGCACCTGATGGTCGAGGTCGACAGCCTCGACGCGGTCGGGATGGCGCTCGACCGGGTGGGCAAGAGCAGCTTCTCCATCTCCTCGACGCTGGGCCGGCACACCAACGACAAGATGGTCTCCTTCTACGTCCGCGCGCCCGGCGGCTGGGACATCGAGTACGGCACCGACGGCATGCTCGTCGACGAGGCCTACTACACGGCCGAGGAGATCACGGCCGACAGCTACTGGGGCCACG
The DNA here is from genome assembly GCF_059358955.1 of Nonomuraea sp. CX421. Classification (NCBI taxonomy): domain Bacteria; kingdom Bacillati; phylum Actinomycetota; class Actinomycetes; order Streptosporangiales; family Streptosporangiaceae; genus Nonomuraea; species Nonomuraea sp. CX421. The sequence goes on along the minus strand of NZ_JCADBK010000012.1, from coordinate 160,452 downwards.
ACTGGTCCGGGTCCGAGCCGCTCGCCGCCTTCGTCCCCAAGTCCGTCCCCACGTCCTGAACGGATCCCCATGAAGCGTGTGCCGCGAGGGAGGGGCGTCGCGTGACCGCCACGCCCTCGGTGGAGCCCGTGAGCGCCGGCTCGCTGACGGGTTTCGACCATGAATGTGACGTGCTCGTGGTCGGGTTCGGCTGCGCCGGCGCCGCCGCCGCCTTCGAGGCCGCGGCGGCGGGCGCCGACGTGCTCGTGCTGGAACGCGCGGGCGGGCCCGGCGGCTCGTCCGCGATGTCCGGCGGCGAGCTCTACCTCGGCGGCGGTACGGCGCTGCAGAAGGCCTGCGGGTTCGACGACGACCCGGACAACATGTTCGCCTACCTCAGGGCCGCCCTCGGGCCGCACGCCGACGAGGAGAAGCTGCGGCTCTACTGCGACGGCAGCGTCGAGCACTTCGAGTGGTTCCGCGCCCGGGGCCTGACGTTCAACGAGTCGCTGTACGACGCGCCGAGCTGGATGCCGCCGACCACGGACGGCCTGATGTGGCTGGGGGAGAACGCCCACCCCTACAACACCCTCGCCCGCCCGGTGCCGCGCGGCCACCGGCCGGCGACCGAGTCCTTCGGCGGCTGGCTGATCATGGAGCGGCTGGTCGCCGCGGCCAGGGCCGCCGGGGCGACCGGCCACGAGGACACGCGGGCCACCAACCTGGTCGTGGACGACGACGGCCGGGTCATCGGGGTCGTGGCGCACCGCTACGGCGACCCGGTCACCTACCGCGCCCGCAGCGCGGTCGTGCTCACCACCGGCGGCTTCGTCGACAACGAGGAGATGCTCGCCCACCACGCCCCGGTGCTCCTCGGCCACGGCAAGGTCAGCGCCGGCCTCGACGACGGGAGCGGCATCCGGATGGCCACGGCGCTCGGCGCGGCCACCCGGCGGATGGCCTCCGTGGAGGTCGCGCTGACGGCGCTGCCCGCGATGCTGGTGCGCGGCCTGCTCGTCAACGGGCTCGGCCAGCGGTTCATCAACGAGGACGTCTACCCTGGCCTGTTCAGCCACGCCGCCGTGGTGCACCAGCCCGGACCGTACTGGGCGATCATCGACGAGGAGGGCTTCGAGGACATCCCCGCGCGCGACCTGTGGGGCGTGCGGCCGCGCCACGTCACCGAGACCCTGGCCGAGCTGGAGGAGGCGCTCGGCATGCCGCCCGGTGCGCTGGAGGCCACCGTCAGCGCCTACAACCGGCACGCCGAGCACAAGCGGGACCCGTACTTCCACAAGGACCCCAAGTGGCTGCGGCCGCTCCGGCCGCCGTTCGCCGCCGCCGACCCGCGCGGCGGGTTCGGCGGCCGGGAGGAGCAGGGGACCGGCGTGGCCGGCTTCACCCTCGGCGGGCTGCACACCACCGTCGACGGCGCCGTGCTGAACCAGTCGGGCCGGCCCATCCCCGGCCTGTACGCGGCCGGCCGGGCCGGGGCCGGCATCCACGGCCAGGGGTACGTCAGCGGCACCTCGCTCGGCGACGGCACCTTCTTCGGCCGCCGCGCGGGCCGGCACGCCGCGACGGCCGAGTAGGCGAGCACCCGAAAGGCGGCCCACCCATCCGGGTGGGCCGCCTTCTTCGCGTGGCACGCGCGAGGGCTCAGCTCGGGGGCTCAGCTCGGGGGCGGGACGAGCCGCCTGGTCGCCTCGTACGCGCCGCGCACCAGCTCGGCGCGGGCCGGGCCGCTGCGCTTGACGGTGGCGGCGTGGTTGCCGCCCGCGACCCAGACCGGGCCGTCGGCGAGATGTTCCAGACCCTCGCGCGCCACGTCGTCGGGGTCCGCGATGTTCAGCCCCGGGAGGTCCATCCGCAGCCCGGCGCGTTCCATGGCCGGGGTGCGGGTGATGCCGAGGACGAGTTCGAGCACGTGCACGCCGTGCTCGCCGAGCTCCTGCCAGAGCCCCTCGGCGAAGATCCGGCAGAACGCCTTGACCGCCGAGTAGACGCTGATCTGCGGCTGGCCCAGATAGCCCGCCAGCGAGCCGACCAGCAGGACGCCACCCCGGCCGCGTTCCCTCATCAGCGCGCCGAAGTGGTGCACCAGCGCGAGCTGCGCCGTGATGTTGAGGTCGATCACGTCGCGGAACCGGTCCAGGTCGCCGGTCACGAACTCGTGGCCGTAGCTGTTGGCGCCCGCGTTGTAGATCAGCAGGCCGACCTCCAGCTCGTCGGTCACCGCGCGGAGCGTCCGCAGGGCGTCCGGGTCGAGCAGGTCGAGCTGGACGGTGCGGACCTCGACGCCCGTCGCCCGGACCTTCGCCGCGGTCTCGTCGAGCGGTCCGGGCTTGCGGGCGATCAGCACCAGGTTGAACCCGGCCTCCGCCAGCAGGCGCGCGAACGACGCGCCCACCCCCTCGGAACCGCCGGCGACCACGGCCCAGGGGCCGTACACGTTCTTGTCGATCACTCTTGCCCGTCCTCCGTCCCGGCGTCGGGCACCGTGACCACGCCGTCCAGCACCGCTCGCCTGATCGAGTCGGACAGTGCCGCGCACCCCGTGAACGCCTCGCCGTTCGGCCCGCCGCCCGGAGCGGCGGCACGCCGTTCCAGGCAGGCGTTCACGGACTCGGAGTCCCACTGGATGCTGGTCTGGTGCCAGCTCGCCTTGCGCACGCCCACGGCGGCGCCACACTGCAGGCAGCTCAGCGGCTGCATGGGCGCGCCGTCGAGCAGCCTGTTGTCCGTGCGGATCGTCATGGTGTCCGGCTTTCCGCGGCCCGCCGCGCCAGGTTCGCCTCGACCTCCTGCTCCCACACCTCGATCGGCCGCGTGGTGTCGAGCTCGAACTCGAAGCGCTCCACCATCTCCGGCCGGACGTCGGCCACGTCCACGTAGAACTGCTCGTACCAGCGGCGGAGCTGGTAGACCGGCCCGTCCTCCTCGCACAGCAGCGGGTTGTCGATGCGCGTCTTGTGCTTCCAGATCTGCACATCCTGGTCGAAGCCCCGCAGGATGAAGTCGCCCAGTTTGACGGCCATGGCATCGGCCGCGCCCGCCGGGAGCTTGTCGCTGCGCCGCACGATGATGCCCGAGTGCAGGACGAACGAGTTGGCGTCGATCGGGTAGTGGGCGTTGATCAGGACGGAGTGGAGGTCCATGTCGTCGTAGTGGTAGGTCAGGTCGTCGATCATGAACGACGGGCCGTGGTAGGACGCGACCGAGGTGTTGCCGCGCATCTGCGGCTCGCCGTTCTTGGCGGGCGGGCGCGCGTCGGGCCGGCCCACGCCCTTCATGATCTGTGTGGCGACCGGGCCCTCGAAGATGTTCTTGAAGTACGTCGGGAACGAGTAGTGCACGTAGAAGAAGTGCGCCATGTCGACGATGTTGTCCACGACCTCGCGGCAGTTGGTGTCGACCACGATCTCTTTCCAGACCCACGTCGTCCACTCGTCGCTCGTGGCGCCCTCGATGCGGGGGATCGTCACCTCGGGCGGCGGTGGGTTGCCCTCCGGGTCGTTCCAGACGAACAGCAGGCCGTCCTGGTCCATCGTGGTCCAGGCGGAGGTGCGGGCGCGCAGCGGGACGCGGCGCGAGTAGGGGATCTTCTTGCAGCGGCCGTCGCCGCCCCAGCGCCAGTCGTGGAACGGGCAGGCGATCTCGTCACCCTTGATCGTGCCCTGCGACAGGTCGGCGCCCATGTGCCGGCAGTAGGCGTCGAGCACGTTGAGCCTGCCGTCGCCGCTCTGGAAGATCACGAGCTTCTGGCCGAAGGCGTTGACGGTGTGCGGTCTGCCGTCCTTGAACGTCTCCGACAGGCCGAGGCAGTGCCAGCCTCTGGCGAATCGCGTGGGCACCGCTTCCGCCTCGATCGCGCGGACGCCGTCGGTGCCGGCTTCTGCTGCAGTCACGTCTATCCAACCCTTCAGGACGCACTTGTCTCCGTTCGTCAACGTAGGAGCTGGGAAGCGCGACCGGACGATGAGTCCCATTGGGCGGGATGCCCCGGACACGCGCAGGCCGGTGCGACGCACCATCATGGACGGCACCTGCCCGACGAGCGCGACACGGAGCGTCAAGACGATGAGTGACGAGGTTCTGGACTCGGTTCGCACGCTACTGCCGAGGTTCGCCGAGCGTGCCCGGTCCACCGACGAGGAGCGGCGGGTCCCGGAGGAGACGATCAGGGAGCTCCTCGACGCCGGGGTCTTCCGGATGCTGCAGCCCAAGCGCTACTCCGGCGCCGAGGGCGACCCGGCGCTGTTCTTCACGGTCGTCCGGGAGATCTCCGCCGTGTGCGGGTCCACCGGCTGGCTGGTCTCCGTGCTCGGGGTGCACGCCTGGCAGCTCGGCCTGTTCGCCGAGGCGGCGCAGGACGAGGTCTGGGGGGACGACCCGGACGTGCTGGTGTCGTCGTCGTACGCTCCCATCGGCCGGCTGACGCCCGTGCGGGGCGGCTACCGGGTGTCCGGCCGGTGGCGGTTCTCCTCCGGGTGCGAGCACGCGTCCTGGGCGCTGGTCGGCGGCCTGGTCGTGGGCGAGCAGGGCAGGCCGGTGGACTTCATGACCGTGCTGGTGCCCCGAACCGAGTACGTGATCGAGGACGTCTGGGACGTCATCGGGCTGCGCGGGACGGCCAGCAACGACATCATCGTGGAGGACGTGTTCGTGCCCGACCACCGCGTCATGCGCAATTACGAGCAGGCGCAGCTGCGCGGCCCCGGCCAGAAGGTCAACACCGGCCCGCTCTACCGGATGCCGTTCGGCAGCATGTTCACGACCACGATCACCGCGCCCGTGATCGGCATGGCGGCCGGCTGCTACCGGTCCTACGTCACCGCGATGCGCGACCGGGTCCGCCTCAGCCTGGGCGGCGGCCGGTTCGCCGAGGACCAGTTCGCCCAGGTCGCGGTGGCCAGGGCCGCGTCGGAGATCGACGCGGCCGTCCTGCAGACCGACCGCAACATCCGCGAGCTGTACGAGCACACCGTCAGGGGCGAGCCGATCCCCATGAAGCTGCGGCTGCGGCTGCGCAGGGACCAGGTCCGCGCCACCGAGCGGGCGCTGGAGGCGATCGACATCCTGTTCAAGACCGCCGGCGGGAGCTCGCTCAGCCGCGGCAACCCCATCGAGCGCGCCTGGCGCGACGCGCACGCGGGCAGTGTGCACGTCGCCAACGACGTCGAACGGGCCCTCGCGATGTACGGCAAGGGCGAGTTCGGCCTGTCCATCGAGGCCGACCTGGTCTGACGGGTTCGCCGGGCACCAGGCGGCCCCGGCAGCGGTCCGGCGCGACGCGGTCCCGCCTGGTGAGGCCGGGCCGCGCCGCGCCGGGAGGCCGGAGGAGAGTCAGCAGGTGGCCGCCGGGGTCTGTCCGGCGAGGATCGTCCTGGTGAAGGCCAGGGCGTCGTCGAAGGACCTCGGGACCGCGCCCCGGTGGTCGGCGCCGTCGTAGACCCGGTACGTGATCTTCGGCGTCTGCCGGCACAGGTCGGCCACGATCAGGTCCGTCGTCTGCTTGGGCACCAGGCTGTCGTGCGTGCCCTGGGCGACCAGGGTCGGCACCGTGACCCGGAGGCCGACGGGTTCCTGCGCCCGCAGGTAGGCGGTGAGCGGGGCCAGGTCGGCGCCCGTCCTGATCACCTGGCTGACGGGGGTGACCGCGGCCACCTCGCGCACCTGGGCCACGCACGCCGTGCGGGCGGCCGCGAGCAGCGGACGCATCTCGTCCGTCAGGATCTCCTCGGGCTTGACGGCCGGCTCGGCGGCCGAGGCGCCGATCAGGATCGTGGGCAGGAAGGCCAGGGCGTCCACGGGCGCGGGCAGGTTGTCCCGGAAGTAGGGCACGGTCTGGCTGAGCCCCCACCCGCCCGGGGCGATCGACACCGCGCCGCGCAGCCGCGGCCCCTTGCCCGGGGCGTTGGCGGCGGCCGTGAACAGCGCGGCGTGCCCGCCCTGGCTGTGCCCCACCGTGAACCAGTCACGCCCCACGCGATGGTCCACCCCGCGCGCCGCGCGCACGATGTCGATCACGGTGTTGGCGGCGCTGCGGCTGTTCATGTACGGGTGCTCGCCCGGCGTGCCGAGCCCTTCGTAGTCGGTCTGCACCACGGCGAAGCCACTGGCCACCCAGGCGTCGAGCGTGGGCCGCATCGCGGACACGTAGGCGTGCGCCGGCCCGTTCTCGTCGTCCTTCGAGGGGGCGCAGACGTCGGCCGTCCCGGTCGTGCCGTGCGCCCAGCTGATCACCGGCCAGCCGCCGCGCGGCGGCGCCGTCTTCGGCACCGACACCGTGCCGGACACCACGACGCGCCTGCCGGTGGCGCCCTCGGAGAGGTAGCTGACGGACCAGGTGCGCGCCGCGCTCGGCAGCGCCGCGCCGCCCTTCAGCGGGCGGGCGGTCAGCAGCTTGCCACGCGGGCCGGAGACCGCCGCGACCCGCGCGCCCTCGGCGGCGTTCCCGGCACCGCCGAGGGCGGTGGTCGCGCCGGTGGGGGCGGCCGCGGTGGCGGTGGTGGTCGCCGAGGCCGCGGGCGTCGTGGTCGCTGTCACGGTCAGGGTGGCCAGGGCCACCGCCGTCGCGCGTCGCAGTAGCGCGGGGGTACGGGGGGATTTCACGAATGATCCTTTCGAGTGGTGCAGGTCCCGGCCATGTCGTGCACCGCCCGATAGGCGAACACCATGGCCGAGCCGATGGGGACGCCCGGGCCGGGGTAGCAGCGGCCGGCGAACGACGCGCTGGTGTTGCCCGCGGCGTACAGGCCGGGGATCGGCCGGTCGTCCCGGTCGAGCACCCTGGCGTCCGGGTCTGTGCGCAGGCCGCCCTTGGTGCCGAGGTCGCTGAGGACCATGCGCGCGGCGTAGAGGGGCGGCCGGTCCACCGGGACCAGGCACGGGTTGCCGTCCGGCGAGGCGCCGGCGAAGAACCGGTCGTAGGGGTCCTCGCCCCGGTGGAAGTCCTCGTCGACGCCGGTGGCGGCGAAGCCGTTGAAGCGTTCGACGGTGGCCGTCAGCGCGTCGCCCGGCACGCCGATCAGCTCGGCCAGCTCGGCCAGGCCGTCGGCCCGTACCCAGGTGCCCGCCGCGAGGTGCTCCTCCGCCGGACGGCCGGGCACCGTGATGGCCGGCAGCCGCCCGCCGTTACGGGAGTCGAAGATCAGGTACGCGGGCACGCGGCCGGGCCCGGCGGCCATCTCGCGGCCCATCCGGTCATACGGCAGCGACTCGTTGGCGAACCTGCGGCCCGACGCGTCGACCATGAGCCCGCCGTGGAAGCCCAGCGTGAAGGCGGCCCCGCCGTCCGGCTGCGCCACGCCGGGACACCACCACGCCTCGTCCATCAGGCCGGTGGCGGCGCCGATCGCGGTGGCGGCCAGGAGCGGCTCGCCGGTGTTGGCGCCGCGCGGGGCCATCGTCCATCCGGCCGCGCCGGGGACGCCGTTCTTCTCGCGCATCGCGTCGTTGCCCTCGAAGCCGCCGGCGGCCAGCAGGACGCCCCGGGCGGCGCGCAGCCGTACCGGGCCGTCGGCCGTGCCGGCCTCGACGCCGGTCACCCGGCCGTCCTCGACGATCAGGCGGGTGACGGAGGTGCCGGTGCGCACGGTGCCGTTCCCCGTCGTGACCAGGGCGAGGAGCAGCCGGCCGATGAGCGCCCGGCCGGCCGACAGCGGACCCTCGGGATGGCCGAGGCCCGCGCGGTCGCGGTCCACCGGCGGGCGGACCAGGGCGGCGAGCTCGCCGAGCCGTTCGGCGGGCAGGTCCAGCGGCACGAAGGAACGTCCGGCGGCCGACCGGCCCGGTGCGGCGAAGTAGTCGGGGAACGGCCGGAACGCGAAGTCGATGGCCGGGTCGCGCTCCAGGAACGCGACGACCTCAGGCGCGGTCTCCAGGAACGCCTCACGCCGCTCGGCCTCCGCCTCGCCCAGCAGGGCCGTGAGGTAGGCGCGCGCCGACTCCGTCGAGTCGCCGATGCCGGCCCGCTGTTGCACCTGGCTGCCCGGCAGCCACACGGCCGCGCCCGCGTAGGCGGACGTGCCGCCCACCAGCGCCGTCTTCTCCAGCACGACCGTGCGCAGCCCGCGCCCCGCCGCGGCGAGCGCGCCGGTCAGAGCCCCGGCGCCGGACCCGGCCACCACCACGTCGTACTCGTCGTCCCACGGTTCGGCGCCCGCCATGACCGTCCCTCCTGCCGATCGCTGATCGCACTGCCCCCAGGCAAGCGCAGGGCAGGGGGTGGCGGCGGCTCCGTCCCACTCACCGGTATGGACGATTGGCGGAGGGGCCGGTGGCCGTGTGTATCGTCGTTCCGACACCAGACGGACAGGGGGAAGCGTGCCACGAATCGCCGAGGTCAGAGCGCCGGCCGAGCCCAGCTCGCCGGAGCAGCGGGCCCGGCACGTGCGCATCCTGCGGGCCGCCGCCCACATCGGGGCCGACAAGGGGCTCGACCGGGTCCAGATGCAGGAGGTGGCCAAGGCGGCCGGTGTGGCCATCGCCACGCTCTACCGCTACTTCCCCTCCAAGACCCACCTGTTCACCGCGGTGATGGCCGAGCACGTCGACCGGTTCGGCGACACCGTCGGGGCGCCCAAGCCGGGCACCGGCCCGGAGGACACGGTCGGCGATGTGCTCGTGTCGGCCAGCAGGCAGTTCCTGCGCCGGCCCGCGCTCGCGCTCGCGATGCTCACCTCCGCCAACGTGGCCAACGCCGCCGCGGTCGCCGACGCCGGCCGGATCGACGCGAGCTTCCGCCAGATCGTGCTGCGCTCGCTCGGCATCGACGACCCGACCGTCATGGACATCACGCTGGTGCGGCTGCTCATGCAGTGCTGGTACGGCGTGCTGCAGTCGACGCTCAACGGCCGGATGTCGATCCCCGACGCCGAGAGCGACATCCGGATCGCCTGCCGGCTGCTGCTCGCCTCGCGGTCGAACGCGGCTCCGCCCTCCCGCTGAACGGGACGCCGCCGCCGTGGCGGATCACGCGCGGATAGCGTGCCGTGACGCGGACGACGGAGGGCTGGCAGTGAACCGATTCGACAGGGTGAAGGTGCTGCTCACAGGTGCCGGATCGGGCATCGGGCGGGCCGCCGCGATCCGGCTGGCCGCGGAGGGCGCGCAGATCTTCGCGCTCGACCGGGGTAAGGAGGGGCTGGCGGAGACCGCGGGGCTGGTGTCCGGGCCCGGCCGGTTCGTCCCGCACGTCACCGACGTGACCGACGAGCAGGCGGTCGTCGAGGCCGTGGCGGCGGCGGCCGGCGAGCTGGGCGGGATCGACGTCCTGGTCAACGTCGCGGGCATCCACCGGACGACGCCGATCGAGACGCTGACGGTCGCCGACCTCCATCTGCTGTTCTCGGTCAACCTGGTCGGCACCGCGCTGCTGTGCCGCGAGGCGCTGCGTCACCTGCCCGACCGGACCGGCGTCATCGTGAACGTCGCCTCGTCGGCGGCCACGCAGGGGACGCCCTACATGACGGCCTACTCGGCGTCCAAGGGGGCCGTGCTGAGCTTCTCGCTGAGCCTGGCGGCCGAGCTGGCGGGGCGCCGGATCCGGGTGGTGCCGATCTCGCCCGGCACGGTGGCGACCCCGCTGACCAGCGGCCTCGAATTCCCCGAGGGGCTCGACCTCCGCTACTTCGGCCGGATCCGCTCGCTGTTCGGCAGCGCCGGCCCGGAGCAGATCGCGGCGGTCATCGCGTTCGCCGCCTCGGCGGACGCCGGCTACCTGACCGGGGCCGAGATCCTGGTGGACGGCGGATCCGGCACCTGAGGGCCCCGACGACCTCGTCAAGGAGCGACCATCAAGGAGCGAGTGTGCGACGAAAGATCGTGGTGACCGGCTCGGCCTCGGGCATCGGCAAGGCGCTGGCCACCTCCCTGCGGGAGCGGGGCGACGAGGTGATCGGCGTCGACCTGAAGGACGCCGACGTGTGCGCCGACCTGTCCACCCCGGAGGGGCGCGGGAAGGCCGTCGAGTCCGTGCTGGGCCTGACCGATGGCGTGCTGGACGGCGTGGTCGCCTGCGCCGGAGTGGCCGGGATGACCGTGCAGACGGTCAGGGTCAACTTCTTCGGCGTGACCGCGCTCCTGGAAGGTCTGCGCCCGGCGCTCGCCCGGGCGCCCAGGCCGCGGGCGGCGGTGGTCGCCTCCATCGCCGCCGTCCAGCCGGTCGATCCGGAGGTGGTGCGCGCCTGCCTCGACGACGCCGAGCCGGAGGCGGTGACGCTGGCCGAGCGCGCCATGGAGCGCGGTGACGGCTGGCGGCTGTATCCGTCGTCGAAGTCCGCGCTGGCCCGCTGGCTGCGCGGGCGGGCGGTCACCCCCGACTGGGCCGGATGCGGCATCCCGCTCAACGCGGTGGCGCCCGGCATCGTGCTCACGCCGATGTCGGCGCCCCTGTTCGAGGACGAGGCGATGCGCAAGGTCATGGACGAGGCGGTGCCCATGCCGCTGAACGGCCACGCCGGGCCCGAGGTGATCGCCGACGCGCTGCGCTGGCTGATCGGCCCGGACAACTCCCACATGGCCGGGCAGATCATCTTCGTCGACGGCGGCGCGGAGGCCACTCTGCGCGGGCCGGACCACATCTGACCGTCCCACGACGGCGCGGAGGCGGCCCGCGCGGGCCGGACCAGGTCTGACCCGTCCCGCGTGGGGCGCCGCCCCTCACCGGGGTGGCGCCCGTCCGGTCAGCGCTGGGTCTCCGTGGTGTCCAGCGCGGCCACGCCGTAGGCGGCATAGGTCCGGTACGGGTCGCGCCCGCTGAAGTACGGCGTGAGCAGCGAGTCCAGCTCGCGCGTGGAGAAGACCCCGTCGGCCGCGGTGAACTTCCGCTCCACGACCGGAGCGGCCATCAGCGCGACCATGTCGCCGTACACGACGAACACCTGACCGTTGATCTCCTCGGCGGCGGGGGAGGCCAGGTAGCTCACGAACGTGCCCACCCGCTCGGGGGCGAGGATGTCCAGCGCGCCCGCCGCGCGCCCGTCGGCGAACACGTCCGCCGTCATGCCGGTGCGGGCCCGGGGGCAGATCGCGTTGGCCCGCACCCCGTACCTCGACAGGCCCTGCGCGGTCGACAGGGTCAGCGCCACGATGCCGGCCTTGGCGGCGGAGTAGTTGGGCTGTCCGGCGGAGCCGAAGAGGAACGCCTCGGAGGAGGTGTTGATCACCCGGCCGTAGACCGGGCCGCCCGCCGCCTTGCTCGCCGCCCGCCAGTGGACGGCCGCGGCCCGGGAGACCGAGGCGTGCCCCTTGAGGTGGACGCGGATGACGTCGTCCCAGTCGGACTCGGTCAGGTTGAACAGCATCTTGTCGCGGAGCACGCCCGCGTTGTTGACCAGGATGTCGAGACCGCCGAACGTCTCGACCGCCGTGTCGACCAGCCTGTCGCCCAGGGACCAGTCGCCGACGTCGCCGCGCACCGCGACGGCCTCCCGGCCGAGCGCCCTGATCTCGTCGGCGACCTCGTCGGCGGCCGGCCCCATGTCGTTGACGACGACGTTCGCGCCGTGCGCGGCGAGCGCCAGCGCCTCGCTGCGTCCCAGGCCGGCGCCCGCGCCGGTGACGACGGCGGTCCTGCCCTCCAGGCCGGTGTTCGAACTCATCTGCGGCTCCTGCTCGGTCGGCTCGTCTGGCCAGGCGAAACTAGTATTCATTCTGTTTTCGCCCAAGTGGGCGTCCCGTTGAGTGGACGCGGCCGGTGACACTCCGGACCACGCCGAGAGGCTGGTCTGATGGTCGCGCGGACCACTCAGCGGGACTCGTACCGGAAAGAATAGAAATTCATTCTAGTCTCGACCGCACCAAGGTTGATCGTGGCAAACCCCCGCTAACGAGGAGAAACAATGGCTGAGGCCGTCATCGTCGACGCGGCGCGGACGCCGGTGGGCAAACGCTATGGCGTGCTGTCGGGGCTGCACCCCGCCGAACTGCTCGGCATCGCCCAGAAGGGGCTGCTGGCGCGCAACGGGATCGCGCCCGACGCGATCGGGCAGGTGATCGGCGGCTGCGTCACCCAGGCGGGCGAGCAGTCGAACAACGTGACCCGCCAGGCCTGGTTGCACGCCGGCCTGCCGTACACCACCGCGTGCACCAGCGTCGACTGCGCCTGCGGATCCTCGCAGCAGGCGGTGCATCTCGTCGCGGGGCTGATCGCGTCCGGCGCCATCGACGCCGGCATCGGCTGCGGCGTCGAGTCGATGAGCCGGGTCTTCCTCGGCCAGGCGCTCACCCCCGAGACCGGCAGCCCCCGCCCGGACTCGTGGTCCATCGACCTGCCCGACCAGTTCACCGCGGCGGAGCGGATCGCCCGCAAGCGCGGCCTGACCCGCGCCGACGTCGACGGGCTGGGCCTGCGTTCGCAGCGGCTCGCCGCGCGGGCGTGGGCCGAGGGACGCTTCGACGGGCAGATCATCGAGGTCGAGGCGCCCGTGATGGGCGCCGGGGGCCCGACCGGCGAGACCGCCGTGATCACCCGCGACCAGGGACTGCGTGAAACGACCGCCGAGGGCCTGGCCAAGCTCAACCCCGTCCTCCCCGACGGCGTCCACACCCCCGGCAACACCTCGCAGATCAGCGACGGCGCGGCGGCCGTGCTGCTGATGTCGGCGGATCGGGCCAAGGCGCTCGGCCTGCGGCCCCGGGCCCGGATCGTGGCCTCCGGCATGGTCGGCTCAGACCCCTACTACCACCTCGACGGTCCGGTCGACGCGACCGAGCACGTCCTGCGCAAGGCCGGCATGTCGCTCGGCGACATCGACCTGGTCGAGATCAACGAGGCCTTCGCCTCGGTCGTGCTCTCCTGGGCGCAGGCGCACGAGGCCGACCTGGACAAGGTCAACGTCAACGGCGGCGCCATCGCCCTCGGGCACGCCGTCGGCTCCACCGGCGCCCGCCTGATCACCCAGGCCCTGCACGAGCTCGAACGGTCCGGCAAGGCGACCGCCCTGATCACCATGTGCGCCGGCGGCGCCCACGCGACCGCCACCATCATCGAACGGATCTGACGCCCCATGACCATCGGACTGACCGAGGAGCATCGCGACCTGCGCGACGCGGTGCGCGCCTTCGCCACCCGCGAGATCACCCCGGAGGCGGTGCGCGCGGCGGTCGACGCCAAGCGCGAGGAACTACCGGCCTTCTGGCCGGCGCTCGCCGAGCAGGGGCTGCTCGGCCTGCACCTTCCCGAAGCCGATGGGGGAGCGGGCTACGGTCTGCTCGAACTCGCCGTCGTCGCCGAGGAACTGGGCCGCTGGGTCGCGCCCGGGCCCTTCCTGCCCACCGTGCTGGCCGGAGCCGTGCTGCGGCGCGCGGGACACCGGGCCCACCTGGCCGGGCTGGCCTCGGGCACCACGATCGGCGCGGTCGGACTGCGGCCGGGCGGGCTCACGCTCACCCGGGACGACACCGGGCGGCTGACCCTGTCCGGCGTCTCCGAGCCGGTCATGGGCGGCCACGTCGCCGACCTGTTCGTGCTCCCCGCGGTGGACGCCCGCGATGCCGTGGATGGCAGGAGCGCCCCGGACCGCCGGGACGGCCGGGAGGTCATCGACGGCCTCGGGACGGTGTGGGTGGTGCTGGCCCGCGCCTCGGTCGAGGTCGAGGACCTGCGCGGCCACGATCTGACCCGCAGGCTGTCGCGGGTCACCGCCGCGGATCTCACCGTCGCCTCCGCAGACGTGCTGACCGGCCTCGCTCCCGGCGACGTGCCCGATCTGGCCGCGACTCTCTTCGCGGCCGAGGCGTCCGGCATCGCCGACCGGGCCACCGCGACCGCCGCCGACTACGCCAAGGTGCGCCACCAGTTCGGCCGCCCGATCGGCCAGTTCCAGGGCGTCAAGCACCGCTGCGCCCGGATGCTGGTGCGCGCCGAGCAGGCCAGGGTCTGCGCCTGGGACGCCGCCCGCGCCGCCGACGGCATGGATCGCGGCGGGGACGCCGCGACCGGCACGGCCGACGCCGGCCTCGACACGAGCCGCGCGGAGGCGTCACTCGCCGCCGCCGTCGCGGGCGCGACCAGTGTCGAGGCCGCCTTCGCCACCGCCAAGGACTGCATCCAGACGCTCGGCGGCATCGGGTTCACCTGGGAGCACGACGCGAGCCTCTACCTGCGGCGCGCCCAGACCCTGCGCATCCTGCTCGGCCCCACGCCGTGGTGGCTGCGCCGGGTGGCCCGCCTCACCCTGGACGGCGTGCGCCGCGGCCTCGGCGTCCAACTGCCGCCCGAGGCCGAGGACGTCCGCGCCGGGATCCGGGCCGAGCTGCGGCCCGCGCTGGACCTCACCGGCCAGGAGCGGCTGGCCTACCTTGGCGAGCACGGCTACGCGGCCCCGCACCTGCCCGCCCCCTGGGGCAAGGACGCCGACGCGGTCACCCAGCTGGTGATCGCCGAGGAGATGCGCTCGGCCGGGCTCAGGGCCGCCGCGCTGATCATCGGCGCCTGGGTGGCGCCGACCCTGATCGCGCACGGCGACGCCGCGCAGCAGGAGAGGTTCCTGCCCGCGACCATGCGCGGCGACCTCGTCTGGTGCCAGCTGTTCAGCGAGCCGGGCGCCGGCTCCGACCTGGCCGCGCTCACCACCCGCGCCGAGAAGGTCGAAGGCGGCTGGAAGGTCACCGGCCAGAAGGTCTGGACCTCCATGGCCCGCGAGGCGCACTGGGGCATCCTGCTGGCCAGGACCGACCCGTCCGCGCCGAAGCACCGGGGCCTGTCGTACTTCCTGCTCGACATGCGCAGCCCCGGCATCGACATCCGGCCGCTGCGCGAGCTGACCGGCGACGCGCTGTTCAACGAGGTGTTCCTGGACGAGGTGTTCGTCCCGGACGAGATGCTCGTCGCCCGGCCGGGCGACGGCTGGAAGCTGGCCCGCACCACCCTGGCCAACGAGCGGGTCTCCCTGTCGCACGACTCCTCGCTCGGCAGCGGCGGAGAGGCCCTGCTCGACCTCGCGGCGGCCCGGCCGCACGAGGTGGACGACGAGCGGCTGACGAGGCTCGGCGCCATCCTGTGCGACGCCCAGTCGGGCGGGCTCCTCGGCCTGCGCACCACGATGCGGTCACTGACCGGGCAGCAGCCCGGCGCGGAGTCCAGCGTGGCCAAGTTCATCGGCGTCGAGCACGTACAGGAGGTCTGGGAGACCGCGATGGAGTGGCTCGGCACGGCCTCCATCACCGGTGAGCGGGGTGAGGTCCCCGACGCGGCCTGGCGCTTCCTCAACGCCCGGTGCATGTCGATCGCCGGTGGCACCACCGACGTGCAGCTGAACATCATCGGCGAACGACTGCTCGGCCTGCCCCGCGACCCGGAGCCGGTCGCGCCCGCGGGGGCCGCGTCATGACGCCCGAACGGCCCGAGCTCACCGCGACGCCGCGCAACAAGGGAGTGGACGAGGCGGTGGCCGCGGCCCGGCGGGTGATCGCCGCGCTGCTGCACGCGGGCGACCGCTCGGCCGCCGAGATGTCGACGATGGCGGACCGGCTGAACGCCGTCGCCGACCACCTGGAGGAGCACGCGCCCGCCGTGGAGGAGCGGATGATCGACATGTGGCGGGGCGAGGGCGTGACCCGGCACGACCCCGTGACCGGGCCGGAGAACGCGCTCGCCCCGCCACTGCACCTGCACGGCAAGCAGGACGGCTCCATCGAGGGCGTCGTCGTCCTGGGCATGCCCTACCAGGGGCCGCCCGGCTACGTGCACGGCGGCGTCTCCGCGCTGCTGCTCGACCACACGCTGGGCGTGGCCAACCACTGGGCGGGGCCGTCGGGGATGACGGCGGAGCTGACGCTGCGCTACCACCGGCCGACGCCGTTGTTCGAGTCGCTGACCGTGACGGGACGGCAGGTCTCCGTGGACGGCCGCAAGATCAGGACCGTGGGCACGATCAGCGCCGGCGGGGAGGTCGTCGTCAGCGCCGAGGGCCTGTTCATCGACAAGCAGCTGCCGCGCCCGCGCTGACCGGCCCGCTGTCGGCCCGCTGTCGGGCCCGCTGTCGGGCCCGGAAGAGCCCAGGCCGTCCCGGACGGCCTGGGCTCTTCGCGTGGCGGCGGCAGGTCAGTGCGGCGCGATGGAGCGCTCGACCTCGCCCCGGATCACCTTGCCCGTCGGGTTGCGGGGGAGTGGTTCGGTGGTGATGCGCCACCGGGACGGGACCTTGAAGTAGGCCAGCCGTTCCCGCGTGTACGCGGCCAGCTCCTCCTCGCCGGTGGGCCGCCCGGCGGAGGTGACGACGACGGCCGTGACCTCCTGCCCCAGGTCGGGGTGGGGGGTGCCGATGACGACGCACTCCAGCACGCCGGGGTGCTCGGCCAGGACGTTCTCCACCTCGGCCGGGTAGACGTTCTCGCCGCCGCGCAGGATCAGGTCGGAGCGGCGGGTGGTGAGCCGCAACCGGCCCTGCTCGATCACGCCGATGTCGCCGGTGTGCAGCCAGCGGTCTTCGCGGATGGCCCGCGCCGTGGCCTCCGGATCCTCCCAGTAGCCGAGCATGACGAACGGGCTGCGGACGCAGATCTCGCCCTCCTCGCCCTCGGGCAGCGCCCTGCCCTCCGGGTCGCGGACCTCCACCCGTACGGTCGTGATCGGCCTGCCCAGCGTGCCCGGCGCCTCCGCCAGGTCCATGGGGCTCGCGGCGGCCACGGCGGTCGACGTCTCCGTCAGGCCGTAGCTGTCGACCAGGGCCTGCCGCGCCACCGGGAACGCCGCGCGCAGCCGCTCCTTGAAGGCGGGTGACGACGGCGCGGACGCCAGCGCGAAGGAGGTCAGCGAGGACAGGTCGTACCCGCTCAGGTCGCCGTGCTCGATCAGCCGCTTGGCCATCGTGGGCACCGCGCCCCAGTTGGTGACCCGCTCCTTCTCGATCAGGCGCAGCACCCGGTCCACGTCGAAGGCGCCCTCGTGCAGGACGACGGTGCTGCCGTTGGCCAGCCGCGGCACGGCCAGGTTGTGCAGGCTCGCGATGTGGAACAGCGGCAGGACCAGCAGGTAGCGCCGGTCCATCGGGTCGGTCGGGTCGCCGAACGCGCGCAGCAGCGCGTCGTTCATGCGGTGGTACTCGATGACCGACGTCAGGTTGCGATGCGAGTGCGTAGCGCCCTTCGGCCGGCCCGAGGTGCCGCTCGTGTAGAGGATGACCGCCGGGTCGTCGTCGCCGGCGTCGTACGGGGCCAGCGGCTCGTCCGGGTGCAGGCGGGCCAGCCGGGGGATGTCCTCCTCCAGTGTCAGGACCGTGGCGCGGCCGCCGACCGCCGCCACCCGCTTGGCGTCGGCGATCACCAGCTTGGGCGTGGTGTGGCCCAGGGCGTACTCGGTCTCCCGGGGCGACCACCAGGCGTTGTAGCCCACGGCGATCGCGCCGGCGGCCACCGTCGCCCAGAAGGACAGGATCCAGCCGGGGGAGTTGGCCGCGTCGATGGCGACCCGGTCACCCGGCCGGACGCCGTGGTCCTCACGCAGCGCCCTGGCCAGCGAGGCGACCTGACGCGCGTGCTCGGCGAAGCTCAGCCGCCCGTCCGCGGTCACGACGTAGTCGCGCTCGCCGAACCGGACGGACTCCGCCAGCACCTCACCGAGGTTGCGCCGGCGGTTCGCGAACACCGTCATACGGGCGCCGAGCACCTCCTCCTCGGCGAGTTCGAACTCGCCGCCCGGTCCGGTGAGGCGTGTCATGATCTCCATCGCCGCGGTTCTCGGATCTGTCGGCGTGCCCATCAGCTCCCTCTCCCACCGACGCGTCGCTACGCCGGTGTGCCTTCTGGCCGCTCATTCTGTCCATCGGCGGTCACACCGGGGAGCGGCTCCCGCTCAGCGGGATCGTGTGACGGGAGCCACACCTCACCGTGTCCCTTTCGTGATCGATAGGCGACTCCCGGTGAGCGGGACAGCCGATCTCCAGGAGAGCAAGGTCACATCACTATGGCGGCCAATGCCGATGGAACGGGACACCACATGGGAATTCTCGCCGGGAAAGTCGCGATCGTCACAGGAGCCGGCCAGGGAGTGGGCCAGGGCATCGCCCTCGCACTCGCCGGTGAGGGCGCTGCCGTCGCGGTGCTCGGGCGCACCATGGACAAGCTCGAATCGACCTGCGCGCTCGTCCGCGAGCGAGGCGGTACGGCCGAGCCGTTCCTGTGCGACGTGAGCGACACCGAGGCGATCCCGGCCGTGGTCGACGATGTGGCGGCGCGGTTCGGCGGGGTGGACATCCTCGTCAACAACGCCTACTCCGGCTCCTATGGCCCGTTGCTGTCGATGAGCGACGGCGCGTTCCAGAAGGGCTTTCGCAGCGGCCCGTTCGCCGCCTTCGCGTTCATGAAGGCGTGCCACCCGCACCTGAAGCGGCGCGGCGGCGGCAGCATCGTCAACCTGGTGACCTCGGCCATGGTCCGATGGGACCCCTCCACCTACGGCGCGTACGCCGCGGCCAAGCAGGCGCTGCGCTCGCTGACCCGGACGGCCGCGGCCGAATGGGGCCGTGACGGCATCCGCGCCAACAACATCGCCCCGCACGCCCTGTCCCCGGGCCTGAAGTGGTGGACGGAGACCAACCCCGAGGAGGCGGAGGAGTTCCGCAGGACGATCCCGCTCGGCCGCATCGGCGACTGCGAGGCCGACATCGGCCGGGCCGTGGTCGCGCTGGTGGGCCCGGACCTGCGGTATCTGACCGGCGCGACCGTGCCGCTCGACGGTGGTCAGGCGAACTTCGGCTGACCCGCACCACCCCCCCCACAGACACCGCCGCGGTCGGGCGGTCACGAAAGGAGAGAGATCGCATGGAAGTGAAGGCGATCACCCGTTTGGCGGCCGGTGCCCTGGCACTGGTGACGCTCGCGGCCTGCGCGAGCGAACGCGGCGCCGCGCCGGAGGCCACCACCGCCGCCGGGCAGCCGTCGGCCGCCGCGAGCCAGGAGACGTTCGGCACGCTGCAGTCACCCTGCGGGCCGGGCACCGCCAAGGGGGCGACCGACCAGGGCGTCACCGACACCGGCATCACCATCGGCTTCGGCGACGACCGCGGCTTCCCCAAGGCGCCCGGCCTGTCCAAGGAGATGGGCGACGCGGTCGGCGCCATGATCAAGTGGTGTAACGGCCAGGGCGGCATCAACGGCCGCAAGATCACCGGCAACCAGTACGACGCCGCCTACATGCAGGCCGCCACCGTCATGCAGAAGGCCTGCAAGCAGGACTTCATGCTGGTCGGGCACGGCTTCGCGCTGGACGAGGCGGCCGAGCAGTATCGCGTCGGCTGCAAGCTGCCCATGGTCGCCGGCTACACCGTCGGCCCGAACGCCGCCATGGGCCCGATGAAGTTCGAGCCCGTCCCCTACCCGGTGGACCACTTCAACGCCGCGCCGCTGCGCGTGGCCGCCAAGACGTTCCCCGGCTTCGCCAGCGACGTCGACCTGATCACCTCCACCTCGCCGGCGGTCATGGCGGGCAGCAAGAAGATCGAAGCCGCCATGAAGAGCATCGGCGTCACCCCCAAGAAGTGCGGCGTCCAGCTCAACAACGAGGGCGACCCCAGCTACGTGCCGTTCGCCGAGAAGTTCAAGTCGTGCGGCGTCAAGGCGCTGTGGACCTCCAAGTCGCCCGACCCCGCCGCCTTCAGCCTGCTGGAGGCGCTGGACCGGGTCGGCGCCGACCCGACGCTGGTCTTTGAGGCCACCTGGTACAGCCAGGCCGTCGCCAAGTGGAACGCCGCCGGCCAGGGCGACAACCTGCACGCCGGCCTGATCTTCCAGCCGTTCGAGAACGCCGGCCAGGTGCCGGCGGTCAAGAAGTACCTCGACCTGGTCAACGCCGAGAGCGGCAAGACCGCGCTGCTCGGCATGCAGGCGACCTCGGCGTTCCTGCTCTGGGCCACGGCGGCCAAGGACTGCGGCTCCGACCTGACCCGCCAGTGCATGGTCAACAAGCTCAGCCAGGTGCACGAGTGGACCGGCGGCGGCCTGCACGCCCCGACCGACCCGGGCGGCAACCTGCCGGCCTCCTGCTCGCTGATGGTGAAGCTCACCGGCTCGACGTACAAGCAGGTCGCCCCGGCGACCGTCGGCGAGTTCGACTGCGACCCGGCCAACGTGATCAAGACGGACCCGTCCACGTGGGGCACCAAGCTCGGCGAGGACCGGATCGCCACCACGTTCCTGACTCCCGACGTGATCAAGCCGCAGGGCTGATCGTCCCCCGGCCGCGGACCGGCCGCCCGCCGGTCCGCGGCCTTCCAGCCGTCCAGAGCAAGGGCAGCGCATGACCACGTTTCTGACCTTCACCCTCCTGGGGCTCGTCCTCGGGGCGGTGTACGCCATCGCGGCCTCCGGGCTGGTCCTGACGTACAACACCTCCGGGATCTTCAACTTCGCCCATGGCGCCCAGGCCATGCTCGGCACGTTCCTCTACTGGCAGCTCGCCCACGGCTGGGGCTGGCCGGTCTGGCTGGCGCTGATCGTCGTGGTGGGCGTCGTCGGGCCCGCCATGGGGGCCGCGCTCCATGCCGTGATCATGAAGGGGCTGCGGGACACCGCGGACGTGACCAGGATCGTGGTCACCGTCGCGATCATGCTCGGCATGGTGTTCCTGTCGCAGTGGCTCTGGCATCCGGAGGAGGCCAGGGTCGTCGAGATGTTCTTCGGCGCCGACGCCAAGGTCGAGTTCCTCGGCGTCGTCGTACGGGTCCACGAGATCATCTGCCTGCTCGTGGCGGCCGCGATCGCCGTGGGCCTGCGCATGCTCTTCACCCGCAGCCGCGTCGGCGTCGTCATGCGGGGCACCGTCGACGACCCCGACCTGATCCGGCTCAACGGGCACAACCCCGACCGGGTGGCCGCGCTCTCCTGGGCGATGGGCTCGACCCTCGCCGTGCTGGCCGGCATCCTCATCACGCCGATCGGCGGTGGCGCGCTGGAGGCCAACGCGCTCACGCTGCTCGTCATCGACGCGTTCGCGGCGGCGATGTTCGGCCGGCTGCGCAGCATCCCGCGCACCTTCGTCGGCGCGATGGTGCTCGGCCTGGCCGCGACGTACGTCACCGCCTACTTCCCGACCGACTGGACGTGGGCCGGCAACCTCCGCGTCTCGCTCCCGATGATCATCCTGTTCGTGGTGCTCGTCCTGCTGCCCCAGGACCGGCTGCGCGGCGCCGCCGTCCGGACCCGCGAACGCTACCGGGTCCCGACCGTGCGCCGGGCCGCGGTCTGGGGCGTCGCCCTGGTGGCCGCCGTCGTCCTGCTCATGCCGCTCATGGAGGACACCTCGATCACCACGTTCGGGCTGGGCATGACGTTCGCGATCATCGCGCTCTCGCTCACCCTGCTGACCGGCTACGCGGGGGAGCTGAACCTCGCGCCGCTCGCCTTCGGCGCGGTCGCCACCATCGTCGCCTTCCACTTCGGCATCACCGGCACCGGCCTGGCCGCCCGCCTCACCCTGTGGGGCATCCTGCTCGCGGTGCTCGTGGCCGCCGTCGTGGGCGGCCTGGTCGCGCTGCCCGCGCTCCGGCTGCGCGGGCTCTACCTGGCGCTCGCCACCATGGCCTTCGGCGTGTTCCTGTCGAACATGGTGCTGCGCGACACCGTCGAGCACACCCTCTTCGGCGTCACGTTCTCGCTGTTCCCGAACGGCGCGCTGATCGTCCCGCCGCTCCAGCTCGGCCCGCTCGACCTGCGCGACCCCGGCACGCTGCTGATCAGCGCCACCGCGCTGTTCGCGGCGATCGCCGTCGGCCTGGTCGCGCTGCGCGGCAGCGGCTACGGCAGGCGCCTGGCGGCCATGAAGGACAGCCCCGCCGCCACGGCGATGCTGGGCCAGGACCTGGTGAGGCTGAAGTTCGGCGTCTTCATGCTGTCGGCCGCCATCGCCGGGCTCGGCGGCGTCCTGATGTCGACCGCCGCCGGATCCGTCTCGAGCGAGAACTTCGCCGTCATGGCCGGCCTGTCCCTGGTGATGCTCACCGTCGTCGGCGGCATCGGATACGTCAGCGGCGCCCTGTTCGGCGGCCTGATGTCCGGCGTCGGCTTCGTCATCATCATCGGCACCTTCAACGACCTGGCCATGGCCGCCCCCGAGATGGCGGGCATCTACAAGACGCTCGGCCAGGTCATGCTGGTCGCCACCGCCCTGATCGGCATGGGCGTGGGCAAGAACCCCAGCGGCCTCGTACACGACCTGTTCGACGGCTACCGGACGCTGCGCGGCGCCCGGCCCGTGCTGGCCGGAGGCGCCGCCGCCGGAGCCGTGCTCTACCTGCTCGCGCTGACCGGCGTCATC
Organism: Nonomuraea sp. CX421; assembly: GCF_059358955.1. Classification (NCBI taxonomy): domain Bacteria; kingdom Bacillati; phylum Actinomycetota; class Actinomycetes; order Streptosporangiales; family Streptosporangiaceae; genus Nonomuraea; species Nonomuraea sp. CX421. Next base: position 138,215 of record NZ_JCADBK010000012.1, on the reverse strand, counting down.
GGCAACTGGTGGTTCGCCATCCTGACCGCGCTGCTGGTCATGACGCTGCCGGCGCTCGGCAGGGCGCTCATGCCGCGGGCCGTGCTGACCGAGGAGGAGCTCGCCCGGCGCCGGAGCGTCCCGCCCGAGCTCGCCGGCATCGACGAGCCGTACACCGACGAGCTGCGCGACCGGCTCGACCGGGAGCTCGGACTGCCCGCCCGTGAGGGCCGCGGCGGGCCGCGCGCCAGGCCGGCCGTCGAGGAGGGAGACGTCCATGCCATTGCTTGAGACCCGGGGCATCACCGTCCGCTTCGGCGGCAACATCGCCGTCGACGAGGTGAGCGTCGGCATCGAGCCGGGCCGGATCACCGGGCTGATCGGGCCGAACGGCGCCGGGAAGACGACGCTGTTCAACACGGTCACCGGCCTGCTGCGGCCCGACGCCGGACAGGTGCTCCTCGACGGCGCCGACATCACCCGGCTGCCGCCGGCCAGACGGGCCCGGCTCGGCCTGGCGCGCACGTTCCAGCGGCTCGAACTGTTCCTGTCGCTGTCGGTGCGCGACAACGTCAGGGTCGCCGGAGACATCCGGCGGGCCGGCGGGCACCGCGCCGACGTCGGCAAGGAGACCGACCGCGTCCTGGAGCTGACCGGCCTGAGCGACATCGCCGACCTCGACGTCTCCGCCATCCCGACCGGCCGGGCCCGCGTCGTCGAGGTCGCCCGCGCCCTGATGACCTCGCCCCGGGTGCTGCTGCTGGACGAGCCCGCCTCCGGCCAGACCGAGGCCGAGACCGACGCCTTCGCCCGGCTGCTGACCGGCCTCGCCGCCGACGGCCTGGCGATCTGCCTGGTCGAGCACGACCTGCCGCTGGTGATGCGGCTCTGCTCCACCATCCACGTCCTCGACTACGGCGCGGTCATCGCCTCGGGCACGCCCCGCGAGATCCAGGAGTCGCCCCAGGTCATCGCCGCCTACATCGGCACCGAGGAGGTCTCGGCATGAAGGACCAACCGGCGCCGCTGCTGGAGCTGGCCGGCGCCCGCGCCGCCTACGGCCCGATCGAGGTGCTGCGCGGGGTGGACCTCAGGGTCGAGGCCGGTTCGGTGGTCGCGCTGCTCGGCCCCAACGGCGGCGGCAAGTCGACCACGATGAAGGTCTGCGCGGGCCTGCTGCCGCTCACCGGAGGCGAGCTCAGGCTGGCCGGCCGGCGGGTCAACGGCCTGGCCGCCGAGGACGCGGCGCGGCTCGGGGTGTGCTCCATCCCCGAGGGCCGGGGCATCTTCCCCAACCTGACCGTCCGGGAGAACCTGTGGGTCGCCACCGGCACCGGCACCCGGCTGCGGGACATGGAGGAGGCCGCCTACACCCGCTTCCCGATGCTCGGCGAGCGGCGCGACCAGCTCGCCGGGTCACTGTCCGGCGGCCAGCAGCAGATGCTCGCGCTGTCGCGCGCCCTCGGCACCGCTCCCGCGATCCTGCTGCTCGACGAGCTGTCCATGGGCCTCGCCCCCATGATCGTGACGCAGATGTACGACACCGTGGCGCAGCTCGTCGCCGAGGGACTGTCCGTCCTGGTGGCCGAGCAGTTCGCCCGCGCCGTGCTGCCCATCGCCGACACCGCGGCCCTGATGCTGAACGGACGCGTCGTCTCGGTCGGCACACCCGGCGAGATCGAGGACCACCTGTCCAGCGGCTATCTAGGAGGTTGAACCATGCTGACAGATGAACGACGCGAGCAGTTCAGGTCGGAGGTGGCGCGGATGAGACTCAAGACCGACCGCTCCCGCCACGACGGCAAGGCACGCGCGCTGGGCGCGCTCCTGATGGTCGCCGGAGTGGTCGGCGCCCTCATCGCCTACAACAACTCCCTCAGCCAGGACGACGCGCGCGACATCGCCTCCTTCCAGATCCTCGCCACGGCGTGCGTCTCCGTCACCGTGCTGGGCGCCGCCCTCTACCTCGCCGCGGCCGTGGCCGGAGTGCTGCGCCTGTGGCTGCTCCGCCAGCTCGTGGAAGGGCAGGCGCAGGCCGATCAGCTCGCCGAGGCCCTGCGCGAGCGCCGGGACTGACCCGCCGCGCTCCGCACTCTCCCGGTCAGCGGGATTCGCCGGTCCCCGGCGGATCCCGCTGACTAACGTCGACCTTGCTCCAATCCGGAGTCCGGACGGAGGATCCCCCTTGACTCAGACGACACCCCCGGCCAAGGACGTGCCGGACGTGCTCGCCCCGGCGAAACTCGGCCCGGTGACCCTGCGCAACCGCGTCATCAAGGCGGCCACGTACGAGGGGCTGAGCCGCAAGAGCCTGGTCACCGACGAGCTCATCGAGTTCCACGTGCGCCACGCGGCGGGCGGCGTCGGCATGACCACCGTGGCCTACTGCGCCGTCGCCCCCGAAGGGCGTACGAGCGCGCGGCAGCTCCAGTGGACGCCCGAGGCCCTGCCGGGCCTGCGCAAGCTGACCGACGCCGTGCACGCCGAGGGCGCGGCCGTAGCCGCGCAGATCGGCCACGCCGGCCCGGTCGCCAACCCCAAGTCCAACCGGCTGCCCGCGCTGGCGCCGAACCGGCACTTCCACGCCACGACGACCAGCTTCACCCGCGCGGCCAGCCGCGACGACCTGCGGCGGATCGTCCAGGCCCATGGGCACGCCGGCACGATGGCGATCGAGGCCGGCTTCGACGCCGTCGAGATCCACCTCGGGCACAACTACCTCGCCAGCTCGTTCCTCAGCCCCAGGCTCAACCACCGCAAGGACGAGTACGGCGGCAGTCTGGCGAACCGGGCCCGCCTGTCCAGGGACATCGCCCGCGCCGTCCGCGACGCCGTCGGCGACCGGATCGCGATCACCGCCAAGTTCAACATGGACGACGGCGTGCCCGGCGGCTTCTGGCTCGACGAGTCGATCCAGGTCGCCCAGTGGCTGGAGCAGGACGGCTCCGTCGACGCCCTGGAGCTCACCGCGGGCAGCTCACTGCTCAACCCCATGTACCTGTTCAAGGGGGAGGCGCCGCTGCGGGAGTTCGCGGCGGCCATGCCCCAGCCGATCAGGCTCGGGGTCAAGCTCGTCGGCAAGCGGCTGCTGCACTCCTACCCCTACCAGGACGCCTACCTGCTCAAGGACGCCCGGCAGATCCGCGCCGCGGTCAAGATGCCGCTCATCCTGCTCGGCGGGATCACCGACAAGAAGGTGATGGACCAGGCGATGAGCGAGGGCTTCGAGTTCGTCGCGATGGCCCGGGCGCTGCTGCGCGAGCCCGACCTGATCAACCGGATGCGGGCCGACGCCGACGTGAAGTCCCTGTGCATCCACTGCAACAAGTGCATGACCGCCATCTACGGCGGCACCCACTGCGTGCTGACCGGGCCCCTGATCAGGCAGGCCGAGCGGGCCTGAGGAGAACCACCACCGTGCGACGAGACACCATCGCCGACCTGCTGCTCGACCGGGCCGGCGACGACCACCCCGGGCTGCGGACCCGCGAGCGCACCTGGACCTGGGACGAGGTGGTGCGCGAGAGCGCGGCCCGCGCCCGCCTGGCGCGCGAACTGCGCGCCGACGGCCCGTTCCACATCGGAGTCCTGCTCGACAACGTGCCCGAGTACGTCTTCTGGCTCGGCGCGGCGGCCCTCTGCGGCGCCACCATCGTCGGCATCAACCCCACCCGGCGCGGTTCCACCCTGGAGCGGGAGGTCAGGCACACCGACCCGATGCTCGTCGTCACCGACGAGGCCGGCCTGCGCCTGCTCGACGGCCTCGATCTCGGCGTCCCTCGCGACCGGTTCCTGGTCGTCGACGGCCCGGACTACGCGGCGCGGCTCGCCGCCCAGGCGCGCGAGCCGTACCGCGAGCCGGACATCACGCCCGAGACGCAGCTGCTGCTGCTGTTCACCTCCGGCACCACCGGGGCCTCCAAGGCGGCCCGCTGCTCCCAGGGCCGGCTCGCCAGGCTCGGGCACGCCAACTCCGGCAAGTACGACGTCCGGCGGCACGACGTGACCTACTGCTGCATGCCGCTCTTCCACGGCAACGCGGTGATGGGCCTGTGGGCACCGTCGCTCGTCGCGGGCGCGACCGTCACCCTCGTGCCGAAGTTCTCCGCCTCCCGGTTCCTGCCCGACGTCCGCTTCTACGGCGCCACGTTCTTCACCTACGTCGGCAAGGCCATCGCGTACGTCCTGGCCACGCCGGAGACCCCCGGCGACGCCGACAACCCGCTCACCCACGCCTTCGGCACCGAGGCGTCACCGGAGGACCAGGCCGCCTTCCTGCGCCGCTTCGGCTGCCGGCTCATCGAGGCCTACGGGTCCAGCGAGGGCTCCGGCCTGATCGAACTGGCCCCGGAGGGGCCGCCGGGCGCGCTCGGCAGGCCCGCCCACGCCGGGGTCAGAGTGGTCTGCCCGGAGACCCGGGAGACCTGCCCGCCCGCGCTGCTCGACGAGCACGGCCGGGTAACCAACGCCGAAGCGGCCATCGGCGAGATCGTGGACGTCGACGGCGCGGCCAGGTTCGAGGGCTACTACAAGAACGCCGCCGCCGACGCCGAACGGGTCCGCCACGGCTGGTACTGGACCGGCGACCTCGGCTACCTCGACGAGGCCGGCTACCTGCACTTCGCCGGGCGCTCCGGCGACTGGATCCGGGTGGACGGCGAGAACATCTCCGCCCTGCTCACCGAACGCGTCCTGCGCCGGCACCCGCGGATCGTGGCGGCGGCGGCCTTCGCCGTGCCCGACCCGCGCTCCGGCGACCAGGTGATGGCCGCCATCGAGATCCCCGAAGGCACCGCCTTCGAGGACCTCGCCCTGCCCGCCTTCCTGGCGGAGCAGGCAGACCTCGGCACCAAGGGGGCGCCGCGCTTCGTCCGGGTCTCCCACACGCTGCCGGCCACCGGCTCCGGCAAGCTGCGCAAGAAGGAGATCCAGCACGACGGCTGGCGGACCGGCGACCCGGTCCACCGCTGGACCGGGCGCGGCGCTCCCGACTATGTCCCGATGACCGGCGAGGACAAGGCCGCGCTGCGCGCCGAGTTCGCCGCCAACGGACGACAGCGGTTCCTGCCCTAGCCACCCACGGCCTTGGCGAACTCAGGAGGAGAACGGAACATGGATCTGCGCGAGACCCCCGCGCATCGGCGGCTGCGCACCGAGCTGCGGGAGTACTTCGCGGGGCTGCTGACCGAGGACGAGCGGCGCCGGGCCGGCGAGGAGGGCGTGGGAGGTCCCCGCTTCCGCGAGGTGACCAGTCGCCTCGGCGCCGACGGCTGGCTCGGCATCGGCTGGCCGGCCGAATACGGCGGGCAGGGCCGCTCGATCGAGGAGCAGTACGTCTTCTTCGACGAGGTCCAGCGGGCCGGGCTGCCCTTCCCGTTCGTCACCGTCAACACCGTCGGCCCGACCCTGATGAGCCACGGCTCGGCCGAGCAGCGCGACAGGTTCCTGCCCGGCATGCTGTCCGGCGACATCGTCTTCGCCATCGGCTACACCGAGCCGGACGCGGGCACCGACCTGGCCTCCCTCACCACCCGCGCGGTCAGGGACGGCGACGAGTGGGTCATCGACGGCAGCAAGATCTTCACCAGCGGCGCGAACACCGCCGACTACGTGTGGCTGGCCTGCCGTACCGACCAGGACGCGCCCAAGCACCGGGGCATCTCGATCCTGATCGTTCCCACCGACGCCCCCGGATTCTCCTGGAGTCCCATCCAGTGCGTCGGCGGCATGGTCGTCACGGCCACCTACTACGGCGGCGTACGGGTGCCCGCCGGCAACCTCGTCGGCGAGGTCAACGGCGGCTGGAAACTCATCACCCACCAGCTCAACCACGAGCGGGTCGGCCTGGCGGCGCTCGGCGGCCGGATGATCCAGCTCTGGGAGCAGGTCCTCGGCTGGGCCCGCGACAACGGCGCCATCGAGCTGCCCTGGGTGCAACGCGACCTCGCGCGCACGTACGCGCGGCTTGAGGCGATGCGGCTGATGAACTGGAAGATGACCGCGGCCGTCGCGCGGGACGCGCTGTCCGGCGCCGACGCGGGCGCGGCCAAGGTCTACGGCACCGAGACGCACATCGACGTGCAGCGGACGCTGTCGCAGATCCTCGGCGCGGCCGGCCGGATCCGGCCCGGCTCACCGGGCGCCGTGCTCGCCGGTCAGATCGAGCAGCTGTCCCGGCAGGGGATCGTCAACACCTTCGGCGGCGGCGTGAACGAGGTTCTGCGCGACATGGTCGCCACCCAGGGGCTCGGCCTGCCCCGGATGGGACGTGGAGCGTGAGCGCGCCCCAGCCGGTCAGCGACGACCGCGGCACGCCCGGGGCGGTGGCCGGAGGCGGTGGCGCGTCCGGGCAGGTGGTCCGTGACGGTGGCGCGTCCGGGGCGCCGGGCGGCGACGGGTACGAGGAGCGGCTGCTGGCCTTCGCCGGCCGGGAGATCGTGCCGCCCAGGCCCGGTCCCGACCCGGTCAACGCGCCGATGATCCGGCACTGGGCCGAGGCCATGGGCGACGGCAACCCCGTCTACCAGGACGAGGAGGCGGCCCGCGCGAGCGGCCGGCCGGGGATCGTCGCGCCCGCGTCGATGACGCAGGCATGGACGATGCGCGGCTACGCCGCCACCATGGCGGGTCTGAGCGGCGGGCCGGGCTCCGAGGAACTCGTCGCCCTGCTCGGCGAGGGCGGCTACACCTCGGTGGTGGCGACCGACTCGGAGTTCGAGTTCCACCGCGAGCTGGTGCCCGGCGACCACGTCAGCGTGCGGGAGGTCGTCGAGTCGATCTCCCCTGAGAAGGTCACCGCCCTCGGCCCCGGCCGGTTCGTGACCACCGTACGCACCTACACGGACCAGAACGACGAGACGGTCGCGGTGCAGCGCTGGCGCACCCTGCGCTTCCGCCCCCAGAGGCGCCCCACGCCGCCATCTCCGGCGGACACCCCGGAGACCGCGCCGGAGGCGCTCAGGCCACGGCCGGCGGTGAACCGGGACAACGCGTTCTGGTTCGAGGCGGCGCGCGAGCACCGGCTGGTCATCCAGCGCTGCGCCGGATGCGCGGCGCTGCGCCATCCGCCCGGCCCCTGCTGCCCGGAGTGCGGCTCGTTCGACTGGGACACCGTCGAGGCGTCCGGCCGCGGGCACGTCCACAGCTTCGTGGTCAGCCACCACCCACGCCATCCGGCGTTCGAGTACCCGCTGGTCGTTGCGGTCGTGGAGCTCGCGGAAGGCACCCGGCTCATCACCAACCTGGCCGGCGTCACCCCGGACGAGGTCGAGATCGACCTGCCGGTCACGCTCGACTGGCTCGACGCGGACCCCGGTCTCTCACTTCCCGTGTTCCGGCCGGTCGCGCAGGAGGAGCAACACTGATGGACTTCACCCTGGACGAGGAGCTCGAAGAGGTTCGCGCTCTGGCGCGCGAGATCCTCACCGACCGCGCCACCACCGACCGCGTCCGCGCCGTCGAGAGCTCCGAGACCCACCTCGACGAGGAGCTCTGGTCGGAGCTGGGCAAGGCGGGCCTGCTCGGGATCGCGGCGCCGGAGGAGGCGGGCGGGGCCGGGCTCGGCCTGGCCGCGCTCTGCGTCCTGCTGGAGGAGCAGGGCCGGTTCGTGGCGCCGGTCCCGCTGTGGCCGGCCGCCGTCGCGGCCCTCGTGATCGCCGAGCACGGCACGCCCGCGCAGCGCGCGACCCTGCTGCCCGGAGCGGTGGACGGCACCTCCCGGCTCACCCTCGCGCTGGAGGAGTTCGGCCCCGCCGACCCGGCCCACCCCACCTGCACCGCCCACCGGGACGCCGCCGATCGGAACGCCGCCGGTCAGGACGGTGGCGGGTGGCGGTTGACCGGGACGAAGGCCGTGGTCCCATCGCCGTTCGGCGCGAGTCATGTGCTGGTCTCAGCCGCCACCAAGCACGGGCCGGGGCTGTTCCTGGTCGAGTCCGGCGCCGAGGGCGTCGTCTGGGAACGGGCCGAGACCACCACCCACGACCTGGCCGGCAACCTCACCCTGACCGGCGCGCCCGCGCAGCCGGTCGGGACACCCGGCGGCGGAGCCGTCGCGTGGACCCTCGAACGCGCCGCCGTCGCCCTGGCGGCCCTGCAACTCGGCGTCACCCAGGGCGCGCTGCGGCACGCGGTGACCTACCTCACCGAGCGCAGGCAGTTCGGCCGCCCGCTGGGCGGCTTCCAGGCGGTGCAGCACCAGCTCGCCGACTGCTACATCGACATCGACGCCCTGCGGGTATGCCTCTGGCAGGCCGTGACCGCACTGGAGGAGGGCCCCGCGCCGGCCGCCGTGTTGGTCGCGAAGTGGTGGGCCGGCGACGCCGGGCTGACCGTGGCCCACCGGGTGCAGCACGTGCACGGCGGCATCGGCGTCGACGTCGAGTACCCCGTGCACCGGCACTTCCTGTGGGCCAGGCAGATCGCCGGAACCCTGGGCGGGCCGAGCGCCGACCTGGCCCGCCTCGGCGGCGTCCTCGCCACCGGTCCGGTGACGCCGTGAACCCGACCTCCAGGACGTACGGGGAGGTGGCGGTGGGCGACCCGCTCCCGGAGCTGGCGATCCCGCTGACCCGCACCCTGATCGTCGCGACCGCCATCGCCAGCCGCGACTACCAGGACGTCCACCACGACCCCGGCCTGGCCGTCGAGCGGGGCTCCGAGGACGTGTTCATGAACATCCTGACCACCAATGGCCTGGTCGACCGCTATGTCACCGAATGGGCGGGTCCTGCCGCCACCGTCAAGGCGATCAGGATCAGGCTCGGCGCGCCCAACTACCCCGGCGACACGATGGTGCTGACCGGCGCCGTCACCGCCAAGCACGACGAGGACCAGCGGGTCGAGATCGCCGTGCGCGGCGTCAACGGCCGGGGCGTCCACGTCTCCGGCACCGTCGCCGTACGGTTGCCGGCCGCCGATCCGAAGGCCATAGATCCCAAGGCCGCAGACCCCAAGGCCGCAGACCCCAAGGACGGGACATGAGCAGCCGCCCCCATCCGCTCAGCGGCGCCGCGGCCGTGGCGGGCATCGGCGCCACGGAGTTCTCCAAGAACTCGGGCCGCAGCGAGCTGCGGCTCGCCTGCGAGGCCGTGCTCGCCGCCGTGGCCGACGCCGGGCTGAAGCCGTCCGACGTCGACGGGATGGTCACGTTCACCGCCGACAGCAGCTCCGAGATCCACATCGCCCGCAACACCGGGATCGGCGAGCTGACCTTCTTCTCCCGCGTCGGTCACGGCGGCGGCGCGGCCTGCGGCACGCTCCAGCAGGCGGCCATGGCCGTGGCGACCGGCGTCGCCGAGGTCGTCGTCTGCTACCGGGCGTTCAACGAGCGCTCGGGCGAGCGTTACGGCCTCGGCCAGGCGGACCGGCCCATGGACACCAGCGCCGACCGCGCCGCCTACTCCTGGATGACGCCGTTCGGCCTGGCGACGCCGGCGCAGTGGGTCGCCATGTTCGCCCGCCGTTACATGCACGAGTACGGCGCCACCAGCGAGGACTTCGGCCGGGTCGCGGTCGTGGACCGGCGGCACGCCGCGACCAACCCGGCGGCCTGGTTCTACCAGCGGCCCATCACCCTGGAGGAGCACCAGGCGTCGCGCTGGATCGCCGAGCCGCTGCGCCTGCTGGACTGCTGCCAGGAGACCGACGGCGGGCAGGCGCTGGTCGTGGTCTCGGCCGAGCGGGCCCGCGACCTGCCGCACCCGCCCGCCGTGATCCGCGCCGCCGCCCAGGGCTCGGGCGCCGACCAGCACATGATGACCAGCTACTACCGCCCGACGATCAGCGGCATCCCGGAGATGGGGCTGGTGGGCCGGCAACTGTACGGGCAGAGCGGCCTCGGCCCTGGCGACATGGACGCGGCCATCCTGTACGACCACTTCACGCCGCTGGTGCTCCCGCAACTGGAGGAGCTCGGCTTCTGCGGCAGGGGAGAGGCCAGGGACTTCGTCGCCGACGGCCACCTCGAACTGGGCGGGCGGCTGCCGTTCAACACGCACGGCGGCCAGCTCGGCGAGGCGTACCTGCACGGCATGAACGGCGTCGCCGAGGCCGTCCGGCTGGTCCGCGGCACCTCGGTCAACCAGCCCGAGGGGGTGAGCCACGTGATGGTCACGGCGGGCACCGGCGTCCCCACCAGCGGCCTGGTGCTGGGCGTGGACCAGTAGGTCGCGCGGACGCGGGCACGTGCTTCGCCGGACTTTTCCGTCCAGAGGGTGGTCAGGCCGCCAAGACGGCCCGCAGGGCGGCGGCGTAGGCCCGTGGATGGGTGGTATTGCCGTTGTGGCCGCCGGGGAACTCACGCAGTCGCGTGCCGCACAGGTCAGCTAGGGCGGCGGCGCACTTGCGATCGAAGACGGTGGTCGGCGTGGTGCGGCCGGCGGCCGGGATGATGCGAGTGGACGTGTTTCTCAGCGCGGTGACGTCGAGGGTGTCGCGGATGACCGCGGTGAAGTCGTGCTCGATGAAGAAGGTGAAGTTGTCCACCCGCTGCGGAGTCATCGGCTGCGGGGTGAGGCCGGGTTCGGCGCCGGGATGGGCGGGGTCGATGCCGAGGACTTCGGCGATCATCGCGAGAGCCGCCCGCAGGCCGTCTCGCCGGTGGACGTGCTGGATCTCCTCCAGTTCCCGTTCGTGGTGGGCGCGCTGATCGGCGGGGAGCAGCCGTGGGGTGACCGGCTCGTGGGCGACGAGCACGCTGACCTGTTCCGGGTGCCGGGTGACCAGGTGGAGGCCAATGGAGGCGCCAAGGCTGCAGCCGAGCATCAGCGCCGGCTCGTCGGTGAGTTCGGCCAGCAGACGGTGCACGTCATCGGCGTGCTGGGTCAGCGTCACCCCCTGCGCCGGGTCGTCCAGAGTGCTGCGCGACAGGCCGCGGCGGTCGTAGGTCACCACGGTGTGGTCGGTGACCAGCTGGTCGACCAGGTCAGTGCTGCGTCCGGCATTGCCTTCGCCGCTTTGCGAGACGAGCAGGATGGGGCCGGTGCCGCGGACCTCGTAGTACAGCGTGGCTCCGGGGACACGCAGTAGCTCCGTCGTACTGGTGGCGTTCATGAGCATCCCTTCGAGGGAGGGGCCTATGCGGCCCGGTCGAAAGCGACCCTAACGCATCAAACTTGATACATCAATTCTGATGTATCTGAATTGATGTATCTTGGTAGCGTGAACGGAGTCGAACTGTTCCTGCTGGGGCGGACCCTGATGAAGATCGGCGAGGAGGCTCTGCCCGCCGAAGGCATCGGGCAGCACTCCACCAGCGTCCGGACGGTCCTGATCGTGGCCAGCGACGTGCGGGCCCACACCGGCAGCGCGGTCGGCGAGATCGCCACCCGGACCGGCCTGCCGCAGAGCGCCGTGTCCGCAGCGGTCGCCCGGCTCCGTCAGGCGGGCGCTGTGGTCACCGAACCCGACCCCCGCGACCGCCGCCGACTCCTCATCCGCCCCGCCTCCGAAGCGTCCCCCCGCATGGCGGAGGTCAGATCGACGCCGATCGACGTCGCATTGGCGACCGCCCTGGGCACGGACGACCCGGACCACGTCGCCAAGATCGTGGATCTACTCGATGAGCTCGCGTGCCACCTGACCCCGCAGGCGCTCACCCGCCTGCGCAACTGAGCACTGCTTCGCCGCCTTCTCAGTGCGCCTGTCGTCGACCGGTAGCCGTCGACCGGTGAAGGTCTCCACGAACGACAGGACCGTGGCGGGATCGGTCAGGTCAGCGTGGCCGTGTAGCGGGCCGGGAACTCGCCCCCGCCGTGCACCGCGAGGTCCGCGCCGGTCACGTAGGACGCGAGGTCGCTGGCCAGGTAGAGGCAGGCGCCGGCGATGTCGGCCGGCACCGCCATCCGCTTCATCGGGACGACCGCGGCGACCGCCGCGCCGCCGTCCTCGCCGTAGACCGCAGCCGCCGCCTCCGTACGGGTCAGGCCGGTGGTGATGTGGTTGACCCGCACCTTCGGCGACCACTCCAGCGCCAGCGCCTTGGTGAGCATGAGCAGGCCGGCCTTGGCAGCCGAGTAGGCGGCGGTGCCCGGCTGGGGGTCCACGCCGGAGACGCTGCCGATGTTGATGATCGAGCCGCCCGTCTCCTGGGCGCGCATGACCAGGTTGGCGGGCTGGGCCACGTAGAACGGGGCGAGCAGGTTCAGGTCCACGATCCGGGCGACGAACCTCGGCGAGACCGTCGCCGCGTCGGCGTCGGGGGAGCCTCCGGCGTTGTTGACCAGCACGTCGAGCCGTCCGAGCAGCTCGACCGTACGCTCCACCAACTGGACGGCGGCGCTCGCGTCGCGGACGTCGGCCGCGACGAACCGGGCCGTCCTGCCGTCCGCGCTCGGCAGCGTCTCCGGCTCGCCCCGGCCGCACACCACCACGTCGGCCCCCGCGGCGAGGAACGCCCGCGCGATCTCGAAGCCGATGCCCTTGGTGCCGCCGGTGACCAGCACCGCCCGGCCGCCGAAGTCCAGCGTCACATCCACCGAAGTCCTCCCGCACAGTCCACCGGATGATCCCCGGATCGATCTCCGGACGATCCCTCGGAGGGTACGGGCCGTACGGCCGGGCGCGGGGAGCGGATACCGGCCAGCGGGACGGCTGTTCCGCCGAACCCCGATCACTTGCCACCATGGGGGCCGTGACGTACGCGTGGCGCGACGGGCCGCGTCCGGACTGCGAAGGCAGGATGTTGTGAGCGACAACGAGGCACTGACGATCCCCGGCGTCCTGGAGCGGGCGGCCCGCGAGTTCCCCGGCACCGAGGCGGTGGTGGACGGCTCGTCCCGGCTGACCTACGCGCGGCTGCTGGACCGGGTGCGCGAGGCGGCCCGAGGGTTCCTCGCGCTCGGCGCCCGGTCGGGGGACCGCGTCGCGATCTGGGCGCCGAACGGCCTGCCCTGGATCGTCACCGCCCTCGCCGCGATGAGCGTCGGCGCGGTCGTGGTGCCGATCAACACCAGGTACAAGGGCGAGGAGGCGCGCTGGCTGCTCGGCCGCGGCCGGGTCCGGTTCCTGTTCGTCGAGGACGGCTTCCTCGGCAACTCCTACCTCGCCATGCTCGGCCTGCCCTCCGCCGAGGGCGACGGCGCGGCCGGGCTGCCCGACCTGTCGGCGGTGGTGACGTACGACGACAAGGCACGGCCGGGGGCGATGCCCTGGGCGGACTTCGTCGCCGGGGCGGCCGGGATCCCCGAGGAGGAGGCGGTCGCCCGCGCCGCCGCGGTGCGTCCCGACGACGTGGCCGACATCCTGTTCACCTCCGGCACCACCGGCCGGCCCAAGGGCGTCATGTGCACGCACCGCCAGAACGTCCGCACCTACCTGGCCTGGAGCGAGCGCAACGGGCTCCACCACGCCGACCGCTACCTGATCGTCAACCCGCTCTTCCACACCTTCGGCTTCAAGGCCGGAGTGTTCGCCTGCCTGCTGCGGGCCGCCACGATGGTGCTCCAGCCGGTGTTCGAGGCGGCGGAGACGATGCGGCTGATCGAGGCCGAGCGGATCACCGTGCTGCCCGGCGCGCCGACCATCTACATCACGATGCTCGACGCGCCCGAACGTGACCGCTACGACCTGTCGTCGCTGCGGCTCGCGGTGACCGGCGCGGCCGTGGTGCCGGTGGCCCTGGTCCAGCGGATGCGGGCCGAGCTGTTCCCCGAGGTCATCACCGCGTACGGGCTGACGGAGGCGTCCGGCACGGTCACCGCCTGCTCGCTTGACGACGACGACGAGACCGTGGCCGGCAGCGCCGGGCGGGCCATCGAGGGCGTGGAGGTGCGCGTGGCGGACGCCGCCGGCGAGCCCCTGCCGGTGGGGGAGGACGGCGAGGTGCTGGTCCGCGGCCACAACGTGATGCTGGGTTACCTCGACGACGAGGAGGCGACGGCCGCGACGATCAGGGACGGCTGGCTGGTGACCGGCGACCGGGGCCGGCTCGACGAACGCGGCAACCTGACCATCACCGGCCGTTCCAAGGACATGTACGTGGTGGGCGGGTTCAACGTCTACCCCGCCGAGGTCGAGCAGGTGCTGGCCGCCGCCGATGGCGTAGCCGAGGCGGCGGTGGTCGGCGTGCCGGACGCCCGGATGGGCGAGGTGGGCCGGGCGTACGTCGCGGCCCGGCCGGGCGCCGCCCTCGCTCCCGACGCGCTGATCGCCTACTGCCGGGACCGGCTGGCCAACTTCAAGGTGCCCCGCGAGGTCGTCCTCGTCGACCGCCTCCCGCGCAACGCGGCCGGCAAGATCGACAAGGCGGGCCTGCCCGCTCTGGCCTCCGATCCTGGCTAGTCGACATCAGGGGCGTCGGGCCCGCCGGGCAGCCTGAGCCCCGGCATGTCGAGAGGCTCCGGCTTCGCCGCCCAGGGCACGGCGACCCTCATGGTGACGTTGCCGGGAAAGCCGATGACGTAGCCCTTCACCATGGGGGGAAGGTCTTTCCAGTAACCTTGCCAGACCTCGGGGCCCTTTCCGCTCATGTACTTGCTTTCCCCCATGCCGACATAGAACACGTTGAGACCTCCCGCCAACGCGGCTGCGAACACCACCTCCTTGCCGGTCTGCTCCCACGACTTGCCCTCGACTCGGTCGTTCCAGAACGTGGCACCACCGCCGGCGACGGCCCCCTGGATCAGGTTGCGCTTCCACGGGTTCATCGCGGCCAACGCGCCGATGCCTCCGGTCCCCCCGATCAGGCCGGCGACGATGGCGGAGTTGCTGCCCTCGGCGAGCGACAGGAGAGACCTGTCAAGGGCGTTCCGTCCTCGGAACGGGTTGGCCACGATGTTGATGGCGACGTTGCCGAAGAAACCCCATCGATACAGTTGCCAGTACGATTTCCACGATCCTCGGGCCATCTGGAGGAAGGTCTGTGGTTCGTCGCCGACCTTCGTCCCGAGGCCGCGCACCACACGTGATCGGCCGACGGTGATCGTGAGGCTCCTCAGGAGGTCGCCGAGCGTACGGAAGATCAACCGAAATCTTCCGAGAATCGTGGTGGCGACGACGGCGATCTCGCTGGTCGTCTTCGCCGACCGGGCCCAGGCGGCCAGGCTGCTGAGGCCGGCGGTGACAGCCGAGATCGCCACTGCCGTCATGATCGCGATGATCAGGCTTCGTATCAGCTCCGCCAGAGCCCTCTGCGTCTCGACCGACACATCGGCGGCGGATCCGGGGATGGTGCGGGCCGTGGTGAGCTGGCTGATCGCCTGTGTTCGGAATTCGGGGTCGAGAAGGGTGGCGTACGTCTGCCTGAAATCGATCGCGCTCGGCCCCTGCCACGTCGCGAGCCGGCGTTCCGCTAGCTTGATCTCGGTGTCCGCTTTCGCCAGCGCCAGCCGCATCTCATGGCAGGCCCACGCCATGGTATGCAGGCGGTGCACGTCCTGGTCGTCGCCCATACGACGTATCGCGTGGTAGAGCGTCTCAAGGAGCTGCAGAGGGCTGTCGTACCACTCGGCCATGCATTCCCTTCCTCACGAGATCAGACGCAAGCGCTTGCTCGCTGGCTTGGGGATTGCCTCGTTCTCCACTTCCGAGGTGGCAGCCGGCCGTTAGTGCCTCCCCGTCAGTCGCCATCGGAAAGCCGGTCCATTCGCTCTCGCTGGTGCGCCTCGACGCGTTCCTGAAGGCGGCCTATGCGCATGAGAGCCGTGCCCGCCGCGGTCAGCTTCTGGTGAAGATCGGTGACGTATTCGCTCACCTCGGTGTGGAAGTCCAGGTAGTTGACGTCGAGCTCTCGGGATGCGCCTTCCACCAGACCGAAGCACCCTGGGGTAGGAGCCGCGTCGTCCCGGAACACGCGAGCATGTTCTTCGAGCACCCTCCCCACCTCGGCGCATCTCGCGCCTGCCGATTTGATATCGGTCGGGCTAACAATCACATGATCACGCATATGAGCAGATTAGTCCGCAAAGCGGGGAATTATGCGGTCGATTGGCCGCACCTTGGGTGGTGGCGGATCGGTGGGCCGCTCACCGGTCAGGCGTGCGGGAGTGGGCGTCGGCGGTCCTGGCGAGGGTGTCGAAGTCGCGGGCGAGGCCCCGCAGCAGCCCGTCGACCGCCCGCTCGATCGCGGCCTCGTCGACGGGCGCGTGGCCGAACAGCAGCCGGTAGAAGACGAGCGAGGCCAGCGAGTCGACCGCCATGGTGAGATCCAGGTCCTCGCGCAGGTCGCCGCGGTCCCGGGCGCGTCGCAGGGTATCGCGCACGGCCGTCCTCGGCGGGACGAACAGCGTGTCCAGGAAGCGCTGCCGCAGGTCGGGGTCCGCGCCGCAGTCGGCCAGCAACGGGGAGAAGATCTCCGGGCCCATGCACCTGAAGGTGCGCGCGAACAGCGTCAGCGCCTCGTTCAGATCGCAGACGACGCATCCGGTCGCTGGAGGCTCCACCTCGCCCATGCGCCGTTCGAGCTCAGCCAGCACGAGGAGCTGGCGGCTGGGCCAGCGCCGGTAGACGGCCGTTTTGCTGACCCCGGCCCGCTTGGCCACCTGCTCGATCGCGAGTGCCCGGTAGCCCTCCTCGTCCAGGAGATCCGACACCGCGCGCAACACCGCCTCGTCGATGAGCGCGTCGCGCGGTCGTCCGCCTGCGTGCTTGGTCATTGACGTAGTTTCTCACCCTCTCTTACGATACGGTCCGTATCGGATCGAAATAGGGGGAAATGTGATGGTGGAAGCGGCGCGGCGGGCGGGCGGACGCGAGTGGGCCGGGCTCGGCCTGCTGGCCTTACCTCTGTTCGTGCTGGCGATCGATGCCAGCGTGCTGTTCCTGGCCGCCCCGCACATCGCGGACGACCTCGGCCTCACCGCCACGCAGTGGCTGTGGGTGCTCGACGTCTACGGCTTCATGATCGCTGGTTGTCTGGTGACCATGGGCTGGCTGGGCGATCGGATCGGCCGCCGGCGCCTGCTGCTCATCGGCGCGGGTGCCTTCGCCGCCGCGTCGTTGTGCGCCGCGCTGGCGACCGGTCCCGTGATGCTGATAGCGGCGCGGGCGGCGCTCGGCGTCGCCGGCGCCACGCTGATGCCCTCGACGCTCGCGCTGATCCGGTCGATGTTCCACCACGACGGCCAGCGCGCCACGGCGATCGCGGTATGGATGACCACCTTCTCGGCGGGCATCGCGCTCGGCCCCCTCATCGGCGGCGCGCTGCTGGAGGTCTTCTGGTGGGGATCGGTCTTCGTGATCGCGATCCCGATCATGTCGCTCGTCGTGCTGCTCGGTCCGCGCCTGCTGCCGGAGAGCCGCGGCGAGGAGGAGGCGCCCGTGGACCCGCTGAGCGTGGCGCTGTCCATCGCGGCGATGCTCGCCCTCGTGTACGGCCTCAAGGAACTCGCCGGCTCCGGGCCGCAGGCGCACGCGGTGGTCGTGCCGGTCGCCGGCGTCCTGCTCGCCGTCGTCTTCCTGCGCCGCCAGCGCCGGCTCGCGAACCCTCTGGTCGATCTGACCCTCTTCCGCGCCCGCGCGTTCCGTACGGCCCTGGCCCTGCTCACCGTCGGGATCTTCGCCGTCACCGGGGTGAGCTTCCTGACGCCGCAGTTCCTGCAGTTCGTCGCCGGCCTCTCGCCGCTGCGCGCGGGACTGCTGACCGTGCCCGTCGCCCTGCTGGCGATCGCGGGCTCGCTCACGGCGCCGATGCTGGCCGCCCGCTGGGGGGTCCGAACGGTGATCGTCGCGGGCGCGGCCGTCTCCATCGCGGGGTTCCTCACCCTCAGTCAGGTCAGCGCGGACGGGCCGGTGTGGATGCTCATCTCCGGCGCGGCCCTGGCCGCGCTCGGCCTCAGCCCCACCACCGTGCTGACCACGGACCTGGTCGTCGGCTCCGCTCCGCCGGCCCGGACCGGATCGGCCGCCGCGCTGTCGGAGACCAGCGGGGAGCTCGGCGTCGCGCTGGGGATCGCGGGCACGGGCAGCGTCGTGACCGTCGTGTACCGGCTGACGGTCGGCGACCTGCTTCCGGACGCCCTCCCGGCCGGCAGCGCCGCCGCGGCGCGGGAGAGCATCACGGCCGCCCAGGACGCGGCTCGGCACCTTCCGCCCGATCTGGCGGTCGCCGTCACCGAGGCGGCCAGGAGCGCGTTCGCCTCCGCCTTCGGCGCGACCGGCCATCTCGCCGTCGCGCTCACCGTCGCGCTCGTCGTCATCGCCTGGACAGGGCTGCGCCTGTCCCGCGAGAACGTGAGCGCAGGCTGACCGGTCAGGCGCCGTAGACGGGCTCCGGCGGGGTGGCGTCGGCGAGAAGGGCGGCGATCCGGGGGCCCAGCTCGGCCGGCTCCCAGCGCGCGCCCTTGTCGGTGGCCGGGCCGTGACGGAAGCCCTCCATCACGCAGATCCGGCCGCCCTCGACCTCGAAGACCCGCCCGGTCACGTCCTTGGACTCGGCGGAGCCGAGCCAGACGACCAGCGGCGACACGTTCTCGGGCGCCATGGCGTCGAACACGCCCTCCTCGGGGGCCGCCATCGTCCGCGCGAAGACCTCCTCGGTCATCCGGGTGCGTGCGGCCGGCGCGATGGCGTTGACGGTCACGCCGTAGCGGCCCAGCTCGGCCGCCGCGACCAGCGTGAGCCCCACGATGCCCGCCTTGGCGGCCGAGTAGTTGCCCTGCCCGACGCTGCCCAGCAGACCGGCCCCGGAAGAGGTGTTGATCACGCGGGCGTCCACCGGCCGGCCGGCCTTGGACTCGGCCCGCCAGTGCAGCCCGGCGTGCTTCAGCGGCAGGAAGTGCCCCTTCAGATGGACCCGCGTCACCGCGTCCCACTCCTGTTCGGACAGGTTGACCAGCATCCGGTCGCGGACGAACCCGGCGTTGTTGACCAGGGTGTCGAGCCGCCCGAAGTGCTCCAGCGCGCTCGCCACCAGCAGTCGCGCTCCCTCCTCGGTGGCGATGTCGGAGCGGTCGGCCACCGCCTCGCCGCCCAGCGCGCGGATCTCCTCGGCCACCGTCTGGGCCGGGCCGTCCGACCCGCCCTCACCGGAGGGGCCCACCCCCAGGTCGTTGACCACGACCCGGGCGCCCTGCCGGGCGAACTCCAGCGCGTGCGCGCGGCCGAGGCCGCGCCCGGCGCCGGTCACGATGACGACTCGGTCCTCGCAGATCATGCTCAGGCTCCTTGCGGTTCTACGGAGAAATCGGGCGGCGTTCAGGAAAACGGGCCGCTCTGCTAGCTTAGTTTCTAACAAATGTTAGGTCGAAAGGTAGCTTATGGGAATCTCCACCAGCACCCACGGCGAGGGCATCGCCGAGGTCGTGATGGACGTGCCGCCGGTCAACGCGCTGACCGTGCGGGGCTGGTTCGACCTGGCCGACGCCGTACGAGAGGCCGGACGTGACCCCGGGACCCGCGTGGTCGTGCTGCGCGCCGAGGGCCGGGGCTTCAACGCCGGCGTCGATATCAAGGAGATGCAGGCCACCAGCGGCTTCGAAGCGCTGGTCGGGGCCAACCGGGGGTGTTACGCGGCCTTCGCGGCGGTCTACGAGTGCGAGGTTCCCGTGATCGCCGCCGTGCACGGGTTCTGCCTGGGCGGTGGGGTCGGCCTGGCCGGCAACGCCGACATCGTGGTGGCCTCCGACGACGCCTACTTCGGGCTGCCCGAGGTCGAGCGGGGCGCGCTCGGCGCGGCCACCCATCTGGCCCGGCTGGTGCCCCAGCACCTGATGCGCGCCATGGTCTACACCTGCCGCAACGTCACGGCGGCCGAGCTGCACGCGTTCGGCTCGGTGCTGGAGCTCGCGCCCCGCGAGGGGCTCCGCGACGCCGCGCTGAAGGTGGCCGCCCAGATCGCCGACAAGGACCCGTACGTGATCCGGCGCGCCAAGGAGTCCCTCAACGGCATCGACCCCGTTGACGTCAAGCGCAGCTACCGCTTCGAGCAGGGCCTCACCTACGAGCTCAACCTGATGGGCGCCGGTGACCGGCACCGGGACGCCTTCGTCGCGGAAGGAGGCAGCTGATGGGCGCCGTGATGTCCGTTGAGGAGATCGTCGGCTCGCTGGAGAGCGGCATGACGATCGGGATCGGCGGCTGGGGCTCGCGGCGCAAGCCGATGGCCCTGGTCCGGGCGATCCACCGGTCCTCGCTCAAGGACCTGACCCTCGTCTCGTACGGCGGGCCCGACGTGGGCCTGCTCTGCGCCGCCGGCAAGGTCCGCCGGGTCGTCGCCCCGTTCGTGACGCTCGACTCCGTCGCCCTCGAACCGCACTTCCGGGCCGCCCGGCAGAGCGGGGCGATCGAGTTCACCGAGTACGACGAGGGCATGTTCATGTTCGGCCTGCTGGCCGGGGCGCACCGGCTGCCGTTCCTGCCGACGCGGGCCGGGCTCGGCTCCGACGTCATGCGGGTCAACCCCGGCCTGCGCACCGTCCGCTCGCCGTACGAGGACCAGGAGGAGCTGGTCGCGGTGCCCGCGCTCACCATGGACGCGGCGCTCGTGCACCTCGACCTGGCCGACACCCGGGGCAACGGCCGCTACCTCGGCCCCGACCCGTACATGGACGACCTGTTCGCCAAGGCCGCCTCCCGCTGCTACCTGTCCTGTGAGCGGATGGTGCCCGCCGGAGAGCTGGGCGGCCCGCCCCAGACGCTGCTGGTCAGCCGCATGCACGTCACGGGCGTGGTGGAGACGCCGGACGGCGGCCACTTCACCGACCTCGGCTCCGGCCGTGACGAGGCGTTCCAGCGGCACTACGCCGCCTCGGCGGCCGACCCGACGCAGTGGGCCGCCTTCGAGGACCGCTTCCTGTCCGGTGACGAGGACGCCTACCGGCAGGCCGTACGGCAGTGGCACGAGGAGCAGGAAGGGACGGCACGATGAGCGCGACCCGAGCGGAGATCTGCGTGGTGGCCTGCGCCGAGGCGTGGCGGGGCGACGGCGAGATCCTGGCGGCGGCGATGGGCACCTGCTCGATCCTGGGCGCCCGGCTGGCCCGGCTCACGTTCGAGCCCGGCCTGCTGACCACCGACGGCGGCGCGCTGCTCACCGCAGAACCGGTGCCGTTCGGCGCGCCGGCCGGCCCGGTCGAAGGCTGGCTGCCGTTCCGCGAGCACCTGTGGCTGGTGCAGAACGGGCGCCGGCACGTGATGATGGGCGCCTCGCAGATCGACCGGCACGGCAACACCAACATCTCCGCCGTCGGCGACTGGGCGCGGCCGAAGTCGCAGCTCCTGGGCGTGCGCGGCGCGCCCGGCAACACGATCTGCAACCCGACCAGCTACTGGATCCCGCGCCACTCGGCCCGTGTCTTCGTGCCGAAGGTCGACGTGGTCAGCGGCGTCGGCACCGACCGGGCCGCCGAGCTCGGTCCGGGGGCGGCCCGGTTCCACGACCTGCGCCGCGTGGTGACCGACCTCGCGGTCTTCGACTTCGGCGCCCCCGACGGGGCGATGCGGCTGCTCTCGGCGCACCCCGGGGTCGAGGTCGAGCAGATCCTGGCCGCCACCGGGTTCGAGCCGGTCATCGAGGGCGACGTGCCGGAGACCCGGCAGCCGTCCGAGGAGGAGCTGCGCCTGATCCGCGAGGTGCTCGACCCGCGCTCCCTGCGCGACCGCGAGGTCCGCTCGTGACGGGGCAGGTTCTGGACACGCCGCTGACCCGGCTCACCGGCGTCCGCCATCCGGTGGTGCAGACCGGCATGGGCTGGGTGGCGGGCCCGCGGCTGGTCTCCGCCGTGGCCGACGCCGGAGGGCTCGGCATCCTCGGCTCGGCCACCATGACCCTCGACGAGCTCGCCGCCGCGATCAAGGAGGTCCGCTCCCGCACCGACGCCCCGTTCGGGGTCAACCTGCGCGCCGACGCCTCCGACGCGGCCGACCGCATCGACCTGCTGATCAGGAACCAGGTGAAGGTCGCCTCGTTCGCGCTGGCCCCGCGCCAGGAGCTGATCGCCAGGTTGAAGGACGCCGGGGTCGTGGTGATCCCGTCCGTCGGCGCGCGGCGGCACGCCGAGAAGGTCGCGGCCTGGGGCGCCGACGCGGTGCTGGTGCAGGGCGGCGAGGGCGGCGGCCACACCGGCGCGGTCGCCACCACGCTGCTGCTGCCCCAGGTGGTCGACGCGGTCGACATCCCGGTCATCGCGGCCGGCGGCTTCTTCGACGGGCGCGGGCTCGCGGCGGCCCTCTCGTACGGCGCGGCCGGCATCGCGATGGGCACCCGATTCCTGCTCACCTCCGACAGCTCGGTGCCCGACGCGGTCAAGCGGACCTACCTCGGCATGTCCGAGACCGTGGTCACCCGCCAGGTGGACGGCATGCCGCACCGGGTGCTGCGGACCAAGCTGGTCGACGGGCTGGAACGGTCGGGCACGGTGTCCGGGATGGTCCGCGCGGTGCGCAACGCGGCGCGGTTCAAGAAGATCTCCGGGATGTCGTGGCCCGCGATGATCCGCGACGGTCTGGCCATGAAGCACGGCAAGGAGCTCACCTGGTCGCAGGTCCTGATGGCGGCCAACACCCCGATGCTGCTGAAGGCGGCCATGGTGGACGGCCGGCCCGACCTCGGCGTGCTCGCCTCCGGCCAGGTGGTGGCGCTCATCGACGACCTGCCCTCCTGCGCGGAGCTGATCGACGGGATCGTCGCCCAGGCCGCCGGCGTGATCCGCGGCCTCGACGCCAACCTGACCGGATGACCGTCCCTGGCCGCGACGACTCCGCGACCAACGCGGTCAACCTGACGGGATGACCGTTCCGGACCGCGACGGCTCCACGGCGAGCGCGCCGAACCCCTCCGCCCCGGCCGCCCCCATCGGGGCCGTCCGGGGCGGTCGTCGGGGCACGCCGGCCGGGCTTGGACCCGGCCGGGCCATCCCGGCCGGGCCGGGTCAGGGGCCGGTGAGGGCCGACATCACGCGCGCGCGATGGCCGGCGGGGGAGCCCCAGGCCGCGCGCAACGCCCGGGCCTTGCGGATCAGCAGGCTCGGGTCGTACTCGTCGGTGTAGCCGATCGCGCCGTGCACCTGCAGCGCGATCCGGGCCGCCCCGTACGCCGCGTCCGACGCCATCGCCTTGGCTGCCGACACCTCACGGGAGAAGTCCGGCGACCCGTACGCGAGAGCCGCGCCGTGCACCAGCGGCCGGGCGTACTCCAGCTCGACCAGCGCGTTCGCCAGCTGGTGCTTGACCGCCTGGAACTCGCCGATCGGCCGCCCGAACTGCCGCCTGGTTCCGGCGTACTCCACCGACACCTCCAGCAGCCGGCGCCCGACGCCGACGACCTGCGCGGCGCAGGCCAGCGTGCCGAGGTCGCGCGCCTGCCCGGCGGCGGCCGACACCTCGGGACCGGCGGCCAGCACGTCGCCCGGCACGACCGGGAACAGCCGCCGCGCCGGGTCCAGCGACTCCCGGACCTGACCAGGAGCGGCGGCCCGCAGCTCGTCACCCTCGACGGTCAGCACCACGCTCGCCACGTCCGCGTCCAGCGCGTACGGCACGGCCGGGGGCAGCGCGAGCGACACCATGACCGTGCCCTCGGCGACGCCGGACAGCCACGCCTCGGCCGTTCCCTCGGCGAGGAAGGACGACGCGGCGTCCGGTGTACCCCTGGCGGGGCCTTCGGCGGGGATGGAGAGCCGGTCGAGCAGCACCGCGGCGGCGAAGGTCTCGGCGTAGGGGCCGGGCACGCCGTGCCTGCCGAGCTCGTGGAACGCGGTCACCAGCTCCACGGGCAGCACGCCCGCGCCGTCCGCCCGCTCGGGCACGGCGACCGCGAACAGCCCCGCCTCCGCCAGCGACCGCCACAGGGCCAGGCCCGGCTCCGGCCGGCCGGCCGCCCAGTCGCGGGCCACGGCGGGGGTGCCCGCCTGGGCCAGCAACTTGTCCAGGGTCTCGCCGAACAGCCGCTGCTCGGCGTCGAGGATGAACTTCACGGCCGCCCCGCTCTCGGCAGGCCGAGCACGCGCTCGGCGATGACGTTGCGCTGAATCTCGTTGGTCCCGGCGTAGATCGGGCCGGCCAGGGAGAAGACGTAGCCCTCCAGCCACTCGCCCGCCAGCTCGCCGTCCGGGCCGAGCAGGTCGAGCGCCGTCTCGTGCAGCGCCACGTCCAGCTCCGACCAGAAGATCTTGTTGACGCTGGACTCCGCGCCCACGTCCTCGGTGCGGGAGATCGTCTCGAATCCCTTGAGCCGGTAGGCGCGGGCCCTGATCCACGCGTCGGCCACCCGGTCGCGCAGCGCGGTGTCGGCGGGGTCGCCGTGCGCCTGCCAGAGCTCCACCAGCCGGTCGGCGGCGGCCAGGAACCGCCCCGGGCTGCGCAGGGTGAGCCCGCGCTCGTTGCCCGTGGTGCTCATCGCGACCCGCCAGCCCGAGCCCGGCTCGCCGATGACGTCGTGGTCGGGCACGAACACGTCGTCGAAGAAGAGCTCGGCGAAGGCGGGCTTGCCGTCGATGCGGCCGATCGGCCTGCGGGTGACGCCCTCGGCGTCCAGCGCGAACATCAGGTAGGTCAGGCCGTGGTGCCGCCCGGCCTCGGGGTCGGAGCGGAACGGGCCGAAGCCCCGGTCGGCGAAGGCGGCGCGCGAGCTCCACGTCTTCTGGCCGTTCAGCCGCCAGCCGCCGGCGACCCGGGTGGCGGTGGCCCGCAGGGACGCCAGGTCGCTGCCCGCGCCGGGCTCCGACCAGGCCTGCGCCCAGATGACCTCGCCCGAGGCCATCGGCGGCAGCACGCGGGCGAGCTGTTCGGGAGTGCCGTGCTGGAAGAGGGTGGGCGCGAGCAGGTTGATGCCGTTCTGGCCGACCCGGCCCGGCGCCCCGGCCGCGTAGTACTCCTCCTCGAAGACCAGCCACTCCAGCGGCGTCGCGTCCCGGCCGCCGTACTCCTCCGGCCAGGACACCACCGACAGGCGGGCCTCGTGCAGCCGGCGCTCCCAGGCGCGGTGGGCGGCGAAGCCCTCCTCCGTCTCCAGCGACGGCAGGGGCGCGGCGGGCACATGGGCGCGCAGCCAGGCGCGCACCTCGGCGCGGAACGGTTCCACGGACGACAGGTCAAGATCCATCGGCGGCCGCCTTCATGCTCTTGGGGTCCATCCCGGCCAGGGAGTCGGCGGCGGTCTCGGCGTTGTGCGCGTGGGCGAGATGGTGCAGGCCGAAGACGGAGTCCATGCCGGCGTGCATGCCCTGCAGGTCCTCGGCCTGGTTGACCGCCTTCTTGGTGAGCGCGAGGCCCATCCGCGGCATGGCCGCGATCCGCTCGGCCAGCGCCAGCGTCTGCGCCTCCAGCTCCTCGCGGGGCACCAGCCGGTTGACCATCCCCACCTCGTACGCGCGCCGTGCGGGCATCCGGTCGCCGGTGTAGAGGAACTCCTTGGCGATCCGCGGCGGCATCGCCCACGGGTGGGCGAAGTACTCGACGCCCGGGATGCCCATCCGCACCACCGGGTCGGCGAAGAACGCGTCGTCCGAGGCGACGATCAGGTCGCACACCCAGGCCAGCATGAGCCCGCCCGCGATGCACGCGCCCTGCACCATCGCGATCGTCGGTTTGGGGATCTCCCGCCACCGCCGGCACATCCCGAGGTAGACCTCCGACTCGCGGGCGAACCGGCTCTCCGCGCCGTCCTTGCCCACGTGGTCCCACCACAGCCCCGCCTTACGCTCGAACGAGACGTGCGCGTCGCGCTCGGGGGTGCCGATGTCGTGGCCGGCGGAGAAGTGCTTGCCCGCTCCGGCCAGCACGATCACCTTGACCTCGTCGTCGTCGGCGGCCCGGTAGAAGGCCTCGTCGAGGGCGTAGGTCATCGCCGAGTTCTGGGCGTTGCGGTAGTCGGGGCGGTTCATGGTGACCACCGCCACGGGTCCGCGCCGTTCGTAGCGCACCACGGTCATGGGGGCCCTCGCATTCTTTCTAACAACTATTTGGTAGAGTAAACCACGTGAAGCTCAGCGAGGAGGAGGACCCGGCGCGGGTCCCTGCCGGTCCGCCGGCCTACGTTCCCGGTCACGGCCTGCTGCGCGGCCGGGTGGCCGTGGTGACGGCCGCCGCCGGCACCGGCATCGGCGGCGCGTGCGCGCGCCGCCTGCTGGAGGAGGGCGCGCGGGTGGTGATCAGCGACGCCCACGAGCGCCGGCTCGGGGAGAGCCTGGCGGTCCTGGAGGGCGAGTACGGCGCGGCGGTGACCGCGGTCCCGTGCGACGTCACCTCCGAGGAGCAGGTCCAGCACCTGTTCGCGACCGCCGAGGAGAGATTCGGCCCGGTCGACGTGGTGGTCAACAACGCCGGCCTCGGCGGCACGGCCAAGCTCGTCGAGATGACCGACGAGCAGTGGGGCCGCGTGCTGGACGTGACCCTGGGCGGCACGATGCGCTGCACCCGGGCCGCGCTGGCGCGCATGCAGCCGCGAGGCCGCGGCGTGATCGTCAACAACGCGTCGGTGATCGGCTGGCGGGCGCAGGAGGGCCAGGCCCACTACGCCGCGGCCAAGGCCGGCGTCATGGCGCTGACCCGGTGCGCGGCGATCGAGGCCGCGCCGTACGGTGTGCGGATCAACGCGGTGGCCCCCTCGCTGGCCATGCACCCGCACCTGGCCAAGGTCACGACCGAGGAGTTGCTGGCCGAGCTCACCGGCAGGGAGGCGTTCGGCCGCTACGCGGAGCCGTGGGAGGTCGCCAACGTTATCGTCTTCCTCGCGAGCGACTACTCCTCCTACATGACCGGAGAGGTCGTCTCGGTCTCCAGTCAGCATCCCTGAGAGGTCTGCCTTCCGATGAGCGCACGACGCCGAGATTCCCAGAGCACCGCCGCCGCCCGGGCCGGGCGGCGGGCGGAGTTGCTCGCGACCGCCGCCGAGGTGTTCGCGTCACGGGGATACGCGGCCACGACGGTTCGCGAGGTGGCCGACGCCGCCGACATCCTCGGGGGCAGCCTCTACTACCACTTCGACTCCAAGGAGGCGATGGTCGACGAGATCCTGTCCGTCTTCCTCGCCGACATGTGGTCCGCCTACGACAAGGTGATCGCCTCCGGCCTGGGCGCTCGGGAGACGTTCGAGGCGCTGATCACCGAGTCGTTCCGGTGCATCGAGCGCTACCGGCCGGCCGTGGTGATCTATCAGAACGAATCCAAGCATCTGGCGACAAATCCGCGTTTCTCGTACTTGGTCGACTCGCAGCAGCGGTTCCGCGAGATGTGGCTCTCGGTGCTCGACCGGGGGGTCACGGACGGGATCCTGCGCGCCGACCTCGACACCGGACTGATCTACCGCTTCATCCGCGACACCGTGTGGGTGGCCGCGAGCTGGTACCGAACCGACGGCCCACTGCCCGCCGAAGAGATCGCCAGGCAGTACATAGCGATGGTCCTGGAAGGGATCCTGACAACCTGAGGAGTTTCCGATGGCGGAGGCATACATCGTCGAAGCGGTGCGCACCCCTGTGGGCAGGCGCGGCGGCGGGCTTTCCGGCGTGCACCCGGCCGACCTCGGCGCGCACGCGCTGACCCAGCTGATGTCCCGCTCCGGAGTCGATCCGGCGGCGGTCGAGGACGTCGTGTTCGGCTGCCTCGACGCGGTCGGCCCGCAGGCCGGTGACATCGCCCGCACCTGCTGGCTGGCCGCCGGGCTGCCGGAGGAGGTGCCGGGCGTCACCGTCGACCGGCAGTGCGGCTCCTCTCAGCAGGCGCTGCACTTCGCCGCCCAGGCCGTGATGTCGGGCACCAGCGATCTCGTGGTGGCCGGCGGCGTGCAGAACATGTCGATGATCCCGATCGCCTACGCCTCGCGCGGCGCCACCGACGCGCTCGGCCTCACCGAGGGCCCGTACGCCGGCTCGCGCGGCTGGCAGGCCCGCTACGGCGGCCAGGACGTCTCCCAGTTCCGCGGCGCCGAGATGATCGCCCGCGACTGGGACATCTCCCGCGAGGACATGGAGGCGTTCGCCTTCGAGTCGCACCAGCGCGCCGTCCGCGCGATCGACGAGGGCCGCTTCGACCGGGAGATCGCCCCGTTCGAGGGCGTCACCACCGACGAGGGGCCGCGCCGCGACACCTCCCTGGAGAAGATGGCGAAGCTGAAGACCCTGGAGGAGGGCGGCCGGCTCACCGCGGCCGTCGCCTCGCAGATCTCCGACGGCGCCGCCGCCCTGCTGATCGCCTCCGAGGCCGCGGTGAAGGCGCACGGCCTGCGCCCCCGGGCCCGCGTCCACCACCTGTCCGCGCGCGGCGAGGACCCCATCCGGATGCTGTCCGCCCCGATCCCCGCCACGGCGTACGCGCTGAAGAAGAGCGGCATGTCCATCGACGACATGGCGGCGGTGGAGATCAACGAGGCGTTCGCCTCGGTCGTGCTGGCCTGGCTGAAGGAGACCGGGGCCGACCCGGCGAAGGTCAACCCGAACGGCGGCGCCATCGCGCTCGGCCACCCGCTCGGCGCCACCGGCGCCCGCCTGATGATCACCCTGCTGCACGAGCTGGAGCGCACCGGCGGCCGTTACGGCCTGCAGACCATGTGCGAGGGCGGCGGCCAGGCCAACGTCACCGTCATCGAGCGCCTCTGACCGCCCTGGCGGGCAGGACCTGAGCCGCGTCCTGTCCGCCGGGAGCCCCTGCGGATCCGGTGTTCACGGAGTCGGCTTCTCGCTGTAGCGGGTCTGTCAGCCGGTGCTGGTGTCCGACGCGTTCTGTGAGGGGAGCATGACGGGCTCGCTGGGCGTGCTGGACGGTTTCGGTCCGGGCGTATGAGGTCCGGCCGCGACCACGGCCAGCGCGGCCAGCGCGAGAACAGCCAGCATGAACACGGTCATCGGCAGTGGACTGACGGTTCCCATGAGCCCTGTCAGCGGTGAGGCCGCCGCGCCGAGGAGGAACTGGCCGCCGCCGATCAAACCCGAAGTGGCTCCGGGCGCCCGGTGGCCGAGCGACTGGACGATCGTCACGCCGGCGGGCAGGGCGACGCCAAGGCCGACGACGGCCAGGAACAGGCAGGCCCATGTCACGCTGAAGGCGCCGCCCGTGACGAACAGCACCACGGCCAGCACGGCTGTGGCCGCCAGGGCCAGGACGAGGCCCGTTCCGAGGAGAGCCTCGATGCGCATGCGTGCCGACAGACGGCCGTAGGCCAGCCCGGCGGCGAGCATGCCCAAGGCGTTGCCGGCGAACACCAGGCTGTACTGGGTGGCGGACAGGCTGTACACGCCTTGGAAGACGAATGGAGAGCCGGCGATGTAGGCGAACAGGGCGGCGCTGGCCAACGACGAGGCCAGGAGATACCCGACGAGGGCGCGTTCGCGCAGCAGGGCGGCGACAGCCTTTAGCGTGCCCGGCACACCGCCTCGTCGCCTGGCCGAAAGGGGCAGGCTCTCCGGCACCCATGCCAGGGTGCCCACGATGAGCAGCACGCCGAAGGCCGCGAGAGCAGCGAAGACCACCCGCCAGGAGGCGACGCTCAAGATCGCGCCGCCGAGCACGGGTGCGGCCACCGGGGCCACGAACACGATCACCGAAAGGGCCGCGAAGTGCCGGGCCGCCTCGGCCGTGCCGTGGTAGCGGTCGGTCAGCACAGCGCGGGCCACCACCAGGCCGGCCGCGCCCGCGATGCCCTGGAGCAGGCGGGCGGCATTGAGCGCATGGATATTCGGTGCGAGCGCGCAGGCGACGGAGAACGCGGTGAACAGTGCCGCGCCAGTGAGCAGCACGCGGCGCCGCCCCAGCGCGTCGCTGACCGGCCCCAGCAGGAGTTGGCCGACGGCCAGGCCGAGGAGGAAGGCGGTCAGCGAGACCTGTGCCGATGAGTCGGAGGCCCTGAGGGTCGCGGCAAGAGTGGGTAAGCCGGGAACGTACATGTCGGTGGCGAGCGGGGCGACGGCGGTGAGCCCGGCGAGCACCAGGAGGAGGCGCCTGGTGCGGACCGACGAGGGGGCGGTGTTCTGGGGCATGGTTGAGCTGCCTCTTCCGAGGATAGGATCGTAAGTAGTTCACTGGTTAACGGAAACCAATAGTTCATAGGTTAACGATTTGGAGGGCCAGTGCAAGCCCCCGTCCCACGTGCGTGTGAACAGTGGAAACGCATGCACCCCGAGCTCGACACCTCCTCGATGGAGGTCGTTGCGCCTCTCAAACGTGCTCAGGCTCTGCTCAATCTGGCCATTGAGCCGCTCTTCGACGGCGCCCAGGTAACCTCGCCCGAGCTGGATGTGATGCTCAAACTTCGCACCACCGCGCAATCGACCATCGCCCGGCAACTCGCCAAGCAGATCGGCCGGTCGCCGGCGGCGCTGAGCAAGACGCTCGCCAAGCTCGAGCGGCGCGGTTACATCGTGCGCCAGGCCAATCCAGCCGATCGGCGGGCGGCACTTGTGCGGCTCACCGAAGAGGGGGAGAAGGTCGTCGACGCATTGTTTCCGGAGCAGCTCGCCATCGAGGCGCGACTGCTCGGAGGGATGAGCCAGGAGCAGCGTGCACAGATCATCGACGGGCTGAATCAGCTCGTGTCACTGCTGGAGGTCCAGGTCGGCGCTGACCGCTGAACGTCAGTGGCGTGGCGTCGCCGCAGGTCCTCACATGGACAAGGAGCCCGGGGTGCCTTGATCGTCCAACGGGCACGGCTCGTACGTGAGAGCCGTGCCGGGCCGGACGAACACGGGATCGGCGGTGCGCCAGGCCGCCTCCCGCAGCGAGCGCTTGACCACCTTGCTCGTGGCCGTGCGGGGCAGCTCGGCGGTGACCCGGACGAACCTCGGCGGCCACTTCGTGCCGAGATCCGGCTGACCGGCCAGGAACACGCCGAAGGCGCCCGGGTCGAACTCCCGCCCCTCCGCCAGCACCACCGCCGCCATCACCTGGTCGCCGACGTCCGGATCCGGCACCGCGTAGACCGCCACGTCGGCGAACGCCCCGAACCGCGACAGCAGCCGCTCGACCGGCGCGGCGGCGAAGTTCTCCCCGTCCACCCGCAGCCAGTCGCTGTCGCGGCCGGCGAAGTACCAGAAACCCGCGGCGTCGCGGTAGGCGAGGTCACCCGACCAGGACCAGCCGCCCCGGATCCGCCGCGCCGTCGCCTCCGGATTGCGGTAGTAGCCCTCGAACACCGCCGCCCCCGCCTTGTTGACGATCTCCCCGATGGCCTCGTCGGCGTTGAGCAGCGCGCCGTGCTCGTCGAACACCGCGCGCGGGCACTCCTCCATCGTCTCCGGGTTCACCACGACCGTGCCCTCCTCGGCGACGCCCAGCGAGCCGGGCGGTGTCCCCGGCACCCGGCTGATCCGGATCTCGCCCTCGCTGGAGCCGTACGAGTCGATGACGGCGCAGCCGAACCGCCGGCCGAACTCCGCGATGTCCCGCTCGGACGCCTCGTTGCCGAACGCGATCCGCAGCGGGTTGTCGGCGTCGTCCTCCCGTTCCGGCACGGCCAGGATGTAGTGCAGCGGCTTGCCGACGTAGTTGAAGAAGGTCACGCCGTGGCGGCGTACGTCGGGCAGGAACGCCGAGGCGGAGAACCTGCGGCGCAGCACCACGCAGCCGCCGGAGCTGACGGCGGGGGCGATGCCCGCCATGATCGCGTTCGAGTGGAACATCGGCATCACGACGTAGAAGACGTCGTCGCGGCCGAGGCCCCTGCGCTCGCGCTGCTGCACGGCGATCCGGCCGAGCCGGCCCTGGCTGCAGATCACCGCCTTGGGCGCGGAGGTGGTGCCGGAGGTGAAGACCAGCGAGAAGATCGTGCCGGGCTCGGGCCGCGGGTCGCCGGAGCCCAGGGGAGAGGCGTCCGCGAGCGCCCGCGCGTACTCCTCGATGCCGGTGACCAGCACCCGGCCGGGCGGGCGGTCCAGGTCGAGCCCGTCCAGCAGCGGCCGCCGCGCGGGCTCGGTGACGATCAGCCCGCAGTCGGTGAAGTCGATGTCGGCGGCCAGCTCGGCGCCCCGGCGGGTCGGGTTGATCCCGACCACGGCCGCCCCCGCCAGCGCCGCCCCGAGCAGCCAGAACAGGTGCTCGGGGGTGTTGTCCAGGAGCAGCCCGACGTGCCAGGGGCCGGGCCGGCGCAGGTCGCGGGCGAGCCCGGCCCGCGCCCGCGCCTGCGCCACGACCTCCCGCCAGGTCCAGCACCGGTCCTCGAATTTCAGCCCGGCCCGGTCGTCCTCCGCCCGCGCCTCGATCAGCTCCGCGAACGTGACCTGGCCCGCCGGACGGTCGTCCGCCAGCGCGCCCACGGGATCCTCACGGCTGCTCACCTCTGGCACGGTCCTCTCCTCGCGGTCGCGGGGCGCACGCCGCCGCCTCGCTGGACAGCAGAGCAAGCCGGCCGCGGCCCTCTCGACCGCGATCCCGCTCACCGGGATTCCTCCGGCACCGGAATCGACAGCACCGGCGCCACTTCCTGCTGGGGCCGCGGAGCCGCCAGGCTCCAACCGCACATGGCCTGTTACGGCCTTGGCAGCGATTGCGGTCGCGGCGCGTTCTGCCAGGGGAACGGGGCAAGGTCGGGCTCGACCCAGCCGGTCTTCGCCTGTGGGCTGGCCAGCGTTGCCGGACGATAGAAGCGGGTCAGCAGGCGTTTGTCGAGCAGCGCGGGGTGGTGGTCGGCGAACGCGGGGAAGTCGCCTTCGCCGAGTTCGGCCGCGTGGTGCCCGACCAGTTCTACCCAGGCGCGGCTGATGGTCGCGTGGTATTTCTGCGGCGCGCCCGCGTAGCGGGCGGTGCGCTGGATGCCGTCGCTGACCAGGTCGACCGCTGCCGGCACGCCGCACCGTCGCACGGCCAGCCAGGTCAGGTGGACATGCTCCCGGTGACCGAACCGCTCAGCGGTCGCCATTACCTCGGCCATCAACGCTTCGAAGGTGGAGGCGCTGTTGGCCTGCGTCCCCCGGGGGTGGGGGGTCATGAGGACACTTCCGTCAGGGCTTGCAGGCCGGCGCGCAGGCCCGCGATCGCGTCGGCGGGCAGGTTGCCGAGCGCGCGGTGCTCCAGGTCGGTGACGGCCTGTCGGATCGTGATGGCGGTCAGGCGACCGGAGGAGGTGAGCTCGATGAGCACTGCCCGGCGGTCTCCCGGCCGGGTGCCGCGGGTGATGTGGCCGCGTCGTTCCAGGCGGTCCAGCACGCTGGTCAGCGTGGTGGGGCGGGTGCCCACGGCCGCGCCCAGTTCGGACACGGTTCGCCCTTGGCCGTCGGCAAGGTTGGCCAGCGCATTGATCTCGGAGGCGGTCAGGTCTAGGTCGACGAGCTCTGCGGCGAGCGTCTGCAGGGTGGCGTGGGTAGCCCGCTGCAGCGCGAGCAGTGCCGACCACTCGGATGGCGTGGACTCGATTTTCACGATATCGGACTATACGATTTCGTTGCATCTGCTGCAAGTGACATCTCAGCCGCAGCCACCGCCAATAGTTCCCCAGGTCGTCAGGCGGCGGTAGGCAGGACGAAGGTCCCCTCGCTTCGAAGACCTACGGCACTGCCGTACGCGAGCCAGGAGCAGCACGGTTGATGCGGGACGAGATCAGGCGGCCGACGACCGACTCCCACCACTGACCACACGTCGGCGGCGAGCCGACACACAGCCGGAGGAGGGGCCGATGATCGACCGTGCCAGCCCATCGGACGTGGCCATGCTGGCCATGGGGTCGGGCCCGTCGCTGTCCCAGCGGGCCGGCGCGGTCCTGGTGCTGGAGGCGGGACCGGAGTTCGAGGTGGCGGAGGCGATGGCGTCGCTCGCCGACCGGATCCGGTCGGTGCCGCGGCTGAGGCGCCGACTGGTGCCCGTGCCCTTCGGCTGCGGCCGCCCGGTGTGGGTGGACGACCCCCGATTCGACATCGGTCTGCACGTGCGGCAGCTCACCTGCCCCTCGCCGGGGGACGAGCGGGCGTTGCTGGACGTGGCCGCCGCCGTGCTGACCGGCCCCCTGCCGCCCTCGCGGTGGACGGCGACCTTCGTCACCGGGCTGCAGGACGGAGCGGTCGCGCTGATCGTGGTCCTCGACCATGTGCTGGCCGACGGGATCGGCGGACTCGCTCTGCTCGCGGCGCTCGTCGACCAGGCCGAACGGCCCGCTCCAGCGGGCTTCCCCCGGCGCCCGCCACCCCTGCGGCGCCTCGCCGCCGACGCGCTCGCCGAGCGCCTGCGGGCCCTGGCGCGGCCGCGCGCCTTCTGGCGCGGGGCCAGGGCCGCCACCGCCGCGACGGGCGGGATGCGGCCGGAGCCCGTCGCGCGGTGCTCGTTGCTGCGGCCGACCGGCGGACGGCGCAGGCTCGCCGTCGTACGAGCGGACCTGGCGGCGGTGCGGTCCGCGGCGCACCGTCACGGGTGCACCGTGAACGACGTTCTGCTGACGGCTGTCACCGGAGCGCTCCACAGCCTGCTGGAACGGCGTGGCGAGCGCGTCGGCGCGCTGTCGGTCTCGGTGCCGGTGTCCGTCCGGCGCAGTGCCACCTCCACCGACCTCGGCAACCGGTTCGGTGTGCTGATCGCCCGCCTGCCCGTCACCGGCACCGCCGAGGAACGGCTGGTGAAGAACGCCGCCCTGCTGGCGGAGCGCAGGAAGGCGGCCGTCGACGGCTTCGCGGCCGGCCTGTTCGGCCCGATGTTCCGGCTGCTGGCCGCGATCGGCCTCTACCGCTGGTATCTCCGCCGCCAGCGGCGCATCCACACCCTGGTCAGCAACGTGCGCGGGCCCGAGCAGCCGTTGGCCTTCGCCGGCGCGACCATCAGCCAGGTGATCCCCGTGGCGGTCGCCGAGAACGGCAACGTGACGGTGACCTTCGAGATCCTGTCTTACGCGGGCACGCTCGCGATCAGCCTCATCGCCGATCCCGACGGGGTGCCCGACCTGGACGAGCTCACCGCCCGGCTGAGCGATGAGCTCGCCCGTCTCACGGCCTCAGGCGCCGCCTGACGACGCGACCCGCTTCGGCCCGCCGCGTGAGGCCGGCCGGAGCCGGCCCTCGTCGCGGCGGAACAGGATGGAGCGGGCGGCCACGAGGACGCAGACGGCGCCCAGCAGCAGGCCCCAGGCGACGTCGGTGGGGAAGTGCATGCCCCGGTACAGGCGGGAGACGGCGACCATGAGCGGCGCGGCGAGGCCGAGCGTCCAGATCGCCACCCGGAGCGTCCGGTTACGGATGTGCGTGGCCAGGACGAGCGCGAGCCCGCAGTAGAAGGCCACGGCGGCGCTGGTGTGACCCGAGGGGAAACTCGAGGTGGGCGGGGCGGGGTCGAGATGCCGCACCGGCGGGCGGCTCCGTTCGACGAGCACGGTGGTGGCGAGGAAGATGAGCGACTGGCTCCAGACGGCCACGATCAGGAAGATCGACTCCCGCCAGCGGTGATAGACGAGCCTGAAGACGATCGCGGCGATCGCGGTCAACCCCACGATGTACGGGGTGTCGGAGAGGCTGCTGCCGAAGTCGGTCAGGGTGTTCCACAGCGAGGTGCGCTCGGCGGCCAGGTCGCGGTTGGCGGACGCCTCACCGGTGCGCAGCGCGAGGATCAGCCTGCCCATCCCGTACGTCACGCCGAGCATCAGCAGCAGCGGTAAGACGACGGTCAGCGCGTAGTACCTCACATGCTCAGTTCTGCTCATGAGTCACCTTCACGGATTCGGGTTCCACTCCTTCGGTCAGCGGTGTCGCGGGCCTGCGGCCCTGCTCGCGCCGCCACGTCTCGAACGCCACCGCCGTGGCGGCCACCACGGCCACGCCCAGCACGGTCCCCGCCACCACGTCGCTCACCCAGTGCACGCCGAGGGCGATCCGGGTGTAGCCGACCGAGAGCACCACGAAGGCGCCGACGGCCCAGGCGACGCGCCGCCCCCACCGGGGCAGCGAGGGCAGCACGAGCAGCATGATCACTCCCACGCCCAGGGTCACGTTCACCGCGTGGCCCGAGGGAAAGGAATCACCGGGCGCCAGTGCCACCGGATCGGGCAGGTGCGGCCGGGACCGCGCGACGATGACCTTGAGGGCGAGGCCGAGCAGGCCGCCCACGGTCAGCGTGGTGACCGCCCACAGGGCCACCCTCGGGGCGCCCCGGTAGAACAGCCAGCCGGCGTAGACAGCGACGGCGATGCGCCACGGCCAGGGCCCGAACAGGTCGGTCCACACGATGAGCACATTGGTCATCACGGGATGGTCGAGCGCCCACGCGTGCAGGTTGTGGGCGACCTGGGCGTCCAGCCGGTTGAGCGGCATCTTGGCGACGACGAGCAGCAGCGTGAACGGGATCATGGCCAGCACGATCGCGACGCTCGCGACTCCCAGGCGCACCCCCAGGCCGCGGTCGGCTCTGATGTCTGATGGAGACCGGTCCTCGTTCCGCATTCGCTCATCGCTACCCGGAAGGACGCCGGTGAGTCCTCATCCGACGCGCCGAAGAAGATCCGGTGAAAACCGCGCCGGAGGGTAGTCCCGGTGCATGTCTCCCACCATCGCGGTCGTCGCGCATCGCAAGAAGACCCTCGGCGCGGGCCTGGACAGGCTGCGCGTCCTGATCAGTGAGCAGGACATCGGTGACCTGCTCTGGTACGAGGTGCCCAAGAGCAAGAAGGCGCCGAAGAAGGTTCGCAGGGCGCTGAAGGAGGGCGCCGAGCTGGTGTTCGTCTGGGGCGGTGACGGCATGGTGCAGCGGTGCTCCGACGTGCTGGCCGGCTCCGGCGTGCCGATGGCGATCCTCCCCGCGGGCACCGGCAACCTGTTCGCCACCAACCTCGGCATCCCCGCCGACCTGGAGGAGGCGGTCCGGATCGGCTTCGAGGGCCGGCGCGAGCGGCTCGACCTCGGGGTGGTGAACGGCGAGCATTTCGCGGTGATGGCCGGGGCCGGGTTCGAGGCCGAGATGATCGCCGACGCCGACGGGCAGGACAAGAGCCGGCTCGGCAAGCTGAGTTACGTCAAGGCGGCCATCCGGCACGTGGGCGGGCCGCTGGTGCCGATGCGGATCAAGGTCGACGGGGAGCCCTGGTTCGACGGCGACGCGAGCTGCCTGCTGCTGGGCAACGTGGGCACGATCGCCGGCGGCGTCGAGGCGTTCGACGACGCCCGGCCCGACGACGGCTGGCTGGAGGTGGGCGTCTCCACCGCCCAGGGGCCGGTCCAGTGGGCCCGAGTGCTCGGCCGCATGGCGACCGGCCGCTCCGAGGACTCGCCGCTGGTCCGGATCACCCGCGCCCGCAAGGTCTCCGCCCGCTTCGGCAGGCCGCTGCTGTACGAACTCGACGGCGGCGAGCGCGAGGCCACCGACCGGCTCAAGGCCAGAGCCGTGCCGGGCGGGCTGACCGTCTGCCTGCCCCTGACCTAGGCGCCGCCGAGTTCGGCGGCGAGCAGGGCCTTGAGCCGGTCCTGGCTCACCTTGAGCGACGGCGTCCGGGGCAGGGCGTCGACCGCGACGAACGCCGTCGGCACCTGGTAGGCGGGCAGCCGGCCGCGAACCCACGCGGTCAGCGACTCGGGGTCGAGCGCCGCCCCGCGCGCGACCTCCACCGCCGCCACGGGCACCTCGCCGAGCCGCCGATCCGGCAGGCCGACGACCGCCGCGTCACGCACCGACGGATGCTCCTTGACGACCTCGGCGACCATCCCGGTCGAGATCTTGAACCCGCCGCGGATGATGACGTCGTCGGTCCGGCCGACGACCCAGACGAAGCCGTCGCCGTCGACGCGCGCGAGGTCGGTCGTCTCCTGCCAGGTGCCGGGCTCCGCGCCCGACTGCGCGGAGCGGACGTCCAGCCGGCCGACCTCGCCGGCCGGCACCAGCTCACCGCTCTCCTGGTGCCTGACCCGGACCTCGACGCCCGGGTGCACCCGTCCGACGCTGCCGCGCTTCGCCTCGCGGAACTCCTGCCGGTCCTTGAGCGTCCATCCCGCGATCCCGCCGGCGAACTCGGTCGCGCCGTACACGACCAGGACCGCGACGTCGTACCTCTCCTCGAACCGCTCGGCCACGTCCGGGCTGAGCGGCGCGGTCCCGCAGACCACGACGCGCACGTGCGTGAACACCTCCGGGGCGACGTCCGCGTCCAGGATCATCGCCAGCGACGCCGGGGTGAGGGCCAGCACGTGCGCGTCGTACGCGCTGACCAGCCGTACGAGCCCGTCGACCGTGAACTTCTCCAGCATCGCCACGGCGCGGCCGTCGAGCAGGTTGAGCAGCAGCCGGAACAGCCCGCTGGTGTGCAGGAGGGGCGCCACCAGGATCGCGACCCCGGAGCGGAGCCGCGCCTGCCACGGCCGCCCCGACTCGTAGTGCGCCGCGCCGGCGAAGCTGGCCTCCAGGTTGCGGAAGCTGACCGGGACGCGCTTCGGCGGGCCGGTCGTGCCGCTGGTCAGCATGCTCACCGCGACTCCCGGCTGCGCCCGCGTGCCGATCTCGGCGGGCGTCAGCGAGCATTCGCTGATCACCTCGACCTGGCGCGGATCATCCGATCGCACCGACAGCCCGAGCACGCCGGCCGCGCGGGCCGCGGCCCGCAGGCCCTCGTCCGCCCAGTCCTCCTCGTCGGCCACCACGGCCACCAGGTCGAGGGTCGCGACGTCCCGGGCCAGGGCGGCCGCCGGCTGCAGGTGGCTGAGCGAGACGATGCCGCGGCGCGACATCAGCGCGCCCGTCACCGCGCCGACCACGCCGGGCCGGTTCCGCATCACGACGCCCACCTTGGCGCCCTCGGGAGCCCCGGCGCGCCGCAGGTGCGACTCGACCGCGCCGGCGGTCGCGGACAGGTCGCCCCACGTGTGCCACCGGCCGTCCAGTTCGAGCGCCGGGGCCGTGGGATCGACCGCCAGGACGGCTCTCAGCCGTGCCGGCAGGTCGAAGCCCGCCGCGCCGTTCCCACCGGACCTGCGCCCTTCCTCCCGCGCCGAGGCTTCCCGCGCTGAGGCCTCTTTCGCTGAGGCCTCCTTCGCGAACGCGCCGTTCTCCAGCGCGACAGGCGCGTCCCAGCGCGCGAACACCGAGCGCAGCGCGGCGACGAGCGGGAGCGGCTGGTCGAGCATGACGTGGTGTCCCGAGTCGGCGATCTCGATGACCGGCAGCGAGCTGCCCACCCGCTCGTGCATCAGGCGGACCGCCTCGGCGCTCGGCAGACCGTGCTCGGCGCGGATGAACGCCACCTCGCACCGCGGCGGGAACAGCTGACCGGGGGTCAGGGAGCTCTGGCCGAAGAGACCGGGGTCGAACTTCCAGGTCCAGCCCGCTTCGGTCTCCCGTACGGACGTCTCGGCGAGGTGGTCCACGACGTACTGGAGAGCCCGTCCGACCTCGGGGATGGGGTGGAACCTCGCCATCGCCGCCTCGCGGGTCGGGTAGAGCCGAGGCTGCCGCAGGGCCCGCTGCCGCCGGATGAACATCTCCTCATTCGTGACGTCGCGCACCGCGGAGTCGACGCAGACGACCCCGGCGAGTCGCTCGCCGAACGAGAGCGCCGCCCGCAGCGAGACCAGACCGCCCATGCTGTGGCCGACGAGGATCGGGCGGCCGGCGATCCCCGCGTCGCCCGCGTCGCCCGCGACGTGGCGAACCTGCTCGGCCCAGCTCTCGTGGCTGTAGCGCTCGGCGTGGTCGCTGTCGCCGTGTCCGGACAGATCCAGCGCCACGACGCGGTGCTCGCCGGCGAACTGGGGGGCGACGTGGTCCCACCACCGCGCGTGGGCGGCCCCGCCGTGCACGAACACGATGCCCGGCCGGCCCTTCCGGCCCCAGGCCCGGTAGTGGATCCGGGTTCCGGCGACGACCACGTCGCCCTCGTCCGCCGGACACGCCAGCGCTTCGCGGAACCAGGAGGGAACAGTGCGCATGACCTAGTACCCCTGTGCGGGGTCGACGGGATTGACGACCGGTTCGCCGGACTCGACGCGCCGGACGTTCTCGGCGAACAGCCGGGCCAGGCGCGCCGGGTAGTCCGGGGAGCTCCACGACACGTGCGGCGTGAGGATGGTGTTGGGCGCGCCCCACAACGGGCTGGTGACCGGCAGCGGCTCGCTTTCGAACACGTCGAGCGCGGCGCCGCCGAGGGAGCCCGCGCGCAGCCTGACGGCCAGCGTGTCCTCGTCGACGACCTCGCCGCGCGAGACGTTGACGATCAGGCAGCCGGGACGGCATCCGTCGAGGACGGCGGCGTCCAGCAGCCGCCGCGTCCGCGCCGTCGCGGGGACCGCCATGACGATGGCGTCGGCCCGCGCGGCCAGCTCCGCGAAGCGGTCGGCGCCGTGCGTCTCGTCGAACTCTTCGACCGGGCCCGTGGTCCGGCGGACCCCGATCACGCGCATGCCGAGCGCCCTGCCGCGCTTGGCCACCTCGCGCCCCACCGGTCCGGCGCCCACCACGAGGAGGGTCGCGCCCGAGACCGGCATCGGCGGGTGCCGCCGCCACTCGCGGGCCCGCTGGCTGGCCAGCGCGTCGGGCACCCGCTTCGCCAGGGCGAGGAGCATCGCGATCGCGAACTCGGCCATGGCCGGTGCGGACAGGCCCCGCGCGTTGGCCACCCGCACGTCCGGCGACAGGCCCTTCGCCGGGAGCAGGCTGTCGACGCCCGAGCCGATGAGATGGACGAGCCGGAGCCGCCCGGCCACGGACCAGTCCTCCACCGGCATGCCGAAGCCGAGGACGGCCTCGACGCGGTGGAGCTCGGCGCCGAACTCCGGCGCCGTCCGGCAGGCCACCACCTCGCGACCGCCGAGGGCGTCCTTCGCGGCCTCCAGCGCGTCGATGGCGAACCCGCCGTAGCAGTGCACCCTCTCGATCCCGCCGACGCGCATCGATCCGTTCCCGCCGAAAGTCGATGATCTGTGACGCCATCAATACTATTATATAAAAGTTAGCGAGATCAACCTCGCTCGGCGCCCCGTGGCCGGGAAACCCCGTCACGGGCCGCGCGATGGCCGGATCAGGAGCGGCCGGCGGCGATGGTGTCGTAGTCGGGGATGCGCGAGGCGATGGAGTCGCCGGTGAAGTCGCCGACCCAGCCGTCGTCGTCGTGGAAGAACCGGATCGCGGTGAAGTCGGGCGTGGTGCCCATGTCGAACCAGTGCGTGGTCTTCGCGGGCACGCTGAGCAGGTCGCCGGGCTCGCACAGCACGGCGTGCACCTTGCCGCCGACGTGCAGGTAGAAGATGCCGGAGCCGCTGACGAAGAAGCGCACCTCGTCGTCGTCGTGGGTGTGCTCGTTGAGGAACTTGGCGCGGGCCGCGGCGGCGCGCTCGGCCCAGTCGGGAGTGTCGTCGGGGTGGAGCTGGGCGACGTCGACGAAGGTGTAGCCCTCCTCGGCGACGACCTTGGCCACCTGGTCGCGGTAGGCCTCGAGGATCTCGTCCTGCCCGGCGTCATCGGCGAGGCCGTCGACGACGGGCCAGTGGCGCAGCCGAACGTCGATCTCCTTGAGGGCGGCGGCGACCTCCGCCGGGTCCTCGGTGCGCAGCAGGGTCTCGGGGGCGTCGGCGTCCGTGTACACGGTCAGGTATGTCATACCCTGATTGTGCTACCAACCGGACAGTGGTACAAATCCTACAGGAAAAGTAGACAATCGCGGTGACCTGCGCTTAGCATCCCCATGTGATCCGTGCAAGACATATCGGAGCCGCTTTCGCGCTGAGCGTTCTCGCGCTCGCCGGCTGCTCCCAGGGAACGACCGCTGCCGCCCCCGCCACCTCCGCGCCCCCGCCGAGCCCTCAGTCGGCGCCGACGGCCGCCGTGCCCACCGAGTTCGCGTCCGGCGACGTACGGATCGCGCTGGTCCGGCAGCTTTCCTCAGGCGACTACTTCGAGCAGTGGCTGGCCGGAGCCGAAGCCGAGGCCAAGGCGCTGAACGTACGGCTGGAGATCTCCAGCGGCGACGGCAACAACGACAAGCAGGCCCTCAATCTGGAGCAGGCCGTCAACCAGAAGGCCGACGCGATCATCGTCGACCACGGCTTCGCCCAGACGGTGCAGCCCGCCGTCAAGAAGGCCGCCGACGCCGGCATCCCGCTGGTCGCCTTCGACGTCGACCCCGGCACCCCCAAGGCCGTCGTGCTTTCCCAGGACGACCACCAGATCGCCGAGCAGGCGCTCGGAGCGCTCAAGGCCGACACCGGCGGCAGCGGCGAGGTCGTCTACGTGTACGTGGCCGGGTTCGCCCCGCTCGACCGGCGCGACGAGACCTGGACCCAGTTCAAGAAGGACAACCCGGGCATCAAGCAGGTCGCGCAGATCGGCGTGGTCAACAGCTCCACCGCGTCCGCCGTCGCCGACCAGGCCAAGGCCGCCCTCCAGGCCAACCCGGACGTGAAGGCGATCTTCGCCCCGTACGACGAGTTCGCCAAGGGCGCCACGCTCGCGATCAAGGAACTCGGCCTCCAGGACAAGATCAAGGTCTACGGCGCGGACATCTCGACCGCCGACATCGGCGTCATGACCGAGCC
This sequence comes from Nonomuraea sp. CX421, assembly GCF_059358955.1. Lineage (NCBI taxonomy): Bacteria > Bacillati > Actinomycetota > Actinomycetes > Streptosporangiales > Streptosporangiaceae > Nonomuraea > Nonomuraea sp. CX421. The sequence goes on along the minus strand of NZ_JCADBK010000012.1, from coordinate 95,955 downwards.
GAACAGCCCGTGGGTGGCCACCTCCACGACCGACCCGTCCAACGTCGGCCGAGTCGCCGTCCGCGCCGCCGCCCTGCTCGTCGCCGGGGAGAAGGTCGGCCCCGAGCTGAAGGTGCCGCCGGCCCTGGTCACGCAGCAGCAACTGCGCGACGGCGCGATCACCAACATCGAGCAGCTCACCCAGGCCATCCCCGCCCTGAACACGCCGGACGTGGCCCGCGTCCCCTGGGCGGCGTCGTGACCGAGCCCGCGATCGCGGTGTCCGGGCTGTCCAAGACCTACGGCGCGACCCGGGCCCTCGACGGGGTCACGCTGGACGTGCGGCCCGGCGAGATCGCCGGGCTGATCGGCACCAACGGCGCGGGCAAGTCCACCCTGATCAAGGTGCTCTCCGGAGCCACCAGGCCGAGCGCGGGCACGCTCACGCTCGGCGGGCGCCGCTTCGCGCCGGGCAGCCCGCTCGACGCCCAGGCGGCCGGCGTGCAGACCGTGCACCAGAACATCGACGACGGCGTCGTCTTCGGCACCACGGTGGCCGAGAACCTCACCCTCGACTCCATCGCCCGGAGCGGCGGCTGGTTCACCACGCGCCGCTCCATCGTGGCGCGGGCCCGGTCGATCGCCGAGGCGGCCCGGCTCTCACTGCCGCTCGACGCGCCGGTCGAGACGCTGCCCGCCAGCGCGCGCCAGCAGATCGTGCTCGCCCGCGCCCTGTCACGCCAGGCACGCCTGCTCATCCTGGACGAGCCCACCTCGACGCTCTCCACGAGGGAGGCCGACGCCCTGGCCGTCAAGGTGCGCGAGGCCGCCGCGTCGGGGGTCGCCGTCCTGTACGTGTCGCACCGCCTGGCCGAGATCGAGTCGCTGTGCGACCGCGTGATCGTCCTGCGCGACGGCCGGGTGAGCCGGACCTTCACCGCCCCGCTCACCCGCGCGGCCATCGTCGGGGCCATGCTCGGCGAGTTCGCCGCGCCCGCCACAGCCTTGGCCACGGCTTCCGCCACCGCCACCGCCACCGCCACCGCCACCGCCGCCGCCGCCGCCGCTTTCGCTTCCGCCACCGCCACCACCACCGCCGCCGCCGCCGCTTTCGCTTCCGCCACCGAGGCCGCGACGCCGGGCGACAGGGGAGCGGTCGTGCTGACCGCCACCGGGATCCGGATCGCCCCCGGCCGGGAGGCGTTCGACCTGGAGGTTCGCGAGGGCGAGGTGCTCGGCGTCACCGGGCTGGTCGGAGCGGGCAAGACCGAGCTGCTCGAACAGCTCGGCGGCGCCCGGCCGCTCGTCTCCGGCGAGCTGCGGCTCGACGGCGCGCCGTACCGGCCCGGGGATCCGCACGCGGCGATCGCGGCCGGCGTCGCGTTCGCCGCCGAGGAGCGCGCCGCCCAGGCCATCGTGCCCGGCTGGTCCGTACGGGCGCACGTGTCGCTGCCCATGCTCCGCGCGCACAGCCGCGGCGGCCTGCTCCACCGCCGCTCGGAGGCCGCCGCGGCCCGCCGCGTCACCGACCGCTTCGGCGTCCGCGGGCCAGGACTTTCGCCGCCCGCCGAGCCTCACACCCCCGGGGACCCCGAAACGGGAACCTCCGGCAGCGGCGACCGGTTCCGTACGCACCCTGAAACGGGAAGCCGCGGCGGCGACCGGTTCCGTACCCACCCCGAGACGGGAACCCGCGGCGGCGACCGGACCGGTAGGCCCGGTAGGTCAGGCGGGCGTGAGCGGGGGATCGAGGCGCCCATCGAGACCCTGTCCGGCGGCAACCAGCAGAAGGTCGTGGTCGGCCGCTGGCTGGAGGCGGCGCCGCGCGTCCTGCTGCTCGACGAGCCGTTCCGGGGCGTAGACGTCGGCGCGCGCGCCGACATCGGCCGGGTGGTCCGCGAGGCCGCCGGCATGGCGGTGGTGGTCGCCTCGTCCGACCCGCAGGAGATCGTCGAGCTGGCCGACCGGGTCCTGGTGCTGCACGACGGCACGCCGACCGGCGAGCTGGCCGTCGCGGAGGCCACCCCCGAGCTCCTGGCGGCCCTCATGTCGGGGACCGAGGTACCGACGATGACGCCGGGGACCGGGGCGTCGACGACCATGCCGATGGCCGAGAGGTCGGCGACCATGCCGGCGGCCGAGGCGCCGACGGGAGGAGCGGCATGACGGCGGCCGGACAGCGGACCGCGGACGTCGACGGCGGCGCCCGCCCGACCGGCGCGCGGGGCGCGAAGGCGGCCTCGCTCGCCTACCGGTACGGGCTGGTCGTGGTGCTCGTGGCGATGCTGGTGATCTTCGCGGTGCTCCGGCCCGCGTTCGGCACCTTCGCCAACGCGCTCATCGTGCTGCAGTCGGTGGCGGTCGTCGGCGTGGTCGCGCTCGGCGTCACCGTCTCGATGACCACCGGCGGCTTCGACCTGTCCGCCGGAGCCTGCGTCGGCGCGGTCGTGATGGTGACCGCGCTCGCCATGGTCAGGTTCAACCTCACCGGCGCCACCGCGATCGTCGCCGGCCTGGTGACGGGGCTGCTCGTGGCCGGGGTCAACGCGCTGCTCACGGTGGTGGCGCGGGTGCCCGACCTGGTGGCCACGCTCGGCACGATGTTCCTCTTCCAGGGGCTCGCGCTGATCATCACCTCCGGCCAGTCGGTCTCGGCGGGCATGACCGTGGACGGCACGCCGGCGCCCGGCCGCTACACCGAGGGGTTCGCCTGGCTCGGCGGCGGCAGGATCGGGCCCGTCCCGGTGCCCGTGGTGATCTTCGCGCTGCTCGCCGTCGCCGTGTACGTGCTGCTCAACCACACCCGCTGGGGCCGGGCGCTCTACGCGATCGGCGGCAACGCCGAGGCGGCCAGGCTCGCCGGCATCCGGGTCGCCCGCTACCGGGCGCTCGCCTACGTCGTCTCCGGACTGTGCGCGGCGATCGCCGGGATCATGCTGTCCGCCCGGCTGGGCCGGGGAGACGTGGGAGCGGGCGACCCGTACCTGCTCCAGTCGGTGGCCGCGGCGCTCATCGGCTTCGCCGTGCTGGGCGCCAACCGGCCCAACGCGCTGGGTACCGTCGTGGGGGCGTTGTTCATCGGGGTGATGATCAACGGCATGACGATGCTCAACGCCCCCTACTACGCACAGACCTTCGTCCAGGGAGCGCTGCTCGTGGGCGCGCTCGTCGTCAGCTACACCCTGACGCCCGGACGTGGAGAGAGGAGCCTCCGTTGACCCTGGTGGCGGACGCGGGGCAGTCGTACGAACTGCTCAACGTCGAGAACGTGCCCGCCTACATCGCCGGCCGGCCCGCGCTGGCCCGGCTCGTCGACCCCGCGCGCATCACGCGGGTCCGCGAGGTCGGCGACGGCAACATGAACCTCGTGTTCGCCGTCGAGGCCGAGGACGGGCCGGGCGTGGTGCTCAAGCAGTCGATGCCGTACGTGCGCGTCGACCCCGACTGGCCCATCACCCCCGACCGCAACCGGATCGAGGCGGCCGTGCTCGCGGCGCACGGCACGGCGGCGCCCGGCCTGGTGCCCGCGCTGTACGACGTCGACGAGACCAGGCACGTGGTGGCCCTGGAGAACCTGTCCGACCACCAGGTGTGGCGGGGACGGCTCAACGAGGGCCGGCGCGACGAGGGAGTGGCCGGCGACCTCGGGCGCTACGTGGCCCGGGTGGGCTTCGGCACGTCGGTGTTCGGTCTGGGCGCCGAGGCGCACAAGGCGGGGCTGGCCGCGTCGGTCAATCCGGAGCTGTGCGAGATCACCGAGGACCTCGTCTTCACCGAGCCGTACATCGAGCACGAGCACAACCGGATCCTGCCCGCCAACGAGCCGGACGTGGCGGCCTACGCGGGCGACCCCGGGGTGCGCACCGCCATCGGGCTGGCCAAGCTGGCGTTCATGACGCACGCCGAGGCGCTCATCCACGGCGACCTGCACACCGGGTCCGTCCTCGTCCGCGCCGAGGGACCCGGCGTCGCCCGCTCGACGCGCGCGTTCGACGTCGAGTTCGCCTTCTACGGTCCGGTCGGGTTCGACATCGGGGCGCTGTGGGGCAACTACGTGCTGGCCGCGGCGCGCGGTTTCGCGCTCGGCGACGAAGAGCACGCGGCGTGGGCGCTCGGGCTGGCCACGCGGACCTGGGAGGCGTTCGAGGCGGAGTTCACCGCCCTGTGGCCGGAGCGCGCCGATCCGCGCGTCTACGGCGACGGCGTCCTCGCCGCCTACCTCGCCAAGGTCCACGCCGACGCGGCGGCGTTCGGCGCGGCCAAGGCGGCCCGCCGGGTGATCGGCTTCTCCCGCGTCACCGACATCGAGACGCTCCCGGAGGAGCGGCGCGTCAAGGCGATCCGCGGCGTCCTGCACGCCGCCCGCCACCTGCTCACCCGGCCCGCCGACCGGCCGGAGCCGTTGTTCGACCGCGTCGGCGCCCTCCTGTCCGCCGCGGCGTCCTGAGCACGCTCGGCCCAGGCTCCGGCCGCCCGGCCGGGACCTGGGCCGGGGTCAGCGGATGGCGATGGCGTAGGCCAGCAGCCACTCCACGCACTCGGTGATGTGGCGGGCCCGCTTCAGCGTCGGCGCCCAGGTGTAGAGGCCGTGGTCGGCGACGATCACGGCGGGCGTGCGCGGGTCGTAGGCGGCCTCGAAGCGGTCGCCCAGCTCCGTCATGTCCTGGCTGTTGGTGATCACCGGGATGACCACCTCGTCGTCGTGGGCGAGGCGGCCGATGCCCTTGAGGGTCTCGACGTCGCGCAGCCGCACGCCCGCCGGCCAGTGGTGGCCGGCCAGCACCGCGTTCAGCGCGTGCACGTGCACGATCGCGTCGGCGCCGCTCACTCCGGCGATCCGGGCGTGCAGCCCGGCCTCGGCGGAGGGCGTCAGCGGGGCGATGCCGCCCACCTCGACCGGCCCGCCGTCCGGCCCGACCACGGCGACGTCGGAGGCGGTGAGCTCACCCTTGTCCAGGCCGCTGGCGGTGACCGCGAGCCGCAGCGGATCGCGGGTCACCACCTCCGACAGGTTGCCCGACGTGCCGCGCATCCAGCCGAACGAGGTGAAGCGGGCGGCCTCGACGGCGAGCCGGGCGCCCGCGTCGAGCACTCCCTGCGTGGTGGGGACGTTCACTTGATCTCCTCGATCTCCTCGAATGACGCGACCACGGGATGGGCGCCGAAGCCGGCCGCCTCGCTCGGCTCTCCCGGCCGGCGCACCCCGGTCGTCCGCCAGCCGGCCGCCGCCGCGGCGTCCAGCTCGGCCGGCACGTCCGACAGGAACAGCAGGTCGCCCGGCGGCGTCCCGAGCGCCTCAGCGATCTTCAGATAGGAGCCCGGCTCCCGCTTCGGCCCCGCGTTGACCGTGTCGAAGTGCCGCTCGACCAGCACCGACAGGTCGCCGGCCGTCGTGTGCCGGAACCACGGCCGCTGGCTCGCGACCGATCCGGAGGAGAACACCGCGAGCCGGCGCCCCCCCTCGTGCCACCGGCGCAGGACGGGCGGCACGTCGGGGAAGAAGTGCGCGGTGAGCTCCCCGGCGGCGAACCCGGCGGCCCAGATCTGCCCCTGCAGCGTCTTCAGCGGCGTCGCCTTGACGTCGCCGTCCATCCAGCCGTGCAGGATCGCCACGGTCTCCTCCGTCGTGGCGCCGCCGGTTTCCGCCACGGCCGCGGCCACGTCGGGATCGTCGCGGTGCGCGTCGATCCACGGGCCGAGCCGGGGACGGGCATAGGCGTAGAGCCCCACGTGGACGGACTCGGTCGAGCTCGTCGTGCCCTCGATGTCCAGCACGATCCAGCTGGGCGGGTTGCTCATCGCGTCAGCACCTCCACGAAATCGGCGACGAAGCGCGGCGCGTCGACCGCGGTGATCACCCGCGTGTCGGGCGCCGGCTCGTACGGGAAGGACGGCGGCAGGCCGTCGTGGGTGCGCATCAGCCGCGCCCTCGACATGAAGCCGTCACTCATGATGTTGACAGGCCCGTCGGCCCAGGCGGTGGCGAAGCCCCGGTCCAGCAGGATGCCGGCGGCCAGCGGGTCGTGCAGCGGGATGATCCGGCGGCCCCACTCGTTCTGGTAGAAGTCCATGTAGGAGTCCAGGATCGCCACGGCGAACCTCGCCTTCGGCGTGTCCGTGGCCCGCAGCGCGGCGATGGCCCGCTCGTGCAGGATGGTCGTCCCGGTGACGTTGACGCCGACCATCACCAGCTCGGCGCGCGGCGCGGCGAACACCGCGGCGGCCGCGACCGGGTCGTTGGCGATGTTCGCGTCGACCATCAGCACCGTGCCGGGCGGAGCGTACGGCCCCGACCCGCCCATCAGCACCACCGACCGATACCTCGTGAGCAGGTCCGGGTCGATGCGCAGCGCCTCACCCAGGTTGGTCAGCGGCCCGAGGGCCAGCAGGTCCAGCTCGCCCGGCTGCTCGGCCGCCAGCCGTACCAGCAGCTCGGCGGCGCTCTCGCCGGTGACCTCGGGCAGCGGCCGGTCGTAGCCGAGGTCACCGAGGCCGTCCTTGCCGTGCACGTAGCCGGCGATGCGCGCGACTCCGGCCAGCGGCTCGGCCGCGCCGCGCGCCACCGGCACGTCCAGGCCGAGCAGCCCGTTCACGTAGCCGATGTTGCGCGCCGCGTCCTCCTCGACGCAGTTGCCGAACACCGAGGTGACCGCGACGATCTCGGCGTCGGGCCGCCCGGCGAGGTAGAGCAGGGTGTGGGCGTCGTCGATGCCGGTGTCGGTGTCCACGACAATCCGTCGCGTCTCGGTCATACTGCCTCTTTTACGTGTTCGGGACGGTAGACGCCGCTTTCGGTCACGATGCGGGTGACCAGGCGCGGCGGGGTGGTGTCGAAGGCGGGGTAGTAGCCGGCGACGCCCTCGGCGGCGGTGCGGGCGCCGAGCACGCTCAGCACCTCGTCGCCGTCGCGGTGCTCGATCTCGACGTCGGCCGCGCCGGGCGCGAGCGGGTCGGGCGCCTGCACCAGCACGTAGAACGGCACGCCGAACTCCCGCGCGGCGAGCGCCACGCCCAGCGTGCCGACCTTGTTGACCACGTGCCCGTCGAGCGTCACCCGGTCGGCGGCGACCAGCGCCACGTCGGCGAGCCCGTCGGCCAGGGCGGCGGCGACCATGCCGTCGGTGATCAGCGTGGGCCGGTAGCCCATCTCCACCAGCGTCGCCGCCGTGAGCCTGGCGCCCTGCAGGTAGGGGCGGGTCTCGGTGCAGACGAACTCCAGCCGCTTGCCCGCCTCGCGGGCCGCCTCGACGGTCGCGATCAGGTAGGCGTCGGCCCAGCAGTGGGTCAGCACCCGAGCGCCGTCGTGGAGCAGGCCCGCGGCGTGCCGGCCGAGCGCCGCGCTGCGTGCCCGGTAGGCCGCGTCGTGCCCGGCCGCCGCCACCTCGACGGCGCCGGCCAGCTCCTCGCCGGACGCCTGCGCGAGCGGCCCGTCGGCCGTGTCGTCCAGGATCGCGCGCACGGCGTCACGGATGTGGTTGTTCGTCGGCCGGGTCGCGATCAGCCGGGCGCCCGCCGCCCGCAGCCGTTCGGCCGCCGCGCCGGGCGGCTCGTGCCGCGCCTCCCGGGCGGCCAGGACCATGCCGGCCGTGGTCGCGTACAGCGGGCCCGAGCTCTGCGTGACCATCCGCTCGATGGCCACCGCGACGTCCTCGCTGGTCGCGCAGCGCACCCAGCGCCGCTCGAACGGGTAGACGCGGCGGTCGAGGATCTCCACCGCGTCGCCCGCGAAGCGGACGGAATGGGCCAGCGCGGGGGTTCCCGTCCCGGATCCGGTCAAGAGATCTCCTTCGGGCGCCGCCTGGCCGCCACACCGGCCAGGATCAGCGCGAACAATGTGATCACGTACGGTGCGGAGTCGGCCGCCTGCTGCGGCAGCCCCACCCCCTGGAGCCGGAAGCCCACCGCCTCGGCGACGCCGAACAGCAGGCAGGCGAGCAGCACCCGCCAGGGGAGCACGCCGCCCAGCATGACGGCGACCACCGCCACCCAGCCGCGCCCCGCGCTCATGCCCTCGCTGAACAGCGTCACGTTGCCGAGCGCGAGCTGTGCGCCGGCCAGCCCGCACAGCGCGCCGGCCGCCAGCACGACGCCGTGCCGGTAGCCGCCGACCTTCAGGCCGAGCGCGGCTGCGGCCGCCTGGTGCTGGCCGATGCCGCGCAGCCGCAGCCCGGAACGGGTCCGGCGCAGCCACCACCCGACGACGGCCACCAGCACGAACGCGAGCAGCACCAGCGGCGACTGCGATCCGAGCACCGGCACGTCGAGCCCCAGCTCGGCGAGGGTCGGCAGCCCGGCCAGGTCGGGCGAGCTGTAGGTGCCGCCGCTGCCGAAGATCTGCCGCATCAGGAACGCGGTCAGCCCCAGGGCCAGCAGGTTGGTGCCCACGGCCACCACGATCGGGTCGGCCCGGAAGGTCACCGAGGCGAGCGAGAGCACCGCCGCGTAGACCAGGGTGACGATCATCGCGCCCACGACGCCCGCCCAGGCGCTGCCGGTCAGGTGGCTGAAGACGACCGCGGTGAACGCGCCCCACAGCAGCTGGCCCTCCAGCGCGATGTTGAACACGCCGGCCACCTGGCAGATCAGCCCGCCGAGCGCGGCCAGCACGACCGGCGTCGTGGCGGTGAGCACGGCGGCCAGGAACGACGCCTCGAAGATGTTCACGCGCCCGCCCCCCGCCGCGCCCTCAGGTGCCGGACGGTCGCGAACACGGCGACGATCACGATGATCAGCCCCTGTACGATCTGCGTGAGCTGGCTGGGCACCCCGGCCTCGCGTTCCATTCCCTGGCCGCCCACCTGCAGCACGGTCAGCAGCGCCACGGCGAACGGCACGGCGATCGGCCGCGCGGTCGCCAGCAGCACCGCGGCCACGGCGGTGAAGGTGTAGCCGGGCGCGGTGAGCGCGCCGTCGACGTACCTGTAGGGCGGGCCGAGCACGATCAGCGCGCCCACCAGGCCGGCGAACGCGCCGCCGCCGGCCAGGGTCACGGCGGCCAGGCGGTTGACGGCCACGCCGCCGTAGCGGGCGAAGTCGCGGTTCTGCCCGGTCGCGCGGATCTCGTAGCCGAGAACGGTCCGCGAGTCGGCGTACAGCCAGGCGACGGTGAGCAGCGCGATGAGCGGCAGCCCGATCGTGACATAGGAGCTGCCGGCCAGCGCGGGCAGGTGGGTCGCGTCGGGCAGCGGCGGGGTCTGGGCGATGCCGGTGCCCTGCTCGCCCAGCGGGAAGCGGACCAGGTAGGAGGCGAACGCCACCGCCGGGGTGCTGATCAGCAGCGTGGTCACGATGGCGGGAATGCCGAGCCGGGTGCGCAGCGGCGCGGACAGCCCCGCGACCAGCCCGCCGGCCAGCGCGGCGGCGGCCAGCGGCAGCACGACCGCGACCCCGGCCACCATCGGCAGGTGCAGCGCGATCGCGGCGGCGGTGACGCCGCCGATCGCCATCTGGCCGTCGCCGCCGAGGTTGAACTCACCGGCCCGCAGCGGGATCGCGAACGCCAGCGCCATGCCGAGCGTCGGCACGAACGCGGCGATGGTGTATTCCAGGTTGCCGTCGGCCAGGGCGCCCCGCAGCAGCGCCGGATAGGCGAGCGACGGGTCCACCCCGACCGCCAGCATCACCAGCGTGGTCAGCACCAGCGCGCCGCCGATGGCGAGCACCGGCGTCGACAGGACGATCCGGCGCGCCCATCCGAGGACGTGCGCCCCTGGCGCCGGCCCGCCGCCTCGCGGCTCTCCGCCCGGGGCGGCGGTCGTGACGGGCGCGGGCGTGCCGGGCGCGGGCGTGGTCATGCCAGGTCTCCACTCGTGGCTTCAGACGTCGCTTCAGGCGTGGCTCCGGTCATCGCCTGGCCGAGGAGGGCCTCGGTGGCCTCGTCGCCGCTGAACTCGGCGACCACCCGGCCCTCGAACATCACCAGGATCCGGTCCGACAACGCGCGCAGCTCCGACAGCTCGCTCGACTGCACCAGCACCGCCTGACCACGGTCGCGGGCCTCGGCCAGCAGCGCGTGGATCCGTTCCTGCGCGCCCACGTCCACGCCCTGCGTCGGCTCCTCGACCACGATCACGGGAGTGCGCCGGGACAGCTCGCGGGCCAGCACCGCCTTCTGCGCGTTGCCGCCGGACAGCGCGCCGATGGGCACGTCCACCGACGCCGCGCTGATCGAGAACCTCTCGACCAGGTCGCGTGCCCTGGCCCGGACGGCCGCCCTGGACAGGCCGAGCCGTCCGGCGTGGGAGCCCGGCCGGCGCTGGTCGCCCATGAGGAGGTTCTCCGCCAGTGACATCTCGGACGCGGTGCCCCGGCCGTGGCGGTCCTCGGGCACGTAGGCGACCTCGGGGTCCCTGCCGCGTCTCACGGGCGCGTCGCCGAGCAGGACCTGCCCGGAATCACGCGGCCCGGGGACGTTCAGCCCGGTCACCGCGTCGATCAGCTCGCGCTGACCGCTGCCGGCCACGCCGGCGATGCCGACGATCTCGCCCGGCCGCACGCCGAACGACACGCCCGACAGCCGCGCCACGCCGTCGCGGTCGCTCAGGCTGAGGTCGCGCACCTCCAGCGCGTACGCCGCCTCGCGGGGCCCGGTCGTGGACCGGGCGGGTCCGGCGGAGCCGAGGGTGCGGCCGATCATCGCCTGGACGAGTTCGGCGGCGGTGGTGCCGGCCGTGTCGAACCGCCCCGTGACGCGGCCCTGGCGAAGGACGGTGACGCGGTCACCGGCGGTCAGCACCTCGCTGAGCTTGTGCGTCACGAGCAGCACGGACGCGCCGGTGGCGGTCACCGTGCGCAGGACCTCGAACAGCCGGGTGGCTTCGCCGGGGGTGAGAACGGAGGTCGGCTCGTCCAGGATCAGCACCTCGGCGCCCCGGTAGAGCGCCCTGAGGATCTCCACCCGCTGCCGTACGCCGACCGGCAGCGTGCCGACCTGGGCCGCCGGATCGGCCCGCAGACCGTACCGTTCGCCCAGCTCCTCCACCGCGCGCCGGGCCGCGGCCCGGTCGACCGCGCCGCGATGGACGGGTTCCGCGCCGAGCACGACGTTCTCCGCCACGGTCAGCTCGGGGAACAGCCGGAAACGCTGGTGCACCATGCCGAGCCCGTGCGCGATGGCGTCGGCGGGGGAGCGCAGCCGGATGCGTTTCCCGTCGCGCAGCACGTGACCGGCGTCCGGCCGGTGCAGGCCGTAGAGCACGGACATCAGGGTGGACTTGCCGGCGCCGTTCTCGCCGACGACGGCGTGGATCTCTCCTCGGGCGACCGCCAGGTCGATCCCGTCGTTGGCGAGCACGGGACCGAACCGTTTGGTGACGCCGACGAGCTCGGCGGCGGGCGCCGCCGAGCCGTCACCGGTGGCGGTGACGCTCACGGCTAGCCCTTGAGCGGGTCGGCCACGGTGATCTTGCCGGCCACGATGTCGTCGCGCGCCTGCTTGACCTTGGCGATCACCTCGGGGCTGTCGGCGATGGTGCAGCCCGAGGAGGCCACGTCGTCCTCCAGCGCGTTGACGCCCACGCCGCCCTCGGCCAGGCCGTAGACCTTGACGCCGCCGTTCTTGCCCTCGGCGATCTCCTTGATCGCGGCGACGGTGGCCACGTCCACGTGCTTGAGCACGTTGTCGATGATGTTGCCCGCGCTCGACGCGCACTGGTTGACGTCCACGCCGAACGCCTTCGCGCCCGAGGCCCCGACCGCCTCGAAGACACCCTGGTTGCCGCCCGAGGCCGCGGCCGAGACGATGTCGGCGCCGCGCCCGGTGAGCGTCTGCGCCTGCGACTTGGCCCGCGCCGGGTCGCTGAAGGGGTTGTTGCCGCCCACGTAGAGCGGGGTCCCGGTGACGCCCGCCTTGACCGAGGTGGCGCCGGCGAAGAACGGGTCGATCCACCGGTGCACGAACGGCGAGTCGATGGCCGCCACGACGCCGATCTTGTCGCTCTTGGTGAGCAGCCCGGCCTCGATGCCGGCCAGGTAGGCCGCCTCGTGCTCCTTGAACGACACGCACGCCAGGTTGGCCGCCTGGTCCTTGGCACAGGAGTCGACCTGCAGGAACTGCTGCTCCGGGTGCTGCTTGGGCACGGTGTTGAAGACGTCGTCGAAGGAGAAGCTGATGCCCACGATGACGGTCGGCTTGGCGCGGACCGCCGCGTCGACGTTCTGCGCGATGCTGGTCGGGTCCTTGCTCTCGTAGAGCTTGAAGGACGCGCCGATCTCCTTGGCGGCAGCCTCGGCGCCCTTGACGCCGAGCTGGAGGAAGCTGTTGGTGCCCACCGGGTTGGGCGTGATCAGGATGATCGACTTGTCGGAGGAGGCGGGGGCGGCGGAACCGCCTGAGCCGTCCGCACCCTGACCGCCGCACGCGGCGAGGGTGAGGAGCGCGGCGGCAGTGGTGAGCGCTGGGGAGATTCGCATGGTTCCTGGTTCTGTCTGCCGGAGGGGGCGTGTACCACCGGGGCTGTCCATCCTGGTGGGCGAGTATATCTCCATATTTCCGACAGGAACAACCTGGTTTGTCACTTTTCGGACGTCCATATCGTACGGTCCGTGACAGGGCCTATGTCCCTCGGGCCTCGGCTGCGGGACGCGGCGAACCACCCCGCTATGTCTTGGGGGGCGTGGGGAAGGCCTCGGGACCGGCCAGGCCGGTGCTCTCCAGGAGACGCTGGTGGTTCAGCACTGCCGCGTTGCAGGCTTCGGCGAAGCGCCGGATCAGCGTGTTCTGGGTGCTGCCGCGCACCGCGCCGATCAGCGCGAAGATCTGCCCGTGCGCCAGGCGCAGCCACTTCACGTAGGTGACGTCGTACGACCTGCCCGACCGGCCGGAGATGTCGGCCATCCATTCCTGCTGGGTGTCGGTCGGCCGGACCGGCAGCTGGATCTCCAGCTTGGTGGCCAGGGCGCGGGCCTGCTCGTCCAGCCCGTGGTGCTGCTCGGCGATCTCCTCGCTGATCGTCCGGATCCGGGCGCTGTCGCCCCGTTGCATGGCCTGCTGGGCGATGGTCATCTCCCACAGGGTGGCCAGCCGTACCTTCTTGACCAGGTCACGGTCGGCGGCCGACAGCGGGCCCCACTTGGTCTGCCAGGTGCTGTCGTCGGCCTCGGCGCCGGCCGTGGGCGTCGCCGACTCCGCGGGAGGGTCGAGGTCCAGGTCCGGGAGGCTGGTCGCGGGCGGGGCGGTTCCCACGGTGACGACGTTCGTCGTGCCGGTGGGCTGAGGACGGAGCCCGCAGGCGCCGACGGCCACGAGGGCGGCGCAGGCGGCGATGAGAACGGGACGGCCACGTGGAGGTCGCACTGCCGTCAGCCCCTTCCGGATGGTCGGATGCGGCCAGCCAGCCACTGGTGGTCACCAGGAGATACGCGGCGCCGGGCGGAGCGGTTCACGGCGGCCCGCCGACGCCGCCAGCCGGGCGCCGGAGGATTCGGTGTCCGTGGGGCATCGCGGCGGAGGCCGTGGTGGCGCACAATGGACCCGGTCGGCCTAGGAGGCTCCTGTGAGCAAGCGATCGCGCGGGCGACGCATGCTCACCATCGGCCGGCCCCCGGCCTCGGTCCGGGAGAGCCCCACGGTCCCGCCGCCCGGCGAGGTGACCAGGACGCCCGTGCCCGGCCGGCTCTGGCCAGAGTTCGTCCGTCCAGATGGGACCATCGTGGAGGGATTTATCCCGTTAGGTGTAGTGCCCCAGCAGGACGGATTGTGATGTCAGATTCAGAGTTCCCCCTCGTCCAGTTCATGCGAGAGGGCTTCGACCCGGTGGCGGAGCTCGCTCGCATCCGAACCGAGCAGCCGATCTTCCCCATGTCGATCCCCGGCGGCCAGACGGTCTATCTGGTCACCCGCTACCACGACGTGCGGAACGTGCTCGGCGACCACGAGCGCTTCAGCAACGACTTCGGCAACGTGATCGGGCTGGGCTCCAACCAGGAGGACCCGGGCGGCCTCGGCTTCCGCGACCCGCCCGAGCACACCAGGCTGCGCAAGTACCTCACCCCCGAGTTCACCATGCGACGGCTGCGCCGGCTGGAGCCGCGCATCGAGGCCATGGTCGAGGAGTACCTGGACAAGATGGAGGCCAAGGGCTCCCCGGCCGACCTGGTGGAGTCGTTCGCGCTGCCCATCCCGTCGCTCGTGGTCTGCGAACTGCTCGGCGTGCCGTACGAGGAGCGGGCCGACTTCATGAAGCTCAGCGTCGACCGCTTCGACTTCACGGCCGGGCCCGAGGCGTCGCTGCAGGCGGTCAATGACGCGATGGCCTACCTCATCGACCTGGTCGCCCGCGAGCGGCTGAACCCCGGCGACGGGCTGCTCGGCCAGCTGCTGCGCGACCACGGTGACGAGCTCGACGACCGGACCCTGGCCAGCATGGCCGACGGCATCCTGACCGGCGGCCACGACACCAGCACCAGCATGCTCGCGCTCGGCACCCTCTGGATGATGGAGAACCCCGAGCAGGCGGCCAAGGTGCGCGAGGTCGACGGCTACGTCGTCGAGGTGGTCGAGGAGCTGCTGCGCTACATGACGGTCGTGCAGGTGGCCTTCCCGCGCTTCGCCCGCGAGGACCTGGAGCTGGAGGGACAGCCCATCAAGAAGGGCGAGTTGGTGCTCTGCTCGCTGATCGGCGCCAACCGCGACCCCAGCCTCGGCGACGACATAGACGAGGTCAAGCCCTATCGGGCCACGGTGGGCTCGCACCTGTCGTTCGGCCACGGGATCCACCGGTGTGTCGGCGCACCGCTGGCCCAGATGGAGATGCGCATCGCCTTCCCCGCGCTGCTGCGCCGCTTCCCTGACCTCCACGTCGCGGGCGAGGTGCCGTTCCGGCCGCTCTCGATCGTCTACGGCGTGGAGAAGCTACCGGTCGCGTGGTAATCCGGCTACGTTCTCAAGTGTGAACGAGCCCGCCATCGACCTGACCGCGATCAGCGCCGTCGTGTTCGACACCGACGGCGTGGTGACCGACACCGCCCGAGGGCACGCGGCCGCCTGGAAACACGTGTTCGACGCCTTTCTGCGCGGCCGCTCGGCGGCGCCCTTCGACATCCGGGCCGACTACCTCCAGCATGTCGACGGGCGGCCACGCCTCGACGGCGTCCGCACCTTCCTGGCCTCACGCGGCATCGACCTGCCCGAGGGCGGCCCCGACGACGAGCCGGGCGCGCCCACCGTCCACGGGCTCGGCCTGGCCAAGGACCACCTCTTCCTGGCCCAGGTGGACAAGTACGGCGTGGCGGCGTTCCCGTCCACCGTGGCGCTCCTCCACGAGCTGCGCCGCCGTGGCGCGCGCGTCGCGGGCGTCTCGGCCAGCCTGCACGCCCGCAGGCTGGTCACCTCGGCGGGCGTGGCCCACCTGTTCGACCTGCTGGTCGACGGCAACGACGCGGCCCTGATGCACCTGCCGGGCAAACCCGACCCGGCGCTGTTCCTGGAGGCCGTCCGCCGGCTGGCCCTGCCCGCGGCCAGGGCGGCCGTGGTGGAGGCGGCCCTGCCGGGCATCGAGGCCGGCCGGAAGGGCGGATTCGGCCTGGTGATCGCCGTCGACAAGGACGGCGCCGCCGCGGAGCTGCGCGAGCACGGCGCCGACCTGGTGG
Organism: Nonomuraea sp. CX421; assembly: GCF_059358955.1. Lineage (NCBI taxonomy): Bacteria > Bacillati > Actinomycetota > Actinomycetes > Streptosporangiales > Streptosporangiaceae > Nonomuraea > Nonomuraea sp. CX421. Next base: position 80,388 of record NZ_JCADBK010000012.1, on the reverse strand, counting down.
TGACCGATCTCGGCGAGCTCGCCGTGCGCGGCAGGGTCCTGCCCATGAGGTCCTGACCCTGACGTTTTGACCTTGACGTCCTAACCTTGAGCCCGTGACGGTGCTCATCGATCCTCCGCACTGGCCGGGGCCGCGCGGACTTATGTGGTCGCACCTGGTCAGCGACCACTCCCTGGACGAGCTGCACGCCTTCGCCGGGCGGCTCGGCATGCCGGTGCGGGCCTTCGACCGCGACCACTACGACGTGCCCGAGACCGTCCACCGGATGGCGGTCGACCTGGGGGCCGAGGCGGTCAGCTCGCGCGAGCTACTGCACCGCCTGATCGACGCCGGGCTGCGCCGCCGCAAGCGCCGCTAGCTCGCCGCCCAGGTTGGCCCGGGCCGCCGCCTCCCACAGCGCGTACGCCTCGGGGGTGCGGTAGAGCCGAGGCGTGGCCAGCAGCCGGCGCAGCACCTCGGCCCGCCCCTGCCTGAACAGCTCGGCGGGCACGTGCGCGTACTCCTGCCGGATCCTGGCCGCGTAGTTGTCGTAGCCAGGCCCGGCCAGCACCGCCAGGTCGGCGTCGCACAGCACCTCGCCGTCGCGGTCGCCCGGGACCAGCCGGTCGTGCGCGGCCGTCAGCCGCACCAGCCGGGCGACCTCGGCGACCCGGGCGGCCGGCACGCCGCAGCGGGGGAGTCTCGACTCGGCCAGCTGGGCGCTGCGCTCCTCGTCGCGGCCGGGCCGGCCGTCGTAGACGGCGTCGTGGAACCAGGCGGCCAGCCGCACCGCCGCCGGGTCGTCGGCGGCGCCGGCCAGCCGGTCGATCGCGGTGAGCACGACGGCCAGGTGCTCCAGCGTGTGGTAGCGCCGATGCGGCTCCGACCATCGGGCGACCAGCTCGGCCCCGACCGCCTCGGCCGCCCGCGACCGCCCCGCCACCGCGCGCCAGCTCGTCAGCATGGCTCCCACGATAGAGCCGCGACGCGCCCGCCCATCCGGGGGCGCCCGAGGTCGGCCCGCCGTCCCGCGGCCGCGCCGTCCCGGTAGCCGGTGCCGCTGGTGCGCGGGACGCTCATCCGTACCCTCGGGTAGTGGGCCGCCACTGCCCGTTCCACCTCCGCCCGCCGGTCGGCCAGCACCAGCGCGGTGCCCGCCGCGGGCGCCTCGGCCTCCGCCCGCCTCTCCGCCTCGCACAGCAGCCGGTACACCTCGTCCGCGAAGCCGAGCAGCCACGACCGGCGGTAGGCCCGGGCCGAGACCGCGTCCCGCGGCGGGCGTACCCCGGCCAGTCCGGAGGCCATCTGCAGCAGCAGTGACGTCGCCAGCACGTCGGCGCGTTCCAGGTCGGCGGCGAAGCCGAAGACGTGCACCCGCTGCCCGCCGCCGTCCGCGGCGGACGCGCCGATGAGCAGCGGGCGGCAGCGCACCGCCTGCGCCACCAGGCTGACCAGCCGGGCCTTCTCCCTGGCCCAGGGAGCGCTCAGCGTCACGATGCGGTCGCCAGGGACCTGACGGCCCGAGCCGGGGGCGGGGGCGAGGGTGTCGATGCCGTGCTTGGCCATCAGGGCGGACGCCGCCGCCATGAACGTGGCCCGCTCATGCTTGTTGTCGGTGCGCTCGGCCTTGGCCAGCAGTTTCCTGACCCGTTCGAGCGTGCGTTCCCTCATCGGGACTTGGTCAGCACCCGCCCGTCGTCGGCGATGGCCGGGAAGGCGCCGGTGTCGACGATGCCGTGCTGGTGGTACAGCGCCTCGATCAGGGCGTGGGCGGCGGGTTCCAGCTTCCACAGCGCGCGGTACTCGCGGGCGGTGGACAGCGAGAGGCCGATCTCCTGGGCGATGTCGACCGTGCGCGGCACGATGCCCTTGGCGATCTGCCGGTCCCAGTAGTCGCGCGCCGCCCGCATGAGCGCCGCCCGCTGTGCGGTGTCCACGACCTGCGGGGCCCGGTCGAGCACCTCGACGTCCTCGTCCTCGTCGTCCACCAGCTCGGCGAGCGCCGGGGGAAGCGCCGGGCGGGCCGGCACCGGGTGGTGGTCGGCGGTGGGCTCCCAGGGCACGCGCGGGTCGGCGTCGATGAGCGCGGAGGTGTTGTAGAGGGCGGCGATCTGGGCCAGCAGCGCCTCCTGGCGGCCCGGGTCGACGGCCAGGCCGGTGTGCTCGACCGCCTGGTCCATGGCCTTGTCCAGCCGGGCCAGCGCGGCGCGCATCTTGCGTTCGGGGGCGCCGCCCTCGCGCAGCGCCTTGGCCTTCTTGGCGGCCAGCGCGACGCGGGTGAGCCGCCGGTGCGCGTCGACCTCGCTCGCGGTGCGGTCGCTCACCTCGGCCAGGCCCATCCGCACCATCAGCCGCTCGGGGGTGAGCCGCCAGTTGATGCGGCCGGTGCCCCTGATGCGGTGGCGCTCGATGGCCATGCCGCGCTCCCACAGCCAGGCGGCCACGAGCGGCGCCGCGAGCCGGAACAGCGCCTCGGGCAGGCTGCGCGCGTCCATGCTGGACAGCACCGCGGTCAGGCAGGTCAGCGCCCACACGGCGATGCCGTCGATGCCGGCGGAGAAGTTCTCCCGCATGTTGCGGCGGGCGCGTACGGCCGAGGTGATGATCGCGACCTCGATGAACGCGAACAGCAGCAGCCGCAGCGGGCCGTCGAGCCCGAGAACGTCGCCGGAGAAGCGCCACATGCCCTGCGCGGACACGCCCGTCGCGATGGAGGCGGCCACGATGGTGAGCACGTCCTCGATGGGACGGGGTGCGACGTAGCGGGTGAACAGGAAGGCCCCGGCCCGCCAGGCGATCCTGAGCAACAGGAACGCGAGCACGAGCGAGGCCAGGCCCAGCAGGGCGATGACAGCGGTGGCGAACGGCTTCTCGGTGACGAAGGCGGCTATCTCGTCGAATGTGGGCATCAGTCACTATCCGTGAGGATCGAACTCCGGCTGTATAACGACGAGATCATTGCAGACTGTTGGCATCTTGTATGCCAAACAGCCGCTCCAGCCCCGTTTTGCCCAGCTTTATCGCACTCGTTTTTCATCCCAAGGCGGCTGAAACGAGGGACCGCGCCTCCTCCTGGACCTTCGCCAGATGCTCCGGACCCCGGAACGACTCGGCGTAGATCTTGTACACGTCCTCGGTCCCCGACGGCCGGGCCGCGAACCAGGCGCTCCGCGTGGACACCCTGACCCCGCCCAGCGGAGCCCCGTTGCCCGGCGCCGACGTCAGCACCGAGGTGATCGGCTCGCCGGCCAGGCTGGTCGCGGTCACCTGCTCGGCCGACAGCCGCGCGAGCACCGCCTTCTCCTCGCGACCGGCCGGCGCGTCGACCCGGGCGTAGGCGGGCTCGCCGAAGCGGGCCGTCAGCTCGCGGTAGCGGGCGCTCGGCGACTCGCCCGTGACGGCCAGGATCTCCGAGGCCAGCAGCGCCAAGATGATGCCGTCCTTGTCGGTGGTCCACACCGAGCCGTCGCGGCGCAGGAACGACGCCCCGGCGCTCTCCTCGCCGCCGAAACCCAGCGAGCCGTCGAGCAGGCCGGGCACGAACCACTTGAACCCCACCGGCACCTCGTACAGCCGGCGGCCCAGCGACTCGGTGACCAGGTCGATGATCCGGCTGCTGACCATCGTCTTGCCCACCCCGGCGCCCGCGGGCCAGCCGTCACGGTGCGCGTAGAGGTAGGAGATCGCCACGGCGAGGTAGTGGTTGGGGTTCATCAGCCCGTCGGGCGTCACGATGCCGTGCCGATCGGAGTCGGCGTCGTTGCCCGTGGCGATGTCGTAGGTGTCGCGGCCGGCGATCAGGGAGGCCATCGCGTACGCCGACGAGCAGTCCATCCGGATCCTGCCGTCCCAGTCGAGCGTCATGAACCGCCACGTCGGGTCCACCAGCGGGTTGACCACGGTCAGGTCGAGCCGGTGCCGCTCGGCGATCTCCCCCCAGTAGGCCACGGAGGCCCCGCCCAGCGGGTCGGCCCCGATGCGCACCCCGGCCGACCGGATCGCGTCGAGGTCGACCACCGAGGGCAGGTCGTCGACGTAGCGGCCGAGGAAGTCGTGGCGGCCCGCCGCCCGCAGCGCCCTGGCGTAGGGGACGCGGCGCACCCCCGCGAGGCCGGCCGCCAGCAGCTCGTTGGCGCGGTCCTGGATCCACGTCGTGGCCTCGGTGCCGGCCGGCCCGCCGTCCGGCGGGTTGTACTTGAAGCCCCCGTCACGCGGCGGGTTGTGCGAGGGCGTGACCACCACGCCGTCGGCCAGCCCGGACTCGCGGCCGCGGTTGTGGGCGAGGATGGCGTGCGAGACGGCCGGGGTGGGCGTGTAGCCGTCACGCGAGTCGACGACCACGCTCACGTCGTTGGCCGCGAACACCTCCAGCGCCGACACGCGGGCGGGCTCGGACAGCGCGTGCGTGTCGGCGCCCAGGAACAGCGGCCCGTCGGTGCCCCGCGCGGCGCGGTATTCGCAGATCGCCTGGCTCGTGGCCAGGATGTGGTCCTCGTTGAACGCGGTGTCGAGCGACGACCCCCGGTGCCCGGAGGTGCCGAACGCCACCCGCTGGCCCACCTCGCCCGGATCGGGGTGGAGCGCGTAGTAGGCCGTGACCAGCCTGGGGACGTCGGCCAGGTCGGCCGGCCCGGCCGGCTGTCCAGCGCGCTCGTGACTCATGGGTCCCACCCTACAAAGCGCGTTCGGCGAGGCCCGCCGGAGATCGCCGTGTCGGGCCGGGGCCGCCGGCTCGGCCGGGGTTAGACTCGCCGTGACCCCAAAACTAGAATGGAGTTCGGTGGACATGCGAATCGGACTGCTGCTCAACGAGCCCACGGGCTCCGAGCCGTTCGGCGAACTGCGCGACGCCATCGCCGCCGCGCACGCCGACGGTTTCGCGTCCGGCTGGATGTCGCACATCTTCGGCCTCGACGCCCTCACCGCGCTGGCCGTCGCGGGCAGCCAGGCGCCGGGGATGGAGCTCGGCACCGGCGTCGTCCCGACCTACCCGCGCCACCCGGCCGCGCTCGCCCAGCAGGCGATGACGGTCAACGCGGCGCTCGGCGGCCGGCTCACGCTCGGCATCGGCCTGTCCCACCAGATCGTGATCGAGAACATGTTCGGCTACAGCTTCGACCGGCCCGCCAGGCACATGAAGGAGTACCTCGACATCCTGCTGCCCGCGATCCGCGGCGAGCACGTGCGAGCCGAGGGCGAGACCCTCAAGGCCGACATCCGGCTCAGCACGCCCGGAGCCGGCCCGCAGGTGCTGCTCGCCGCCCTGGCTCCGCGCATGCTCAAGCTGGCCGGCGCCAGGGCCGACGGCACCATCCTCTGGATGACCGGCCCCAGGACGGTCGCCGAGCACATCGCGCCCGCCATCACCGCCGCCGCCGAGGAGGCCGGCCGCGGCCGGCCGCGCATCGTCTGCACGCTGCCGATCTGCGTCACGGACGATCCGGCCGCCGCCAGGGCGCGCGCCGCGGAGGTCTTCGCGATGTACGGGCAGCTGCCCTCCTACCGGGCCATGCTCGACCGCGAGGGCGCGGCCGGCCCCGGGGACGTGGCGATCGTCGGCGACGAGGAGAGCGTGCGCGCCCAGATCGACACGCTGGCCAAGGCCGGCGTCACCGACTTCGTGGCCGCCCCCTACTCCAAGCGGGAGCGCACCAGGGAGCTGCTGAAGCAACTGCTCTGACCGGCGCGTCGGGGGCCTGATCGGGAGGCATCCGAATAAACTCCCGCAAGGTGAAGCGCTTGCTGCAAGGCATAGACGTGTCCAACTGGCAGGGCTCCGTTGACTGGTCCGCGCACGCCCGCGCCGGGGTCGCCTTCGCCTTCGCCAAGGCGACCGAGGGCGGCGACTACGTCGATCGCTTCTTCGCCCGCAACTGGGAGGGCATGCGGGAGAACTGGATCGTCTGCGGCGCCTACCACTTCGCCCGCCCCAAGGGAGACCCCGTCGAGGGAGCGCGCAGCTTCCTGCGCACGATCACCCTGGCCGGCGGGCTGCGCCGCGGCGACCTGGTCGCGATCGACCTGGAGACGACCGACGGGCTGCGGCCCGAACAGGTCGCCCGGCACGCCCGCCGCTGGTGCCACTACGTCGAGCGGCACGGCGGGGTGCGGCCGCTCGTCTACACCTACCAGTCCTTCGCCCGCTCGGGCGCCTGCGCCGGCCTCGGCGAGTATCCGCTGTGGATCGCGAGCCCCGACCAGCCGCGCGGCGAGCCCATGGTGCCGGGGCCGTGGACCGAGTGGACGATCCACCAATATTCCAACAGCCCCGTCGACCGCAACGTCTTCGACGGCACCCGCCAAGCACTGACCAGGTTGGGGTTTCACAAGCGATAGCATCGATAACCACCATCGACGAATCCGACCCCAGGGAGTCACCGTGTCAGCCGAGCTACGCATCACCCTCGCCGGAGCCGAGCGTGTGGTCGCGGCCGGCACGACGGCCGGTGACGCGCTCCAGGCGGACGGTCGCTCCGTCATCGCGGCCCGGGTCAACGGCGAGCCGCGCGACCTGGCCGCCCCGCTCGCCGACGGCGACGCGGTCGAGCCGATCGAGGTCTCCAGCGACGAGGGCAGGGCGATCGTCCGCCACTCCACCGCCCACGTCATGGCGCAGGCGGTGCAGGAGCTGTTCCCCGAGGCCAGGCTGGGCATCGGCCCGCCGGTCGACAACGGCTTCTACTACGACTTCGACGTGGCGCAGCCGTTCCACCCCGACGACCTCAAGCGCGTCGAGAAGCGCATGCGCGAGATCGTCAAGCAGGGGCAGCTGTTCTCCCGCCGGGCCGTCACCGACGACGAGGCCCGCGAGGAGCTGGCCGGCGAGCCGTACAAACTGGAGCTGATCGGGCTCAAGGGCGGCGGCGCCGACGCCGAGGAGAGCGTGGAGGTCGGCGAGGGTCAGCTGACCATCTACGACAACCTCGACCCCAAGTCCGGCGAGCTGTGCTGGAAGGACCTGTGCCGCGGCCCGCACGTGCCGTCCACCCGGTCCATCCCGGCGTTCAAGCTGATGCGCACCGGCGGCGCCTACTGGCGCGGCAGCGAGAAGAACCCCCAGCTGCAGCGCATCTACGGCACCGCCTGGGAGTCACGCGACAAGCAGGACGAATACCTCAAGCTGCTGGAGGAGGCCGAGAAGCGCGACCACCGCAAGCTGGGCGCCGAGCTCGACCTGTTCAGCTTCCCGCCCGAGCTGGGCAGCGGGCTGCCGGTCTTCCATCCCAAGGGCGGGATCATCCGCAAGGAGATGGAAGACTACATGCGCCGCCGGCAGGGCGAGGCGGGCTACGAGTTCGTCAACACCCCGCACATCACCAAGTCGCAGCTGTTCGAGACCTCCGGGCACCTGCCGTGGTACGCCGAGGACATGTTCCCGCCCTTCGAGCTGGAGGGCGTCGAATACCGCGTCAAGCCGATGAACTGCCCGATGCACAACCTGATCTTCCGGGCGCGCGGGCGCTCCTATCGCGAGCTGCCGCTGCGGCTGTGCGAGTTCGGCTCCGTCTACCGTTACGAGAAGTCCGGCGTGGTGCACGGCCTGACCCGGGTGCGCGGCATGACGCAGGACGACTCGCACATCTACTGCACCAGGGAGCAGATGGGCGGCGAGCTGAAGAGCCTGCTCGCCTTCGTGCTGAGCGTGCTGCGCGACTTCGGCCTGTCGGAGTTCTACCTGGAGCTGTCCACCCGCGACGAGTCCGAGAAGTTCATCGGCGACCCGGCCGACTGGGACGAGGCCACCGAGGCGCTGCGCCAGGCGGCCGAGGAGTCCGGGCTCGAGCTGGTGCACGACCCGGGCGGCGCCGCCTTCTACGGGCCGAAGATCTCGGTCCAGGCCAAGGACGCCATCGGCCGCACCTGGCAGCTGTCCACCATTCAGCTCGACCTCAACCAGCCCAAGCGGTTCGAGCTCGAATACCAGGCGGCCGACGGCAGCCGCCAGACGCCCGTCATGATCCACCGGGCGCTGTTCGGCTCGATCGAGCGCTTCCTCGGGGTGCTCACCGAGCACTACGCCGGCGCCTTCCCGCCCTGGCTGGCCCCGGTGCAGGTGGTCGGCATCCCGATCGCCGACGCCCATGCCCCTTATCTGCAGGACGTGGCCAAGCGGCTGCGCGAGCGCGGCATCAGGGTCGAGGTCGACACCGCCGACGACCGCATGCAGAAGAAGATCCGCAACGCGCAGAAGTCCAAGGTCCCGTTCATGCTGCTGGCCGGCGACGACGACATCGCCAACGGCGCGGTGTCCTTCCGCTACCGCAGCGGCGAGCAGAAGAACGGTGTGCCGGTCGACCAGGCGATCTCCGAGATCGTCGACGCGGTCGAGCGCCGCACACAGGTCTGATCTTTCGCGTGCGGCGGAGCGGGGATCCGCTCCGCCGCACCTCGCGTCACTTCGCCAGGGGTTGTCCCTGCTTGTCGTTGAACTTGCCGATCAGGATCATGATGAAGTCGATCAGCACCCAGACGCCGAGGCCGCCCAGGGTGACGATCATCAGGATGCCGGTGCCGATCTTGCCCACGTAGAACCGGTGCACGCCGAGCGCGCCCAGGAAGAAGCAGAGCAAGACGGCCACGAGCCACGACTTGGCCATGGAATGTCCCTTCGATTTCAGGAGGTGGGCCGGGTGGCACACGTGGGCCGCCCGGCCGGCTTGGACCGCGGGGATGATCACCGCAGCGCCTGAACCTAGCAGCCACCGGCCGACTCGTCAGCGAATCGGCGCTATGTCTGGACAATGCGTCCAATAACGCCAAATGCGACCTCAGGGGCCAGGTGGGCGAATTGCGACCTCTGTCAGCTGTGTCCTCCCTGGGAGCCGTCATGAGATCCGTTGGTGCTCGCGTCCGATAGGAGCGCTGCGGATCACCGCCACTGCCCGCCGCAGTGGCGGCCTACCTGGCCGATGCGGCGCCAAGACCCGGCTCGCCCGGCGATGGAGGCAGGGGAACGCTACTGTCTTGCCGCCGAGGGCCGCACCCCCGAGGATGGTCACCGCGCGGGTCCGGAGGGTCGAGGGTCTGGCCATGCGCGGGCAGCCCTGGTGATCCCCGCTGACGGATCGATGCCATGGCGGGAGGCCTTCCCGAAAGAGGATGGTGCATGAAGGTGAGGATGCGGCTCTGGGTCGGCGCGGGCGGTGCGGCCATCTTCAGCGTCGCTGTGGGTGTCGCGATCAACGAGGGCACGGACGGCACGGCCTGGCACTGGGGCTGGCTGGCGGCCGCGCTGGTCGCCGCTCTGGGGTACGTCGGCTGGGAGCGGTGGAGAGGGCGTCCCGGACCGATCGGCAGGCTGCTCGTGGCTGACTCCAAGGGGCGCCCGCTGCCTGTCAGTGAGGTGCCCGGTTGGTGTTGGGGCATGAGCGAATCTCGGTTCGCCGCGGATGGAGAGGCTCCGCACATCGCTCGGGCGTTCGACGCTGAGCTGGTTGACGCGCTCGACGACGCGGCGGCTGGGACAGGGGCGCGGTTGATCGTGGTCCAGGGCGAACGTCTGGCCGGCTCGACCCATGCCCTGGCCCATGCCGTACGCGGCCGGCTGCCGGACTGGCGGTTGGCCTGTTTCGTGGACGACCCTCGGGCTGCCCTGCCTGACCTGCTCGGCCAAGCCGCAGCCTGGCTCACTCCCAAGGCGGGGGTGGTGGTGTGGCTGGACGCGGTTCGCCCGGATCGGCTCGCCGAGTTCACCCCTTCCCTGCTGGCGGAGCTACCGCCGCGGCTGGTGGTGACCGCCACCCTGCACACCGAGGATGTCGTCAACGCCGACGGCGACCCCGCCGCCCGCCTGGCCTCGCACGTGCCCGGCTTGCTGCGCGCATGTGCCGTCCACCTGACCCTGGGCCTGTTGACCAGGGAGGAACGCGACCGGATCGCAGCCGAGCCCGCCTACAGGGCGCTCCGGCCGGCACTGGCGGATCAGTCGGCCGACCTTCTCATCGGCCGGTTGATGATCTCTTTGGACAAAGTACGGCAGGCGCTCGCACTCGGCACCGCCGAGCAGGCGGCCGACCGGGTCGCGGTGCTGCGGGCGGCGACCGACTGGTATCGGGCGCAGATGCCGGCCAGGCTCACCAAGAAGGCATTACAGCAGCTCTGGAGGGGCTACCGGCTGCACCTCGGCGAGCTGTCGCCCCGCACGCGATTACCGGCCGGCGCCTTCGACCGCGCTCTGGCGTGGGCGCTGGCCCCAGGGGGCGCGGCAAGGCCCCAGCTCCTGTCCCTCGACCGGATCTACCGGCCCCATCCCCTGCTGGAGATCATCGCCGCGGAGACCGGGCGGGACGGCTGGGCCATCGGGGCGCCACTATGGGACTATGCCAGGGGCCATCTCACCCCCGACGACTTGCGCAAGCTCGCCTACACCGCCCTTGACCAGGGTCACCCGGCAGTGGCGGCGGACCTGCTGGCCGACGCCCCCCTCACGGATCTCCCGGCAGAGGTTTCGTTCCGGATCGCCGAGGCACTCACCGAGACCGGCGAGGCGATCGGGTGGTACAAGAGGGTACTCGACACGGAGGACGCGGACCGCGCGTGCAGGGCGATGTTCCGCATCGGCGAGCTCGAGGCCGGGCGGCAGCGGATGCCCGAGGCGCGGCACTGGTTCGAGCGCGCGGCCGACTCCGTCCACCCCGAGGTGGCGGTTCTCGCCGCGGGCAAGCTCGGCCAACTGGACCGTGACGAGGGCGACATCACAGGCGCGCGAAGGTGGTTGACCCGGGTCGCGGAGTCCGGCCATCCCGATCACGGCCCCGCCGGGATGATCGAGCTTGCCTTACTGGAGGAGTCGGATGGAAAGGGCCGGGAAGCGCGGCGCTGGCTGCGGGCCGCGTTCAGCACCGAACATCCTGACCACCGCCCGCGTGCGATGGTGGAGTTCGGCCGCATGGAGATGGAGGAGCGTCGCTACCCAAAGGCCATACGGTGGCTCAAGGACGCGTCGGCGACGGGCCACCCCCGGTACGGCGTGCGGGCCACCCTGCACCTGGCGCGCGCATACTACGAAACGGGCCAGCCGCACCACGCGGAACGGCTGTTGAGGACGATAGTGGACAGCGACGACCCCGACATGGGGCCGGCGGCGATGGTGAATCTGGGCATCATGCTGCACTCCAGCGGTCGCGTCAGCGAAGCGGCCGCCCTTTGGGAGAGAGCGCTGGCCACCGGTCATCCCGACGAGGTCCCGGCGGCGATGAGCAACCTCGCTCTCGTTGAGGCGACCTGGGGAAACCTCCCCGAGGCGCGGCGCCTGTATCACCGGGTCGTCGAGTCCGGCCATCGCAACCACGCACCTACCGCGATGGTGAGTCTGGGGAAGCTGGAGGAGGAGCAGCGGCCCGATCAGGCGCGCCACTGGTTGACACGTGCGATCGACACCGGACACCGCGAGCAGGGACCTGTGGCGATGATCTCGCTGGCCTTCCTGGAACGGCGGCAGGGACGCGTGGCGAAGGCACGGGCGCTTCTCAAGCGCGCTGTCGCGACCGGGCATCCGGAATACGCCGCAGACGCCCGGCGCCTGCTCAGGAAGCTCGGCGGAGCCGACGCCGTTCAGTAGGGGCTCGCAGAGCGACAAGCCGTAGCTTGCCGGCGTCGCCTCTAGAAGGGGTCCTGCTCGGGCGGGTCCGCGGCGGGACGGGCCTCGCCGGGACGGGCCTCGCCGGGCAGGCGGACGTCGTCGACCGTGACGTTGACCTCGGTGACCCGCATGCCCAGCATGCGGCTGACGCTCCTGGCCACGTTGGTCTTGACCTCCGAGGCCACCTCCATGACCACGTGGCCGTACTCGACCACGATGGTGAGGTCCACGGCCACCTGGCCGTCCTGGATGTCGGCGCTCACGCCCTGGGTGCCGCGCCGGGAGCCGACGCCGATGCGGTCGCGCACGGCTTCGAAGACGCGAGCCAGGTCGCCGCCCATGTCCGCGACCCCGGCCACCTCCAGCGCGGCGAGCGCGGCCACCTTCTCCACCACCTCGTCGGCCACCTTGATCCGCCCCTTCACGAGTGGGGCGGCGGCGGACGGCTCGGCGGAGAGCGGGAAGGCGGCCGGGGCGGCCGGGGCGGGCTGGTCGTGGGAGCCGGTCGTCGCGTCGTCACCGCCGGCCGTGTGGGGGGCGTCGGGGGCGTTCGCGTCGGCTGGCGCGGAGTGCTCGGCTACGGTGTCGGACATCGCTGCCTCCTCGTGGCGGTGCCGAGCATTGTGCCGGACAGGCACCCCGTTTGTCCGGAAAGCCGGGGCCCTATGCTGCTAGATATGCACGATCAGGCAGGAGCGGGGGAGCCCGACAACTTCCAGCGGCTCTGGACCCCGCATCGCATGGCCTACATCAAAGGCGAGAACAAGCCAACGGGGACGGGCCCCGATGACGGCTGCCCGTTCGACGCCATCCCCAAGATGAGCGACGAGGAGGGCCTCATCGTCGCCAGGGGCGAGGTCGTGTACGCCGTGCTCAACCTCTACCCCTACAACTCCGGTCACCTGATGGTCGTGCCCTACCGCCACGTGTCCGACTACGACGAGCTCGACCCCGCGGAGCTCGTGGAGCTGAGCCAGTTCACCCAGCGTTCGCTGCGGGCGCTGCGCAAGGCCGGCGGCGCGCAGGGGTTCAACGTCGGCATGAACCTCGGCCACGTGGCGGGCGCGGGCATCGCCGCCCATCTGCACCAGCACGTGGTGCCCAGATGGGGCGGCGACACTAACTTCATGCCGGTGGTCGCGCGCACCAAGGTGCTGCCGGAGTTGCTGCGCGACACCCGCCAGGCGCTCGCCGACGCCTGGTCCTGACCCGGCCGCGCCGGTCCGGCCGGTCGCCCGGCCGCCGGTGGATCACAGGTGCCACTCGCCGCTGGTGGCGCAGTGGTCGCTGGCCTGCTTGGCGAGGTCCGTGCAGAAGGCCGGGCGCGCGGTCCACGAGCCCACCCGCTCGACGAAGATGTAGTCGATCTGCCTGTTCAGCCCGTCGCGGGTGTCGTGGGTGAACCCGAGCACCAGATCGGCCAGCTCGTCGTACGCGGGGTGCAGCTGGCCGGGCGTCAGGTTGAAGTCTCCCGCGAGCGACATCCTGCGGCCCGGCTCCACGTAGGACCGGGCGATCCACAGGTACTCGGCCGACTCGGTGACGGTGCGCTCCGTGGAACCGGCTCCCAGATGGGCGGTGCACTGCGCCATCGGGCCCGCGTACGTGGTGAGCTTCAGGCACAGGCCGGTGCGGCACTCGGTCGTGGCCTGGGAACAGTCCTTGCCCACCTCCTGGGTGGGGAAGTACCACGCCTTGCCGTCCACCTTGACGCCGCCGGGGTGGATGATCGCGTTGCCGTAGCCCTTGCCGCCGCAGTCGGCCTCCTGCCGCTTGCTGATCACCATGGTGCCGTCGCTCTTCAGCGCCGTGGTGAGCCGGGCGAACGCGTCCTGGCAGATCTCGTTCACCGAGACGAACCAGGCGCCGTCGGCCACGGCGTTCCAGACCAGGATCGACTCCGCCGTGTCGGCCTGCGCTCTGGTGCAGGGGTCGCCGTCGGCCGCGTTGCAGATGTTGTAGTGGTGGATCTTGGCCGTCACCGCCAGCGGGATCGCCTTCGGCGCGGCCCCCGCGGGCGCCCGCACCGTGATGACGGGAGGTGTCACGGCCGCGGCCGCCGGGGCGGCCCCCGCGCCGGGCGCGGGGACCGCGGCGAAGGCGACGATCAGGCCGAGGGTGAGGAGAACACGCTTCATGAGGCCTCCTGAGGGCTCAGGTCCGCTCGGAACCCTCAGTGTCCACACGGCCGTCATAGACCGGTCATAAGTTCATCGGCCGGCCCCGGCGGCTACTTCGTGACCTCGACCCTGATGGCCTTGCTCTCGTGGTCCAGCCGGTCCAGCGCCGTCACCAGGTAGGTGCCGGCGGAGGGGGCGGTGTACGCCGGCCGCTCGACCACGGCGACCAGGTCGCGGGCGTCGGTCGTGTGGCAGTCCTCGCCCGACTTGGGCAGCTTGTAGACGGCGTAGGAGCGGGCGCCCGGTGACGGCTCCCACGACAGCGACCTCCCCGCGGCCTTGACGCCCGCGGGCGCGGGCGGGGCCTCGCCGCCGAGGCTCTTGATCAGGGGGAGCAGGGCCGGCCGGCTGTAGTGGTCCTTGAAGACGCGGTCGAGGGCGCCCAGCGGGTTGGTCAGCAGCTGCTTGGCGCTGAAGAAGACGTCGCCCTCGACCTGCTTGTACTTGCGGTTGAACGTCAGGTGCGCGGACAGCTCGCCCGGCCTGGTCCACGCCTTGTCGTCGGTGGTGCCGACCCGGTAGAGGGCCTGGCCGATGTAGAGGTCGACGCCGGTGCCCTTGACCTCGTTGGCCCACCACGGCACCAGGACGTTGTAGTCGGCGGCCTTGAACCCACGCGGCCAGTAGAGCTGCGGGAGTACGTAGTCGACGGTGCCCGCCTTGATCCAGGCCCGGGCGTCGGCGTAGATCGAGTCGTAGGCCGACATCCCCGCCGTGCGCGAGCCGGTCGGGTCGTTGGACGTGTTGCGCCAGATGCCGAACGGGCTGATGCCGAACTTGATGTACGGCTTGATCTCGTGGACGGCCTTGTCGACCTGGGCGATCAGCGTGTTGACGTTGTCGCGCCGCCAGTCGGCCAGCCGCTTGCCCTTGCCGTACTTTGTAAAGGTGGCGGCGTCGTTGAACGTGGCGTTGCCGCTCGGGTAGGGGTAGAAGTAGTCGTCGAAGTGCACCCCGTCGATGTCATAGCGCTTCACCACGTCGGTGACGACCGCCGTCACGTGGTCGCGCACCTGCGGCAGGCCGGGGTTGAAGTAGAGACGGTCGCCGTACTTGACCGTCCAGCCGGGGTGGCGGCGGGCCAGATGATCGGCCGGCAGCTTGGACACGTCGCCGTCATAGGACGCGCGGTAGGGGTTGAACCACGCGTGGAACTCCAGGCCCCGCTTGTGGGCCTCGCTCACCAGGAACGGCATCGGGTCCCAGCCCGGGTCCTTGCCCGGAGTGCCGGTCAGGAAGCGGGACCACGGCTCCAGCGACGACTTGTAGATCGCGTCGGCGGCGGGGCGAACCTGGACGAAGACGGCGTTGAAATTGAGCTTGGCGGCGGCGTCGAGGAGCCTGACGTACTCGGCCCGTTGCTTGTCGGCACTGAGCCCGGCGCGGGAGGGCCAGTCGATGTTCTGGACCGTGGCGATCCAGACGCCGCGCATCTGGCGCTTGGGATAGCGGGCGTCGGGAGTGCAGTCGGCGGCCGCGACCGTGGCCGTGCCAGGGGTCTTCTTCTCGGTGCCGGCCGATGGGCTCGCCCCGGCTCCGGGGCCGAAGAGGTAGGCGGCGCCGGTGGTGACGGCGGCCAGGGCGGCGGCTGCGGCGAGAGGTCGTCCGGTTCGCATAATGCCCCAGTGTGGCATCGGGGCACACCCGCTTAGTCCCGAAGAAAAGAAATGAATTCGTGATGTATTTGCGGCCAGAGTAAACCGATGGGCCGGGAGGGATGGTGTCCCTCCCGGCGTTCCATGGTCTCGATCCGGTCTCGACCTGGGCCTCGGCCCGCCTTGACCTGAGCTCAGCCGCTCGCCGCGACCTTGCCCGCCAGGTGCGACGGCAACGGCTCGTAGCGCAGGAACGCGCGGTGGAAGCTGCCGGTGCCGTGTGACATGGATCGCAGGTCGATCGCGTACCTGGTGATCTCCAGCTCGGGCACCTCGGCCTTCACCAGCGTGCGCCCGGTGCCCACCGGCTCGGTGCCGAGCACCCGCCCGCGCCGTGCCGACAGGTCGGACATCACCGAGCCCACATAGTCGTCGGCCACCAGCACCGACAGCTCGTCCACCGGCTCCAGCAGCAGGGTCGGCACCTTCGAGGCGGCCTCCTTCAGCGCCAGCTGCCCGGCGATCTGGAAGGCCATGTCGGAGGAGTCGACGGAGTGCGCCTTGCCGTCGTAGAGCGTGACCCGCACGTCCACCATCGGATAGCCGGCGACCACCCCCCGCTCCATCTGGGCGCGCACGCCCTTCTCCACCGACGGGATGAACTGCCGGGGCACGACACCGCCGACGATCTTGTCCACGAACTCGAACCCGCCGCCGGACGGCAGCGGCTCCACCTCGAGGTGGCAGATGGCGTACTGGCCGTGACCGCCGGTCTGCTTGACGTTGCGGCCCATCGCCTGGCACTTGCCGCCGAACGTCTCGCGCAGCGGCACCCGCAGCTCGATGCGCTCCACCTCGACGCCGTGGCGCTTGGACAGCCGGTCGAGCAGCACGTCGGTGTGGGCCTCGCCCATGCACCACAGCACGAGCTGCCGGGTCTCGGCGTTGTTCTCCAGCCGCAGCGTCGGGTCCTCGGCCACCAGGCGGGCCAGCGCCTGCGACAGTTTGTCCTCGTCGGCCTTGGACTTGGCCTGGATCGCCACCGGCAACAGCGGGTCGGGCATCTGCCACGCCGTCATCAGCAGCGGCCTGTCGACCTCGGACAGCGTGTCGCCCGTCTCGGCCCGTGACAGCTTGGCCACCGCGAGGATGTCGCCCGCGATGCCCTTGGCGGTGCCGCGCTGCTGCTTGCCCAGCGGGCTGGTCAGGGTGCCGATGCGCTCGTCGACGTCGTGGTCCTCGTGGCCGCGGTCGGCCAGGCCGTGCCCGGAGACGTGCACGGTCATGTCGGGGCGCAGGGTGCCGGAGAAGACGCGGACCAGGCTGATGCGGCCGACGTAGGGGTCGCTGGTGGTCTTGACGACCTCGGCCACCAGGGGCCCGTCGGGGTCGCAGGTGATGCCCTTGACCGGTTTGCCGTCGAGCGTGGTGATCTCGGGCATCGGGTGTTCGAGCGGCGACGGGAAGCCCTGCGTGATCAGCTCCAGCACCTCGGTCGCGCCGACGCCGAGCCCGGAGCAGAGCACCGGGAAGAAGCTGCCCCGGGCCACCGCCTTCTCCAGGTCGTCGATGAGCACCTTGGTGTCGATCGCGTCGCCGGCGAGGTAGCGCTCCATGAGCGACTCGTCCTCGCTCTCCTGGATGATGCTCTCGATCAGGGTGTCGCGGTACTGGTCGATCTGCGCCTCGTACTCGGCGCCGGGCTCCTTCTCGGTGCGGCCGCCGGTGGCGTAGTTGTAGAACTTCTGGGTCAGCAGCCCGATCAGGCCGTTGACGTGACCGTTGGTGATCACCGGAAGGTAGAGCGGGGCGACGCCGTCGCCGAAGATCTCCTGGCAGCTCGTGAGCACCTCGTCGAAGTCGGCCCGCTGGTGGTCGATCTTGGTGATCACCACCGCCCTGGGCATCGCGACCTGGGCGCACTCCTCCCACAGCAGCTGGGTCAGCCCGTCGACGCCCTCCGTGGCCGACACGACGAAGAGCGCGGCGTCGGCGGCCCGCAGACCGGCCCTCAGGTCGCCCGTGAAGTCGGCGTAACCGGGGGTGTCGAGAAGATTGATCTTGATTCCGTTGTGCGTCAACGGCGCGAGCGCCAGGTTGACCGAGCGCTGCTGCCGCACCTCGACCTCGTCGAAGTCGCTGACCGTGTTGCCGTCCTCCACCCGGCCGGTCCGCTGGATCGTGCCGGTCGTCGCCAGCAGCTGTTCCACGAGGGTCGTCTTGCCCGCTCCTGAGTGGCCGACCAGCACGACATTGCGTATCGCGTCCGCCCTGTCGGCCGCTGGTGCCCTGCCCGCGGCTCCCAAGGCCCCTCCGGGGTTCTTCTCCGCCACATCGCCTCCGGTCTCCTGGGACGAGGCGGCCTCGCCGTCGAACGCCCGGCATCGCGACGCCAGGTGTCCGGCTCGGCTTCCTCTCCCGTGTCGTTCGGTTGAGGTTCGCAACGCCGCGCCCGTGCGGGGGGTGGCAGGACCGCATGGACGCGGTGTGTTCACCAAATACCCGTGTGGCGGATATCACAAGGGGGGTGAGGCAAAGAAAGTCGCCGCTCCCGTGATGGCCTACGATCGGAGCGCGATGCTCAAACTCCTGCGCCCGGCCATGACCCGGATACTCACCCCGTTGGGCAGGGCTCTGGTCCGCCGGGGGATCGGCCCCAACGCCGTCACGGCGATCGGCACCCTCGGCACGGTGGCCGCCGCCCTGGTCCTCTTCCCCGCGGGGATGCTCAGCGTGGGGGCCCTGGTGATCACCGTTTTCGTGCTGTTCGACCTGCTCGACGGCGTGGTGGCCCGGCTCGGCGGGGGAGGGGGCAGCACCTGGGGGGCCTTCCTCGACTCCACGCTCGACCGGGTGGCCGACGCCGCCATCTTCTGCGGGCTGGTCCTCTACTTCGCCTCCCAGGACGACCCGCTGATGGTGGGTGTCACGCTGTTCTGCCTGGTGGCCGGGGCCGTGGTGTCCTATGCCAAGGCCAGGGCCGAGGGGCTCGGGCTCACCTGTGACGTGGGCCTGGCCGAGCGGCCCGAGCGGCTGGTGGTGGTGCTGGTGGCCACCTTCTTCGCCGGGCTCGGCGTCCCCTACCTGCTGCCCGCCGGCATGTGGTTGCTCGCGGGCGCGAGCGCTGCCACGGTGGTGCAGCGAGTGGTTCACGTCCACCGGCAGACGAGGGAGAGATGAGCGAGAAGCCGTCCGTCACCGATCGCGTCGTCGCCGCGGGGTTCGCGGCGGGCTGGACGGTCGTGCCGCTGCTGCCCAAGCGGCTCACCGCCGGGGCCTTCCGCTACGCCGCCGACCGGCTGTGGCGCGGCCAGGGCAGGTCCGTACGCCGCCTGGAGTCCAACCTGGCCAGGGTGACCGGGCTCGCCCCCGGCAGCCCCGAGCTGCGCGCGCTCGGCCGGGCGGGCATGCGCTCCTACTTCCGCTACTTCGAGGAGATCTTCCGGCTGCCGTCCATGTCGAGCGACGAGATCGTCCGGCGCACCCACGTGACCGGCGCCGAGCACATCCACGACACCGTCGCCGCCGGGCGCGGCGTGGTGCTCGCGCTGCCCCACATGGGCAACTGGGACCAGGCGGGCGCCTGGCTGGTCGGCGTCGGCCATCCGTTCACCACGGTGGCCGAGCGGCTGCGGCCCGAGTCGCTGTTCCGCCGCTACGTCGCCTTCCGCGAGGGGCTCGGCATGGAGGTGCTGCCGCTCACCGGCGGCGACGGCCACAACTTCGCCGCCCTGGCGATGCGCGTGCGCAAGGGCGGGGTGGTCTGCCTGCCCGCCGAGCGCGACCTCACCAAGAGCGGCGTCGAGGTCCAGTTCTTCGGCTCGACGACCAAGGTGCCGGCGGGGCCGCCGCTGCTGGCCGTGCAGACGGGGGCCGCGCTGCTGCCGGCCACGGTCTACTTCGCGGGCGACGACTGGGGCATCGACATCCACGAGGAGATCCCGGTGCCCGAGGAGGGCACCCGTCAGGAGAAGGTCGCGGCGGTGGCGCAGAGTCTCAGCCATGTCTTCGAGAAGGGCATCGCCGAGCATCCCGAAGACTGGCACATGCTGCAGCGTCTGTGGCTGGAGGACCTGCGGCGATGAAGGTCGGCATCGTCTGCCCCTATTCCTGGGACATGCCCGGCGGGGTCAAACAGCACATCGACGACCTGGCCCAGGCCCTGATCGCGCAGGGGCACGACGTCTCGGTGATCGCGCCGGCGGCCGACGACGACGACCTGCCGCCCTACGTGGTCGGCGCGGGCCGCGCGATCCCCGTCCCCTACAACGGGTCGGTGGCCAGGATGTCGTTCGGGTTCCTGTCGGCGGCGCGGGTGCGGCGCTGGATCGGCGACGGCGACTTCGACGTGCTGCACATCCACGAGCCGCTGGTGCCGAGCCTGGGGGTGCTGGCCTGCTGGGCGGCCAAGGGGCCGATCGTGGCCACCTTCCACGCCTCGTGGGTGCGCTCGCGCGCGATCGCGGTGGCCGAGCCGCTGCTGCGCAGCGCCCTGGAGAAGCTGAGCGGCCGCATCGCGGTCTCCGACGCCGCCCGCAAGAGCCTGGTCGAGCAGTTCGGCGGCGACACCGTGCTGATCCCCAACGGGGTGACCGTGGCCCGCTACGCCGAGGCCGAGCCGCTCGACGGGTGGGGGCCCGACGGCGCGACGATCGGCTTCCTCGGGCGGATGGACGAGGAACGCAAGGGCCTGGCCATCCTGCTCGACGCCTTCAACCTGCTGGCCGGGGAGCGTCCGGAGCTCAAGCTGCTGATCGCCGGCCCCGGCGACGCCAAGGACGTCTACGACCGGGTGACTAGGGCGTTCCATGACCGGGTCACCGTGCTGGGCATGGTGAGCGAGGCCGACAAGATCCGCGCCTACCACTCGGTCGACGTGTTCTGCGCGCCCAACACCCGGGGCGAGAGCTTCGGCATCGTGCTGGCCGAGGCCATGGCCTCCGGCGCGACGGTGCTGGCCAGCGACATCCCGGCGTTCCGCAAGGTGCTGGGCGAGGGACAGGCGGGCGCGCTGTTCGCCAACGGCGACCCGGCCTCGCTCGCCCGGGAGGCCGCGGCCTTACTCGACGCGCCCGAACGGCGGGCCAAGCTGGCGGCTGAGGCGCTGGTGGCGGTCCACAAGTACGACTGGTCGACGGTGGCGCGCGACGTGGTCAGGGTCTACGAGACCGTCACCACCGGCGGCGCGGGCCGGGTGGAGGAAGACCTGTGACATCGATCATGGTCGTGCTGATCGTGGGCATCGTGGTGGTGCTCGCGGCCGTCTACATCTCCTGGCGGGCGGGCCGGCTCGACCGGCTGCACATCCGGCTCGAACTGGCCGGCGAGTCGCTGTCGGCCGCGCTCATGCGACGCCGGGCCGTGGCGCTGGAGCTGGCGGGCTCCCGGCTGCTCGACCCGGCGACCTCGCTGGTGCTCGCGGCCTCGGCGCACGAGGCCAGGATGGCCGGGCCCGACGAACGCGAGCGCGCCGAGAGCGACCTGTCGCGCACCCTGCGGGCCGTCGTCGACCAGGAGCGGTTCGGCGAGAAGCTGGCGGAGTCGCCGGGAGGGCAGGCGCTCCTCGAGGAGCTGGAGGCGGCCGTGGCCAAGGTCGTCTACTCCCGCCGCTTCTACAACAACGCCGTCGGCGTCACGCGCACCGCCCAACGGCGCTGGCTGGCCAGGGTTCTCCGGCTGGCCGGACACACCGAATACCCCCAATTCTTCGAAATTGATGACAATCCGCCTGAGGCAATGGCAACTGAATGACCTGATTCTGCAGGGCCGGTAAGCTTCTTCCGGTTTTGAGGCAAAGCGGAGGAGTGTACAGGTGCGGCTATTCCGGATGATCACCGTGACGCTGGCCGGAGCGGCGGTCCTGCTGCCCGTCGCGGCGTGCTCGTCGGATGAGCCCGCCGCGGGGCAGGCGCCGGAGGCGACGGTCACCACGCCCGCCGAGGAGGAGACGCCCGACGCCGGCAAGACCCACCCGTTCACCGGGAAGCCCACCCAGGCGCTCAAGCCGGTGCTCGCGGTGAAGATCGAGAACACCGCCGCGGGCAAGCCCCAGATGGGCCTGAAGAGCGCCGACATCGTCTACGTCGAGCAGGTCGAGGCCGGTCTGACCCGGCTCATGGCGATCTTCTCGTCGAAGCTCCCGGCCAAGGTCGGCCCCGTCCGCAGCGCCCGCATCTCCGACCTGCACATCGTGCCGCAGTTCGGCAAGCCCGCGTTCGCCTACTCGGGCGCGCAGACCAAGATGCTGCCGTTCATCGCCGAGGCGCCCCTGTTCGACGTCTCCGACAGCCGGGCCCCCGGGGCCTACTTCCGCCAGCCCGGCCGCTACGCCCCCTACAACCTGTTCGCCACCTCCAAGCAGTTGCTGGCCAGTGCCCCCAAGGCGAGCAAGGCGAAGGACATCGGCTTCACCTTCGGCGACGCTCCCGCCGAAGGCGGCGTGGACCGCACGTCCTACACGGTCAAATGGCCCGCGGCGCGCTTCACCTTCGCCTGGTCCGAGGCCAGGAAGCAGTGGCTGATCTGGCAGGACGGCAAGAAGGACATGGCGGCCGAGGGCGGCCAGCTCGGTGCTCCGACGATCGTCATCCAGTACACCAAGACCGAACGCTCCCAGTTCCACGACAAGAACCAGAGCTACACGCCGCTCGTGCACAGCGTCGGCAAGGGGTCGGCGATCGTGCTGCGCGACGGCAAGGCGTACAAGGCTCGCTGGGAACGGGAATCCGAGGAGGGGGGTACGACGTTCACCACGGAGAGCGGCGAGCCGATGAACTTCGCCCCAGGTCAGGTCTGGGTGGCGCTCGCCAGCCGCAAGCCCGTGACTCCTTGACGTACAAGAACCACCGCAAGTCTTGACATGATGGTGGGTCGGGGAAAAGACGGTTAAGGACCTACCATGGGCTTGATAACTTACCGTTCGCCTTTGTGAGGAAGACCGTGTCCAGCACGCCCGAAGCCCTGTCCACCCCTGGCCCCGTCACCGGCACCGCCCGTGTGAAACGCGGCATGGCCGAGATGCTCAAGGGCGGCGTCATCATGGACGTCGTCACCCCGGAGCAGGCGAAGATCGCCGAGGATGCCGGGGCGGTCGCCGTGATGGCCCTGGAGCGTGTGCCCGCCGACATCCGCGCGCAGGGCGGTGTGTCGCGGATGAGCGACCCCGACATGATCGACGGCATCATCGCCGCCGTGTCGATTCCCGTCATGGCCAAGGCCCGCATCGGCCACTTCACCGAGGCCCGCGTGCTGCAGGCGCTCGGTGTCGACTACGTCGACGAGTCCGAGGTGCTCACCCCGGCCGACTACGCCAACCACATCGACAAGTGGCAGTTCACCGTGCCGTTCGTGTGCGGGGCGACCAACCTGGGCGAGGCGCTGCGCCGCATCACCGAGGGCGCCGCGATGATCCGCTCCAAGGGCGAGGCCGGCACCGGCGACGTCTCCAACGCGGTCACCCACATGCGCACGATCCGGGGCGAGATCAAGCGCCTCAGCTCGCTGCCCGAGGACGAGCTGTACGTCGCCGCCAAGGAGCTGCAGGCGCCGTACGAGCTGGTGGCCGAGGTCGCCAGGGCGGGCAAGCTGCCGGTCGTGCTGTTCACCGCGGGCGGCATCGCCACCCCGGCCGACGCCGCGATGATGATGCAGCTCGGCGCCGAGGGCGTGTTCGTCGGCTCGGGCATCTTCAAGTCGGGCGACCCGGCCAGGCGCGCCGCCGCGATCGTCAAGGCCACCACGTTCTACGACGACCCCGACGTCATCGCCAAGGTCTCCCGTGGCCTGGGCGAGGCCATGGTCGGCATCAACGTCGAGGAGATCCCGCAGCCGCACCGCCTGGCCGAGCGCGGCTGGTGAACACCGCCCCGTAAGGACCGGGGCGTGGCGCTGACTTCCGAATAAGGCGATATCCGCGAAGGATGTCGCCTTATTCGTGGGCGACCGCCGCCCACGCCGACCCCGGCCCCGCCGCCGAGACCGCGCGGAGCCTGGCCTCGCGCGGCCTGCGCACCGACCCGTTCACCCTGGGCGTCGCCTCGGGGGACCCCGACCACGGCGGCTTCGTGCTGTGGACCAGGCTGGCGCAGGAGCCCATGGCCGAGGACGGATTCGGCGGCATGCCGCGGCGACCGTTTCCCGTGCTCTGGCAGGTCTACGCCGACGAGCGGGGCCCGCCGCCTGGTGCGCTCCGGGGTGGCCGTCGCCGCCCCCGAATGGGGCCACAGCGTGCACGTCGAACTCGACGGCCTGAGCTCCGGCCGGGACTACTGGTATCGCTTCCGCGTCGGCCCCTACTCGGACATCCGCGCGGGTGCCGCCTTCCTTGTGACCACCCTGCTTTTGACCGCCCTGTAGGAAGATGTCGGACGGGCTTGGTGTTGAATCAACCGGACCCACGACCCCGAGGGAAGGACGCCCGTGCCCACAATCGGTGTACTCGCTCTGCAGGGAGACGTGCGCGAACATGTGCGCATGCTCCAGGAGGCGGGCGCCTCGGCCATGTCCGTGCGCCGGCCCGCCGAGCTGGAGGCGGTCGACGGGCTGGTGATCCCCGGCGGCGAGTCCACCACCATGTGGAAGCTCGCCGAGACCTTCGACCTGCTCGAACCCCTCCGGCTGCGGGTCAAGGACGGCATGCCCGCCTACGGCTCCTGCGCCGGCATGATCATGCTGGCCGACCGGATCGAGGACGGCGCCGAAGGGCAGCGCACCATCGGCGGCATCGACATGGTGGTCAGGCGCAACGCCTTCGGCCGCCAGGTCGACTCGTTCGAGGCCGACCTCGACTTCGCGGGCGAGCCGGTGCACGCCGTGTTCATCCGAGCGCCGTGGGTCGAATCGGTCGGGCCCGACGTTCATGTGCTGGGCCGGGCCGAACCGGGGGATAGGATCGTCGCGGTCCGCCAAGGGCCGCTGCTCGCGACCTCGTTCCATCCCGAGCTGACCGGGGACACTCGCGTGCACCGATACTTCGTAGACATGCTGAGGGAGCTATAGGTAGATGTCCGGCCACTCCAAATGGGCGACGACGAAGCACAAGAAGGCCGCGCTCGACGCCAAGCGCGGCAAGCTGTTCGCGAAGCTCATCAAGAACATCGAGGTGGCGGCCCGGACGGGTGGGCCTGACCCGGATGCCAACCCCACGCTCTTCGACGCCATCTTCAAGGCGAAGAAGAACTCGGTGCCCAACGACAACATCGAGCGGGCCCGCAAGCGGGGCGGCGGCCTGGAGGCCGGCGGCGCCGACTGGCAGACCATCACCTACGAGGGCTACGCGCCGGGCGGCGTCGCGATCCTCATCGAGTGCCTCACCGACAACCGCAACCGAGCGGCCTCCGAGGTGCGTGTCGCGCTGACCCGCAACGGCGGCTCGCTGGCCGACCCCGGCTCGGTGTCCTACATGTTCAACCGCAAGGGCGTCGTGATCGTGCCCAAGAACGGCCTCGACGAGGACACGGTGCTCATGGCCGTGCTCGACGCGGGAGCCGAGGAGGTCAACGACCTGGGCGAGGCGTTCGAGGTCGTCTCCGAGGCCGGTGACCTGGTGCCGGTGCGCAAGGCGCTGCAGGACGCGGGCATCGACTACGACTCCGCCGAGTCCAGCTTCCTGCCGACGATGAGCGTGCAACTCGACGAGGATGGCGCCAAGAAGGTGTTCCGGCTCATCGACGCGCTGGAGGACAGCGACGACGTGCAGAACGTGTTCGCCAACTTCGACGTCTCCGACGAGATCATGGAGAAGCTCGACGCCTGACCCCGCCGGCCCGGGGTGATGATCGGCGTCGTCGTGGCACGGTGCCCGGGGGCGGCGTAGGGTGTCGCGTCGTGACCTCCCCCAACCCCTCCCAGCAGGCTTCTCCCGCGCTCGGCTGGCTGCTGCTGCTTCCCGCGCTGGTCGGCACCGCGATCTCGCTGCTCTTTCCGACGATCAGGACCATCCTGCTCGGCTTCGAGTCGGGCCGGATCGCCGGTCCGAGCCAGTTCGTCGGGCTCGGCAACTACGCCGGCATCCTGGGTGACGACGTGTTCTGGCGGGCGCTCGGCTTCACGCTCTCGCTGGCGGTGGTGCCGCTCCTGGTGGCCGTGGTGGTGGGGCCGTCGCTCGCGCTGGCGCTCGACCGGGCGGGCGGGCCGCTCAGGCGCACCGGCCGCGTCGTGCTGTCGCTGGCGATCGTCACCTTCTCACCGGTCGGGGTCGCCGCCGCCTGGCTGTGGGGCCTGCGCTCCGGGGCCACGGGCGTCGTCACGCTGGCCGAGGGGCTGCGCGATCAGGCCACCGCACCGGCGACGCTCGGCCTGATCATCGCGGCCACCACGTTCGGGCTGGTGTGCGCCCTGGCGGTGATGGCGTTCCTGCCCGCGTTGCGCGGTGGCACCGTGACGGCGGCCATGCTCGTGGTGGCCGGGCTCGTCACACTGGCCATGATCGCCGCCGCCCTCCAGGCGTTCTCGATGGGGCTGGCGCTGATGGCGGGCGGGCCGGAGCGTTCCGCGCAGACGCTGGCGACGTTGCAGTACGACTATGCCTTCCGGTTGTTCAAGCCGGGGCTGGGTGCTTCGATGGCGACCATCATGGGCGTCCTGCTCGGCCTGCTGGGGCTCGTCGCGACGGTCCTCGCGGTGGCCACGAACCTGCGTATCTCCCTCATACCTCGCTCGGGGCCCGCAGATGGGCCGAATTCCCGCGCAGAGCCCACGAGCGGACAGAAAGCCCCGTACCAGGCTCCCGTGTACGGCCAGGGCGTGGAACGGACGGAGGGCGGCCATCAGCAGGCTCCGGTGTCACGCGCCGCGCAGCGGGCCGCTCAGAGCCGCGCACGGGGCGCGTCCGCGGCGGGCAAGGTGATCGGAGCGGTGGCGCTGGCCCTCGTGACCCTGATCGCGGTGGTCTGGGCCTGGCCGTGGCTGTCCGCCCTGTTCGCGGGCGGCGAGACGCCGGGCGCCGGGCTGCGGACGCAGGTGAACACCTGGGTGCCCGCCGTCGTGGGGGCGCTGGTCTCCGTCGGCGTCGCCTACCTGGCGGCGCTCGGCATCGGTGGGCTGCGTCCGCTGGGACGGCGCAGTGAGTGGCTGCTGCTGCTGTTCGGGCCGTGGTTGTTCGTCGGCACCGGGCCGCTCAGCGTCGCCGACTGGCAGACGGTCACTGACATGGGCCTCATCGATACTTTCATCGCGATATTTCCGCCTTTCTTGGTGTCTGTGCCTGCGCTCCTGCTGCTGACGCTGCTCTGCAAGGGGCTGTCCGAGCGCGCGGGCGGCGACTTCCTCGGCGGCGTCGTGCTGCCGTCTCTGCCGATGGCGGGCATCCTGGCCGGCGCGGTCGCCCTGACCAACGCCCAGGAAGTGCTCTGGCCGCTGTTGACCGCGCACGATCCGGACCTCGCCACCGCCCCCGTCGCCCTGCTGAACCGGCTGAACGACTTCCGCGCGGCCGCCCCCGATCCCTGGGGCACCACGCCGCTCGCCATGCTGCTCGTCGCCCTCGCCGCCCTGGTCGCGGCGCAGTTGCTCTACCTCGACCGGTTGGCCGTCACCGCCGGAAAAGGTTCGCGCTCCCAGACACCCGCCGCATAGGTTGCGCCTCGTGGACATTCGTTACTTGACCCCCGAAGACCTCGACGCCATGTTCGACATGCGCAAACGCTCCTTCGGCCTGCTGTCGGCCGCCCAGGGCGAAGGCTGGCGCGCGGTCGTGCTGCCCATCCTGGCCGAGGGCCGCTACCTGGGCGCGTTCGACGGCACCAGGCTCACGGCCGCGGCCCGGCTGCGCGGCTTCACCCAGTGGTGGCACGGCAGGCCGCAGCCGATGGCCGGCATCGCGGGCGTCACGGTCAACCCCGAGGATCGGGGCAAGGGAGTGGGCGGGCAGATCATGCACGCGATCGTCGCCCGGGCGGCCGAGCTCGGCGACGCCGTCTCCGCGCTCTATCCGGCCACGACGCCGCTCTACCGCTCCGTCGGGTACGAGCACGCCGGGGCCCAGCACCTGGCCACCATCCCGGCCGAGGCGCTGCGCACGATCCGGCCGTCCGGCGAGGTCAAGCTGCGCCGGATGGGCCCGGCCGACGCGGCCGAGGTCGTCGCCGTGCTGCACCGCGCGCACGGCGCGGCCCGCGCCTCCGGCCCGATCTCGTGGGACGAGCGCACCTGGGCGCTCTGGCTCGCCCAGCCCGACGACTTCCTCTACCTCGCCGACGACGGCTTCGTCATCTACCGCTGGGACGGCGAGAACATCCGGGTCGAGAACCAGGTCGCCGGATCCGAGGCGACCGCCAGGGCGCTGTGGTCGCTGGTGGGCACCTCCTCCTCGGTGGCCGAGCACGTCACCGCCGCCGTGGCGCCCGACGACCCCGTGCTGTGGCTGCTGCGCGAACGCTCGAAGGAGAAGGTCACCCTGGTCCGGTGGATGTTCCGGGTGATCGACCTGGCCGCGGCCGTCGAACGCCGCGGCTATCCGGCCGGGGTGACCATGAACGCCGCCGTCGAGGTGGACGATCCGCTGCGGCCCGGCAACACCGGCCGGTGGCGGCTGGAGGTCGCCGAGGGCCGCGGCACGGCCACCCGCGTGGAGACGGGAGACGGGCCCCGGCTCACGGTCAACGCCCTGTCGGGCCTCTACGCCGGTGTTCCGACCGCCACGCTGCGCCGTGCCGGGCTCATGTCCGGCGACGACCGCCACGACGACACCCTCGACGCGGCCTTCGCCGCCCGGCCGTACATGCTCGACTACTTCTGACGGTTCCAGTGCCTCTGGCCGGCGTCCGGCGAATCTGACGGTTCCAGCGGTTCTGGCGGGCGTCCGGCTGATCTCACTGTTCCGCCGGGCGTCCGGCGGGCGTTTCGCGGTGCGCGACCACGTCGGCCGGGGTAGAGTCTCGTGCCGAACAGGTGTTCGGCGGCGCGGGGAGGCAGGCCGGTGCGGGTGATGGGCGTCGATCCGGGGCTGACTCGGTGCGGCCTGGGAGCGGTCGAGGGCAGGCCCGGCGCGCCGCTGTCCCTGGTGGCCGTCGGGGTGGTGCGCACCGGCGCCGACGAGGAGCTGGGCGCACGGCTGGTGGGCATCGAGGCCGGCATCGAGCAGTGGCTCGACGAGGTGCGTCCCGACGCCGTGGCGGTCGAGCGGGTCTTCAGCCAGCACAACGTCCGCACCGTCATGGGCACCGCCCAGGCCGCGGGCATCGCGGTCCTCTGCGCGGCCAGGCGCGGGCTGCCCGTCGCCCTGCACACGCCCTCCGAGGTCAAGGCGGCCGTCACCGGCAGCGGCAGCGCCGACAAGAAACAGATCGGGCTCATGGTGACCCGGCTGCTGAGGCTCACCGAGATGCCCAAGCCGGCCGACGCCGCCGACGCGCTCGCGCTGGCCATCTGCCATGTCTGGCGCGGCGGCGCCCAGCACCGCGTCGCCGAGGCCGTCGCGCGGGCGCGGAGCCGCGCGCCGCGCGGGGACGTGAAGCTGTGATCGCCTCGGTGGCCGGCCGGGTGGCGGCCGTCGCGCCCGACGGCGCCGTGATCGAGGTCGGCGGCGTCGGCGTCCTGGTCCACTGCACGCCCGGCACCCTGGCCACGCTCCACCCCGGCGAGCAGGCCCGGCTGGCCACCTCGCTGGTGGTGCGCGAGGAGTCCCTCACCCTCTACGGCTTCGCCACCGACGACGAGCGGGCCGTCTTCGAGCTGCTCCAGACGGCCAGCGGCGTGGGTCCCAAGCTGGCGCTGGCCATGCTCGCCGTCCATTCGCCCAACGCGCTGCGGGTCGCCGTCGCCGGAGCCGACCTCAAGGCGCTCACCCAGGTGCCGGGCATCGGCCAGAAGGGCGCCCAGCGCATCGTCCTGGAGCTGAAGGACCGTCTCGGCACCCCCGAGGCGACCCTCGACGCCGCGCTCAACGGCGGCCGCCGCGTCGCGCTCTGGCGCGACCAGGTGCACTCCGGGCTCGTGGGGCTGGGCTATTCGAGCAAGGACGCCGACGAGGCCGTCGCGGCCGTCGAGCCGGAGGCCGACGCCGACCTGGCCGCCGGCCGCTCCCCGCAGGTGGCCGCCCTGCTGAAGGCGGCGCTGCGGGCGCTGAGCGTCCGATGACGTCGTGGGCGGGCCGGGGCCCTACCCTCGCAGGGAGCCCCGTCAGGGAGGTGCGGCAGTGAGCCTGGAGCGAGACCTCGTGTCGCCTGACGCCGAGGGCGAGGAGTCGCAGATCGAGGCCGCCCTGCGGCCCAAGCGGCTCGGCGAGTTCATCGGCCAGGCACGCGTGCGCGAGCAGTTGTCGCTGGTGCTCGAGAGCGCGCTGCGGCGCGGCCGGTCACCCGACCACATGCTGATGAGCGGATCACCCGGTCTGGGCAAGACGACTCTGGCTATGATCATCGCAGCCGAGCTGAGCGCGCCGCTCCGCATCACGTCGGGGCCGGCCCTGGAACGGGCGGGCGACCTCGCGGCCATCCTGTCCACCCTGGCCGAGGGCGAGGTGCTGTTCATCGACGAGATCCACCGGATGGCGCGGCCCGCCGAGGAGATGCTCTACCTCGCGATGGAGGACTTCCGGGTCGACATCGTGGTCGGCAAGGGCCCCGGGGCCACCGCCATCCCGCTCGACATCGCGACGTTCACGCTGGTCGGCGCCACCACCAGAGCCGGGCTGCTGCCCGCGCCGCTGCGCGACCGGTTCGGCTTCACCGCCCACATGGACTTCTACCAGGTCGAGGAGCTGGAGCAGGTGCTCCACCGCTCGGCCCGGCTGCTCGGGGTGACGCTGCCCGACGAGGGCGCGCACGAGATCGCCCGGCGCTCGCGCGGCACGCCGCGCATCGCCAACCGGCTGCTGCGCCGGGTGCGCGACTTCGCCGACGTGCGGGCCGGCGGCGTCATCGACCGCGACATCGCCTCCGCCGCCCTCAACCTCTACGAGGTCGACGCCGAGGGGCTCGACCGGCTCGACCGGGCCGTGCTCGACGCGCTGCTGCGCAAGTTCGGGGGCGGTCCGGTGGGGTTGTCCACGCTGGCCGTGGCCGTGGGCGAGGAGCCCGAGACCGTCGAAGTGGTGGCCGAGCCGTTCCTCGTCCGCCAGGGCCTGCTGGCCAGGACCCCACGCGGCCGGGTCGCCACCGCCGCGGCCTGGCACCACCTGGGTATGACTCCACCCCCAGATGCGTTCGGAGCTACGCTTTTCGACTGATTACAGAACGGTTGCAACCGTTTCGAATTGGGAACTTCCCCGCGCGCCGAAACGCTGCTTCGTTGCCGCGTTTCGCAACAACCGCCTACACTCCGTGGCTTGGCTGGCTGTGTAGGCTGACGGGCTGAGCGGCGCGGCCCGGAGCAACGCACGGAATTTCCGGCGCGAGGCCGGTGTCAACTCCTTGTACGACAATGGAAGGTCGCCCCTTATGGACATGGGACAACTCGGAAGCATCCTGCCGCTGATCCTGCTGGTGGTGGTGTTCTACTTCCTGCTGATTCGCCCGCAGCGCAAGCGTCAGCAGGAAGCGATCAAGATGCAGAACAGCCTCGCGCCGGGTGCCAGAGTGATGACCACGACCGGGCTGTTCGGCACCGTGGTCGCGGTGGACAATGACGACGTGATCCTTGAGGTCGCCCCCGGGATCGAGACGCGCTGGGTGAAGGCGGCCATCGGCCGCGTCGTGACACCCGGTGACGCTCCCCCCGCGAGCGACGGCGAGGTCAGCACGCATGACGAGCCCGTGGAGCGCGACGGCGGCCAGGACTCCAACTCGAAGCAGGCCTGACCAGGCTCTGCGACAAACCCCTATCCGAAAGACAGACGACCAGTGGCCCGACCGACCAGCAGCCACAGCAAGCCGGGGCGCACGCTCCTGGTGCTCGTGGCGCTCATCCTCGCCCTGGGCGGGACGATGTTCTTGCAGAAGGCGTTCACGCCCAAGCTGGGACTCGACCTCGCCGGCGGCACGACCGTGACTCTATCTCCGGTTACGCAGAACGGTGCGGCTCCACCCGAGGAGATCCTCGACCGCGCGGTCAACATCATTCGTGACCGAGTCAACGGCACCGGTATCTCCGACGCGGAGGTCGCCAAGTCAGGCGACAACATCATCATCTCCATCCCCGGCGTCGGGCAGAGCGAGGCCATCAAGCTGGTCGCGACCACCGCGGAGCTGCGTTTCCGCCAGGTGCTCACCATGGAGGCCACGCAGCTCCCGCAGGAGCTCGCCACCGAGCCGGCGGCTCCGAGCTCGTCGCCCTCCTCCACGCAGCCCTCGGCCAAGCCCCAGCCGACCGCCTCGCGGTCGGCAGGGGTGTCGACGCCCGCCCCTTCACCGACGGGCAAGGGCCTGTCGTCGGCCCTGACCACGCCGACGCGCAGTCCAACGCCGGAGACCTCTCCCACCCCGCGCGAACGCAGGAGCGGCCAGAACGCGAAGGCCACGCCGACGCCGAGCCCCACCCAGGAGAGTGACCAAAAGGCCGGCGCCCCCCCGCAGGGCATCGAACCCGCCGCCTGGAAGCAGTACAACAGCCTCGACTGCGCCGACCCGAAGAACCGCGGTCAGGGCGTCCAGGACGACCCGAACAAGCAGTACGCCGCCTGCGAGAGCGACGGCAGCTACAAGTACGTCCTCGATGTGGCCAAGGTCGTCGGCACCGACATCGACACCGCCTCCGCGGGCGTCCGCCAGGGCACGACCGAGTGGGTCGTCCAGCTCGACTTCAAGAGCAAGGGCGCGGGCGAGTGGAGCAAGCTCACCTCCACCGCCTACAACTCGCAGGAGCCGCGCAACAAGGTCGCCGTCGTCCTCGACGGTGTGGTGATCACCGCCCCCAACATCATCAGCCCGATCCCCGGCGGCCGCGCCGAGATCACCGGTGGTTTCAACCAGCAGAGCGCCACCGAACTCGCCGAGCAGCTCAAGTACGGCGCGCTGCCGCTGAAGTTCGAGCGCAGCTCGATCGACACGGTCTCTTCGACCCTGGGCCAGGACCAGCTGGAAGGCGGTCTGATCGCCGGCCTCATCGGTCTCGTGCTGGTGGTCCTCTACTCGATGTTCTACTACCGCGGTCTCGGGCTCGTCGCTGTGCTGAGCCTCGTCGTCGCCTCGATCCTCACCTACACCGCGGTGGTGGTGCTCGGCCACAACGCCGGATTCCGGCTGTCGCTGCCGCACATCATCGGCCTGGTGGTCTCGATCGGCATCACCGCCGACTCCTTCATCGTCTACTTCGAACGCATACGCGACGAGATGAAGGAGGGACGGCGCTCGCTGCGCGCGGCCGTCGAGGTGGCCTGGGTCCGCGCCCGGCGCACGATCCTGATCGCCGACGCCGTCATGTTCATCGCGGCGGTCGTGCTCTACCTGCTGGCCGTCGGCGGTGTGGCGGGGTTCGCCTTCGCGATGGGCCTGACCACGCTGATCGACGTGGTGGTGGTGTTCCTGTTCACCAAGCCGTTCATCGCCTTGCTGGCCAGGCTCAAGTTCTTCGCCAAGGGACATCCGTTGTCCGGGATCGACGCCGAACGCATGAGCGCCGTCCCGACCGGCACCACCGGCCGCCCGAACAACCCGCTGGAGGCCTGAGATGGGACTCGCGAGTCGCCTCTACCGTGGCGAGATCAACGTCGACTTCGTCGGCCGCTGGAAGCTCTGGTACAGCCTGTCCGGCCTGCTGCTGGCCGTGTCCCTGGCGGGAATCCTGGTCAACGGCCTCAACATGGGCGTCGAGTTCACCGGCGGCTCGGTCTTCTCCTTCAAGGCGCCGACCGCCACCATCGAACAGGTCCGCGAGGGCTTCACCGAAGAGGGCGTGCACCAGCCGATCGTGCAGACGGCCGGCGACCGCTGGCGGGTCACCACCGAGACCCTGTCCGAGTCCACCATGACCCAGGTGCAGACGGCGATCTCCAAGGACTACGGGGTCCCGGTCGACCAGGTCGACATCCAGTCGATCGGCGCCTCGTGGGGCGGTGAGGTGTCGCAGAAGGCCTGGGTCGGCCTGGGCGTGTTCATGCTCGCGATCATCCTCTACCTGTCGATGGCGTTCGAGCCCAAGATGGCGCTGGCCGCCATCGTGGCGCTCATCCACGACCTGGTCATCACGGCGGGCGTCTACGCCTGGTCGGGCTTCGAGGTCACGCCCGCGACGCTGCTGGGCTTCCTGACCATCCTCGGATACTCGCTCTACGACGCGGTCGTGGTGTTCGACATGATCAAGGAGGTCACGGCCAAGCTGGGCACCACGTCCAAGCAGACCTACTCGATGGCGGCCAACAACGCGCTCAACCACACGCTGATCCGGTCGCTCAACACCTCGCTGGTCGCGATCCTGCCGGTGGCCGCGATCCTGTTCATCGGCACCACGCTGCTCGGCGCGGGCACGCTGAAGGACCTGTCGCTGGCCCTGTTCGTCGGCATGATCGTCGGCACCTACTCCTCGCTGTGCGTGGCCACACCGCTGCTGGTGACGCTCAAGGAGCGGGAGCCGAAGTACCAGGCCATCGCCCGGCGTCTCGCCTCCACGGGAGGCAAGGGGTCGAAGGGTTCCAAAAGCACGGCCGTAGCCAAGGGCTGAGGGGGTGTCGCACAGGGCGGGCCGACCGGCCCGCCCTGTGGCATGTGCGGCCAGGTCTCCGTCCGCATGTCCGGATATGCCGCCGGATGCGTCATCATGGAGGCCGTCAGTCGTGGGCAGGGACCATCGGAGGAGTGGCTTGATGAGCGACCTGCAGAAGTTGATCCTCGAGCACATCAGGGACGTGCCCGACTACCCCAAGCCGGGTGTGCTGTTCAAGGACATCACCCCGCTGCTCGCCGACCACGAGGCGTTCGCGGCCGTGGTGCGCGAGCTGGCCGGGTTGCACGAGGTCGACAAGATCGTCGGGATCGAGGCCAGAGGATTCATTCTGGCCGCCCCCGTCGCTCTCCACGCCGGCGCCGGCTTCGTTCCCGTCCGCAAGAAGGGCAAACTGCCCTCTCAGACGCTCGAAGAGTCCTACGATCTGGAGTACGGCTCCGCGACCATCGAGGTGCACCGTGACGCCTTCGCCGAGGGCGACCGGGTGCTCATCGTCGACGATGTGCTGGCCACGGGCGGCACGGCCGAGGCGACCGTGGAGTTGGTGCGCAGGGCCGGAGCCGACGTCGTCGGCGTCGCCGTGCTGATGGAGCTGGCTTTCCTGAAGGGGCGTGAGCGCCTCGTGGGAGTGGAGGCGCACTCCCTGGTGATCGTCTGAGCCGGGCCCACGGCGAGCGGGGTCTCTCACCTGGATACACTGGGGGACCTGGACTCGAACGTGAGGAGTCTGAGTGCCCCGTGATGTGGTCGTGCCTGACGTAACCGACGCCGGGACCGCCGATCCTGCCGGCGGCGCGCCCGCGGCGCGCCGACGGCGGTTTGGGGGTGGGGCCATGAATCCGGTGCTGGAGCCGCTGTTCCGCACGGTTCGCGCCACTCACCCCAAGGCCGACCTGCGGCTGATCGAGCGCGCCTACGACGTCGCCGCCTACCACCACCGTGACCAGAAGCGTAAGTCCGGCGACCCCTACATCACCCATCCGCTGGCCGTGGCGACGATCCTGGCCGAGCTCGGCACCGATGACGAGACGCTCTGCGCCGCGCTGCTGCACGACACGGTCGAGGACACCGCCTACAGCCTCGACGAGCTCCGGGCCGACTTCGGCGACACGATCGGCTCGCTGGTCGACGGCGTCACCAAGCTCGACAAGGTCAAGTTCGGCGACGCCGCCCAGGCCGAGACCGTGCGCAAGATGGTGGTCGCCATGTCGCGCGACATCCGGGTGCTGATCATCAAGCTGGCCGACCGGCTGCACAACATGCGCACGATGCGCTATCTGCCCGAGCACAAGCGCCACCAGAAGTCCCGCGAGACTCTGGAGATCTTCGCGCCGCTGGCCCACCGCCTGGGCATGAACACGATCAAGTGGGAGCTCGAAGACCTCGCCTTCGCCATGCTCTACCCCAAGCGCTACGACGAGATCGCGCGCATGGTGTCGGAGCGGGCGCCGCGCCGTGACCTGTTCCTGCAGGAGGTCATCGAGAAGGTCTCCGGCGACCTGCGCGAGGCCAGGATCCGCGCGGTCGTCAAGGGAAGGCCGAAGCACTACTACTCCGTCTACCAGAAGATGATCGCCCGCGACGTGGCCTTCGACGACATCTACGACCTGGTGGGCATCCGGGTCCTCGTCGACAGCGTGCGCGACTGCTATGCGGCTCTCGGAACGATCCACGCGCGATGGAACCCTGTGCCCGGCAGGTTCAAGGACTACATCGCGATGCCCAAGTTCAACATGTACCAGTCGCTGCACACGACGGTGATCGGTCCCGAAGGCAAGCCGGTGGAGTTGCAGATCCGCACCCACGCGATGCACCACCGGGCCGAGTACGGCGTGGCCGCCCACTGGAAGTACAAGGAGGAGGTCGGCGCGCCCGGCCCCGTGGGCAAGGTCAAGCCGGGCAGCGACATGGCCTGGCTGCGCCAGCTCCTCGACTGGCAGAAGGAGACGGCCGACCCGGGGGAGTTCCTCGAGTCGTTGCGCTTCGACCTGTCGGTGTCCGAGGTCTACGTCTTCACGCCGCGCGGTCAGGTGGTGGCCCTGCCCGAGGGCGCGACCCCGGTCGACTTCGCCTACGCCGTCCACACCGAGGTGGGCCATCGCTGCATCGGCGCCCGGGTCAACGGCCGGCTGGTGCCGCTGGAGTCGCGGCTCGGCAACGGTGACACGGTGGAGATCTTCACCTCCAAGTCGCCCGACGCCGGTCCCTCCCGCGACTGGCTGAAGTTCGTCAAGTCCGGCCGCGCCCGCAACAAGATCCGGCAGTGGTTCTCCAAGGAGCGCCGGGAGACCGCGATCGAGGCGGGCAAGGAGGCCATCGGCCGGGCCATGCGCAAGCAGGGCCTGCCACTGCAACGCCTGATGTCCGGTGAGTCGCTGCTGGCCCTCGCGCGCGACCTGCGCTACCCCGACGTCTCCGCCCTCTACGCGGCCGTCGGCGAGGGTCATGTGGCCGCCCAGTCGGTCGTGCAGAAGCTGGTGGCCTCCATCGGCGGCGTCGACAGCGCCGAGGAGGACATCGCCGAGACGTCGCTCCCCACGCGCCTCAAGGGCCGTCCCCGGGGCGGTGGCGGCGCGGGCGTGGTGGTGGCCGGCGACGCCGACGTGTGGGTGCGCCTGTCGAAATGCTGCACTCCGGTGCCCGGCGACGAGATCGTCGGCTTCGTCACGCGCGGCCACGGCGTCTCGGTGCACCGCGCCGACTGCACCAACGTCCAGCAGCTCAAGGAGCAGCCCGACCGCCTGGTCGAGGTGAGCTGGTCGCCGAGCGACGACTCGGTGTTCCTCGTCGCCATCCAGGTGGAGGCTCTCGATCGGCCCCGACTGCTGTCCGACGTCACCCGCACCCTGTCCGACCAGCACGTCAACATCCTGAGCGCATCCGTCACCACCTCACGCGACCGGGTGGCGATCAGCAAGTTCACCTTCGAGATGGGTGACCCCAAACACCTCGGCCACGTGCTCAAGGCCGTCCGCAGCATCCAGGGCGTCTTCGACGTCTACCGCGTGAGCGGCGCCGGCGCCTGACGCTCCCGGCTCACGCCGGGAGTTCAGCAGTCGATCTCGATGGCGTCGACCCGGTTGTTCTCGTGCGGGCGCAGGTTCGCCTTCTTCCACGGCGAGATCGTGCGCACGTGGTTCCAGCCGGTGGAGCTGTCCCAGTCGAACAGCACCACCCGGGCGTCGCTGCGGTTGCGGATGGAGCTCAGCCGGTCGTCGAGCCGGGGCCTCATCTTGCTGAGGTCGTAGAAGCCGCAGTCGGGCGCGGTCCAGAACTTGTACCTGCCGTAGCGGCCGTCGAACAGGCAGGTGTTGCCGGAGCCGCACTTTCCCCAGGTGCGGCCGGCGGTGCCGGCAGCCTCGGCGGGCAGCGCCGTCAGCGCGACGACGGCCGCCACGGAGGTGGTCAGCACGAGCAGGTTCCTGAGGTGCCGCATGATGTCTCCCCGTAGAAATGTGTTCTTCGAGGGCTTAGATGCCGAATGTGCGATCTAGGTTCGCGCGTCGCGTGGCCAGGCGAGGAAAGAACGGGGCCGGTCCCGCCTGTCGCGGAACCGGCCCTGAGGCGCCTGTGGTCAGCTGAACTCAGCCAGGGTGCGCTCGGCCTCCTCCAGCCAGGAGCGGCGGGCCGTGAGGGCCTCCTCGGCCTCCTTGACGTCCTTGGCACGGCCGGCGGCCTCGGCCTTGGCCAGGCGCTTCTCCAACTGCTCGATGGAGGTGCGCAGCTGGTCGACCGTGCTCTGCGCGCGGGCGCGGGCCTCGGGGTTGGACCGCTTCCACTCGTTGTCCTCGGCCTTGCGCACGGCGTCGTCCACCTTGCGCAGCCCGCCTTCGAGCCGGTCGCGCTGCTCGCGAGGCACCGGCCCGGCGGCCTCCCAGCGCTCGACGATGTGCCGCAACGCCGACCGGGCGGTGCGTACGTCGGTGACCGGCAGGATCTTCTCGGCCTCGGCCAGCAGCTGCTCCTTGGCCTCGGCGTTGGCCGCGAGCGAGGCGTCGCGCTCGGCGAACACCGCCGACCGCGCCTGGAAGAAGTGGTCCTGGGCGCCCTTGAAACGGGCCCACAGCTCGTCCTCGGCCTCGCGGGAGGCCCGGCCGGCGCTCTTCCAGCGCTGCATCAGGTCGCGGTAGACGGCCGCCGTGGCGCCCCAGTCGGTGGAGCCGGCGATCGCCTCGGCCTCCTCGACGATGCGCTCCTTGGCCGCGCGCACGCCCTCGCGCTGCTCGTCGAGACCCGCGAAGTAGACCTTGCGCCGCTTGGCGAAGGCGGTGCGAGCGGCCGACAGGCGCTTCCACAGCCCGGCCTCGGTGACCCGGTCGATGCGGTCGGCGGCCTTCCACTCCTCGACCAGCTGGCGCAGGCGTTCGCCGCCCGACTTCCAGTGGGTGGTCTCGTCGGCGATGCGCTCGGCCTCGGCGACGATGCGCTCCTTGATCGCCTTGGCCTCCGCGCGTGCCTGCTCGCGGGCCGCCTTGACCTCCTCGCGGCGGTGCGCGACCAGCTCCGACAGCCCGTCGAGGCGGGCGGTCAGCGCGGCGAGATCGCCGACGGCGTGGGCGTCGGCGACCGCCTCGCGCAGCTTGGCGACGCTCGCCTCGGCCTGCGCCGGGGCCAGATCGGTGCCCTTGACCCGCTGCTCGAGCAGCGTGACCTGGCCGGCCAGCTCGTCGAACTTGCGATGGAAGTATGCCAGTGCCTCTTCGGGTTCACCGGCCTGCCAGGAGCCGACGGCCCGCTCTCCCTCAGCCGTACGCACGTAGACGGTGCCGTCGTCGTCTACCCGGCCCCACGGGTCGGTGCTCACCGTGTCCTCCCGCACTTTCCATCAGACCCTTCGGGACGTACTCGTCCCTAGTTTGTATTACGTCAGCTCTTGCCCGCGATTGTCACGTCTTTGATTTCGATGGTTTCCTTGGGTGCTCCGGTGCCGTCGCCCGCATCGCCTAGGACGCCCGCCTTGTTCACCTTGTCCAGGATGTCGAGTCCCTTGGTGATCGTACCCACCGGGGTGTAATCCGGGGTGAGACCGATGTCGCCGTACACCAGGAAGAACTGGCTGCCCGTGCTGCCCGGCGCCTGGGTCTTGGCCATCGCCATCACGCCGCGCTTGTAGGTCGCGCCCTCCAGATTCTCCTCGACCATGACGTAGCCGGGGCCGCCCGAGCCGTCCATGCTCTTGCCGTCGGCCTTGGCGGACGGGTCGCCGCACTGCAGCATCGGGAACTTGTCGCTGCCCAGCCGGTGGCACTTGCTGCCGTCGTAGTACTTCTTGTCCGCCAGGAACTCCAGTGAGTTGACCGTGCAGGGCGCCTTGGCGTTGTCGAGCTTGACCACGATGTCGCCCAGGTTGGTCTTGAGCGTCATGGTCTTCGTGGCGGGCGTGAGCTTCACCTCCGCCGGCGGCATGCCCACGTCCTTGACCTTGCCGCCCGCCGCGTCGGCGACGTAGCCGCAGGTGCCGGTCTTGGCGTCGTACGGCTTGGGCTGCGCGGCGGGTGAGGCCGGAGCCGTCTCCGTCGGCGGCTGCGTGGGCGTCGCCGCGGCCTCTGTGCCGGGGTCACCGCCCATGAGCGCGACCGCCGCCACGATGCCGCCCACGACGACCACGACTCCCACGGTGGAGCCGATGATCGCGGTGCGCTTGGCACGCTGCTCGCGCTCGCGACGGTTCTTCAGCTGCCGCTCGTAGTGCTCGCGTGCCAGCTGCTTCTGCCGGTCCTTCCCCGTGGCCACCGCTTTGCCTCCCATAGTGAATCAACTGAGGTGGGCGAATCGTATCGGCCAATGGGTAATGATTCGCAGCCCGGCGACCCGCACCGGTACCCTTCGGTTACATTCCCATTGGCTTTTTTGACGAGATCAGCTGAGGCAGATGCTCATCGCCGGCTTCCCCGCAGGGGCCTTCCAGACCAATTGTTACGTCGTCGCGCCCGCCTCCGGCGAGGAATGCGTGATCATCGACCCTGGTCAGGACGCCGTCGACGGGGTCGACGAGCTGCTGCGCGAGCACCGGCTGAAGCCGGTCGCGGTCCTGCTCACCCACGGTCACCTCGACCACGTCTGGTCGGTGGCGCCGGTCTGCGGCGCGCGTGACGTGCCCGCCTGGATCCACCCCGACGACCGCCACCTGCTGAGCGACCCGGCGGCGGGCCTGTCGGCGGGCTCCACGCAGCTGTTCGGCGGCCTGACACTGAGCGAGCCCGACGACGTCAGAGAGCTGTCCGACGGGGCCGAGCTGCGGCTGGCGGGCCTTGAGCTCGTGGTCGACCACACACCCGGCCATACCAGGGGGTCGGTGAGCTTCCGGGCGCCCGGCGACGAGATCCTCTTCTCGGGTGACCTGTTGTTCGCCGGCTCCATCGGCCGCACCGACCTCCCGGGCGGCGACTATCCGACGATCCTGCGCAGCCTGGCCTCCAAGTGCCTGCCGCTGCCGGACGATACGGTCGTTCTGCCGGGCCACGGACCACAGACCACGATCGGCCGCGAGCGCGCCATCAACCCTTATCTCAAGGAGGCCGCGCCGCACGCCGGTCCCACACGAGGGATCTAATGAGCTTCCAAGCACCCAAGGGCACCTTCGACTGGCTGCCACCCCGCTCCGAGCAGGTTCTCGCGATCCGCGAGGCGCTCGCCGCCCCGGCGCGGCTGGCGGGCTACGGCTATGTCGAGACGCCCGTGTTCGAGGACACCCAGCTTTTCGCCAGGGGCGTAGGCGAGTCGACCGAC
Source organism: Nonomuraea sp. CX421 (assembly GCF_059358955.1). NCBI lineage: Bacteria > Bacillati > Actinomycetota > Actinomycetes > Streptosporangiales > Streptosporangiaceae > Nonomuraea > Nonomuraea sp. CX421. The sequence goes on along the minus strand of NZ_JCADBK010000012.1, from coordinate 39,787 downwards.
ATCGTCTCCAAGGAGATGTACACCTTCCCCGACAAGGCGGGCCGCTCGCTGACGCTGCGCCCCGAGGGCACCGCCCCGGTCGTGCGCGCGGTGCTGCAGCACGGCCTGCACAACGGCAGGCTGCCGGTGAAGGTGTGGTATTCCGGCAGCCAGTTCCGCTATGAACGCTCGCAGAAGGGGCGCTATCGCCACTTCTGGCAGGTCGGCGCCGAGGCCCTCGGCGCCGAGGACCCGGCGCTCGACGCCGAGCTGATCGTCCTCGGCGCGCGGGGCTACTCCTCGCTCGGGCTGACGGGCGTCCGGCTGCTGGTCAACTCGCTCGGCGACAAGACGTGCCGGCCCGCCTACCGGGCCGCGCTGCAGGCCTTCCTGCGCGGCCTCGACCTCGACGAGGACACCCGGTCCCGGGTCGAGATCAACCCGCTGCGGGTGCTCGACGACAAGCGGCCCGAGGTGCGGGCGCAGCTTACCGGCGCGCCCCTGGTCGCCGACCACCTGTGCCCGGCCTGCAAGGCCTACCACGAGGAGGTCCGGTCGCTGCTGGGCGCCGCGGGCGTCGCGTTCGACGACGACCCCCGGCTGGTGCGCGGGCTCGACTACTACACCCGCACCACGTTCGAGTTCGTGCACGACGGCCTCGGCTCGCAGTCCGCGGTCGGCGGCGGAGGCCGCTACGACGGGCTGAGCGAGATGCTCGGCGGCCCGCCGCTGCCCAGCGTCGGCTGGGCGCTCGGAGTCGACCGCACCTACCTCGCCATGGAGGCCGAGGGACTGCTCACCGACACCGAGCAGGAGCACGTCCAGGTGTACGGTGTCCCGCTGGGCGACGACGCGCGACGGCGGATGTTCCTGCTCGTCGACGAGCTGCGCCGGGCGGGCGTCAGCGCCGACATGGCCTTCGGCGGCAAGGGGCTGAAGGGCAGCATGAAGGGGGCCGACCGCTCGGGCGCCCGCTTCGCGCTGATCCTCGGTGAGCGTGACCTGGCCGCGCAGGCCGTACAACTGAAGGACCTGACCACCGCTGAGCAGACCGAGGTGCCGCTGGCCCAGGTCGCCGACATTCTGAAGGGGAAAGTGCAGTGATCCGCACGCATACGGCAGGGTCGCTCCGAGAGGAGCACGCCGGGCAGCAGGTGACGCTCGCGGGATGGGTGGCCCGGCGCCGTGATCACGGTGGCGTGGTCTTCATCGACCTGCGTGACGCCTCAGGCTCGGCGCAGGTGGTCTTCCGCGAGGAGGACCACGCCCACGACCTGCGCGCCGAATACTGCGTGAAGGTGATCGGCGAGGTCAGGGTCAGGCCCGAGGGCAACGCCAACCCCGACCTGCCCACCGGCGCGATCGAGGTCGTGGCCGACACGGTCGAGGTGCTCAGCGAGTCGGCGCCGCTGCCGTTCCCGATCGAGGGCAACGTGGGCGTGTCCGAGGAGGCCAGGCTCAAGTACCGCTACCTCGACATCCGCCGCCAGCAGGTGGCCCAGTCGCTGCGGATCCGCTCCAAGGCCACCTACCTGGCCAACGAGGTGATGGACGAGCTCGGCTTCGTCTACGTCGACACGCCGACGATGACCCGGTCCACGCCCGAGGGCGCCCGTGACTTCCTGGTCCCGGTGCGGCTGCAGCCCGGCAGCTGGTACGCCCTGCCGCAGTCGCCGCAGCTGTTCAAGCAGCTGCTGCAGGTGGGCGGGCTGGAGCGCTACTACCAGCTGGCCCGCTGCTACCGCGACGAGGACCTGCGCGCCGACCGGCAACCGGAGTTCACCCAGATCGACGTCGAGATGTCGTTCGTCGACCAGGAGGACGTCATCGCGGTCGGCGAGAAGCTGATCGGACGCCTCTGGCGCGACATCCTCGGTGTCGAGATCCCGATGCCGCTGCCGCGCATGACCTACGCCGACGCGATGGCCCGCTATGGTTCCGACAAGCCCGACCTGCGCTTCGGCCAGGAGCTCGTCGAGATGACCGACTACTTCGCCGGCACCTCGTTCAGGGTGTTCCAGGCCGACTACGTGGGCGCGGTCGTCATGCCCCAAGGGGCCTCGCAGACCCGCAAGGAGCTCGACGGCTGGCAGGAGTGGGCCCGCTCACGCGGCGCCAGGGGCCTGGCCTACGTGCTCGTGCAGGACGACGGCACCCTCGGCGGCCCGGTCGCCAAGAACCTGTCGGAGCAGGAGCTGTCCGGCCTGGCCGAGTTCGTGGGCGCGAAGCCGGGCGACGCCGTCTTCTTCGCCGCGGGTGCCCGCCACGCCTCCCGCGAGTTGCTGGGAGCGGCCCGGCTGGAGATCGGCCGCCGCCGCGGGCTGATCGACGAGTCCCTGTGGTCGTTCCTGTGGATCGTCGACGCGCCCATGTTCGAGGAGGACGGCGAGGGCGGCTGGACCGCCGTGCACCACCCGTTCACCGGGCCCAAGCCCGAGTGGGCCGAGACCTTCCAGGACCACCCCGGTGAGGCCCTGGCCTACGCCTACGACATGGTCTGCAACGGCATGGAGATCGGCGGCGGCTCGATCCGGATCCACCGCGCCGAGATGCAGCAGCGCGTCTTCGACGTGCTCGGCATCTCCAAGGAGGAGGCCGAGAGCAAGTTCGGCTTCCTGCTGGAGGCGTTCAAGTTCGGCCCGCCCCCGCACGGAGGCATCGCCTACGGCTGGGACCGCATCTGCATGCTGCTGTGCGGCGGCGAGTCGATCCGCGACGTGATCGCCTTCCCCAAGACGGCCTCCGGCTTCGACCCGCTCACCGGCGCCCCGACGCCCATCACCGCCGAGCAGCGCAAGGAGGCGGGCATCGACGCCCAGCCGAAGGCGGTCTAGCCTCCGCTCCCGGCACGACGACGGCCGCCTCCCTTGAGCGGGGGAGGCGGCCGTCGTCGTGCCAGGGAGGTCAGCGGACCGTGACCTTCTTGATGATGATGGGGTTCTTCGGCGCGGTGGAGCCGCCGTCGCCAGTGATGTCGTCGTCGTTGACGATGACGCCGTCCTTGGCCACCTTGTCGATGATCTCCAGGCCCGAGCGCACCATGCCGAGCACCGAGAACTGCGGCTCAAGCTGCGCGTTCTCGTCCGACAGCGAGATGGCGAACTGGCTGCTGTTCTGGCCGGCCGCGTCCTGCGGCTGCGTGAGGAACACCACGCCGCGCCCGTAGGGGACCGCGCCGACGGCCTCGTCCTGGAAGACGTAGCCCGCCGTGCCCTGGCCGTCCGTCGGGTTCTTGCCGTCGGCCTTGGCCTTGGGGTCGCCGCACTGCAGCAGGAACAGCCCCGACACCTCAGGGGTCACCAGTCGGTGGCACTTGGTGTTGTTGTAGAAGTTCTTTTTGGCCAGGAAGGCCATCGAGTTGACCGAGCAGGGCGTCGCGGCCGGGTCGACGTCGATGACGATGTCGCCGTGGTTGGTGGCGATGGTCATCGTCTTCAGCTTCATGTTGGGCTTGGAGCCCGGCATGCCCACGTACTTCATCGGGACGTCGGCGGTGTCCCGCTTGTAGGTGCAGGTGACGGGGCCGGTCGCGGTGGGAGCGGCGGTCGGCAACTCCGCAGGCGGGGCCGAGGCCGACGGCGTGCTCTCGGACGCCACAGGGGTGCCGGTGTCCTTGCCGACCAGCGTGGTCGCGGCGAAGATGCCGCCGGCCACCACGACGACGGCCAGTCCCGCGCCGATGAAGGTGTTCCGCTTGGACTTGGCGGACTGCTCGGCCGCACGCTGCGCCTGCCGCTCCTTGTGCTCGCGCGCCAGCTCGCTCTGGCGGTCGTCGGCGCTCACGGGTATGTCCTCCATTTTTGCCTACACATGACCAAACAACTCCGCGAATGCTACCGGCCCTTGAATGTGCTGGACGTAAGTGACGAAAACCGATCAGTGGTACCGGCGGGCTCCGAATGGCACTGGGTGGGTGCGAACCATATCGTTCTGCCAGACGTAGTTGAAATGAGAACTAAGGAGCCGCGCATGTTCGACGAGATCCTCGGCCTGCCCGCCCATCCGCTGATCATCCACTTCGCCGTCGTGCTGGCGCCCCTCCTCGCCGCCGTCGCCGTGGCCTACGCGCTGCTGCCCCGCCGGCGTCCGGTGCTGTCGTGGGCGGTGGTGCTGCTCTCCCTGGCCGCGCCGGTCGCGGTCTTCACGGCCAGGCAGAGCGGCGAGGCGCTGAAGGCGGCCCGCTTCGCCACCGCGGACGGCCTGCTGGGCGAGCGGATCGCGAGCCACCAGAGCTTCGCCACCCCGCTGCTGCTGTCCGTCGCCGGGTTGTCCGCCGCCGCGCTGCTGCTGGTCTACGGCACCACGTCCGCGCGCGACACGGTCGGCGACAGGTTCGGCCGCACGGCCACCACCGTCGTGTCGGCCGTGACCGTGGCGCTGGCCGCGGTCGTCGGCTACTACGTCTTCCGCGCCGGGGACTCGGGAGCGAGAGCCGTATGGGCCGTGTAATCTCGCGTTGTGGAGAGTCTGTTCGATTCGGCTGCTGAGGAGGCCACACCCCAGCCCCTGGCGGTCCGGATGCGGCCGCGCACGCTCGACGAGGTGATCGGCCAGCGCCACCTGCTCGGTCCCGGCACCCCGTTGCGCCGGCTCGTCGAGAGCGAGGCGCCGATGTCGCTCTTCCTGTGGGGGCCGCCCGGCACCGGCAAGACCACGCTGGCCTACGTGGTGTCCAATGTCACCAAACGCCGCTTCGTCGAGATCTCCGCCGTCTCCGCCGGGGTCAAGGACGTCCGCGCCGCCATCGACACCGCCCGCCGCGAGCTGGGCATGACCGGCCGCCAGACGGTGCTCTTCGTCGACGAGGTGCACCGCTTCAACAAGGCCCAGCAGGACGCGCTGCTGCCCGCCGTCGAGAACCGCTGGGTCACCTTCATCGGCGCCACCACCGAGAACCCGTTCTTCTCGGTCATCTCCCCCCTGCTGTCGCGCTCGCTGCTGCTCACGCTGGAGTCCCTGTCCGACGACGACGTCCGCGTCGTCCTGGAGCGCGCGGCGTCCGACGAGCGCGGCCTCGGCGGCCGCGCCACCGTCGCCCCCCAGGCCCTCGACCATCTCGTACGCCTGGCGGGCGGCGACGCCCGCCGCTCCCTGACCTACCTCGAGGCCGCCGCGCTGCTGACCGGCTCCGGCGAGGACACCATCACCGTCGAGATGGTGGAGAAGGCCGTCGACAAGGCGGCCGTCCGCTACGACCGGCAGGGCGACCAGCACTACGACGTGATCAGCGCGTTCATCAAGTCGATGCGCGGCTCCGACGCCGACGCCGCGCTCCACTACCTCGCCCGCATGATCGAGGCCGGCGAGGATCCCCGCTTCCTCGCCCGGCGCATCGTCATCTTCGCCTCCGAGGACGTCGGCATGGCCGACCCCACCTGCCTGCAGACCGCCGTCGCCGCGGCGCAGGCCGTGCAGCTCATCGGCCTGCCCGAGGGGCAAATCAACCTCGCCCACGCGGTCATCCACTGCGCGCTGGCGCCCAAGTCCAACGCCGTCGTCAAGGCGATCGGCGAGGCGATCGGCGACGTGCGGCGCGGCCTCATCGGCCAGGTGCCCGGCCACCTGCGCGACGGCCACTACCCTGGCGCCGCCAAGCTCGGCCACGGCGAGGGCTACCAGTATCCCCACGACTTCGACCACGGCCTTGTCCGCCAGGACTACGCCCCCGAGCAGATCCGCGGCCAGCGCTACTACCGGCCCACCAAGCACGGCGCCGAGGCCCCGGTGGCCGATCGCTGGGCCCGGATCCGCGACTTCCTCCGCGGCTCCTGACCCCGGCCCCGGCACGGCGGGCTCATCGGGCACGATCCGGCAGGGGAGGACCCCGGAGGAGCCGCGCCGGCCGGTGGTCGCGGAGCCGCGGGCGAACGGATCGAGGGGGCTCACGACGGGCTGGGAAGGGCCGTGGCCGACGTGGCGGCATGATCAGGGTGTTCGAGCCCAGTAGCCTGGGTGCTCGAACGCGATAGGGTCTTGCCGTTCCGGCGTGGCGTACGAGGGAGATGAGCGGATGCTTACCGCTGGAGAGGTCGCGGCGCTGATCGCGGCCACGGGCTGGATAGTCCTGGTCTGCGTGCTCACCATGGTGCTGATCAAGCTCGCGAGACTGCTCACCGAGACGGCCAGGGCCGTCTCCGACCTGACCAGCCGCATGACGCCGCTGCTCGACGACATGGGCGTCACGGTCAGCGAGACCAACAGACAGCTCGTCGCGGTCGAGGCCATCGCCAGAGACGTCAAGCAGGTCAGCGGGCACGCGGCCAAGCTGAGCGCGGTGACCCAGACCGTCTTCACCGGGCCGCTGATCAAGGTGTCGTCGATCGGCTACGGCGTGCGCCGGGCCATCGAGGCCCGCAGGCAGCCCAGGGGCAGGCGGCGTCCGTGATCAGGCGGCTGTTCTACATCTCGCTCGGTGCGTTGCTCACCCTGTGGGTGGTGCGCAGGCTGCAGGCCCTGCACCCCCAGCACGTCGCCCGCCGCACGGCCAAGGGCGCCGCGGGCATGCTCGCGCAGGTGAGAGACTTTACTTCCGACGCGCTCGGCGAGGCCGCCGACCGCGAAATCGAGTTGCGGGCCCGGTTCGGGCTCGACAACGCTGAAACCGACGACTAACGCAAAGGATGGCCACCATGGAGTCGGCAGAGATAGCGCGCCGCTTCCTGCGCTTCTTCGAGGAGCGTGGGCACAAGATCGTGCCCTCGGCCAGCCTGATCGCTGAGGACCCTACGCTTCTCCTGGTCAACGCGGGTATGGTGCCGTTCAAGCCGTACTTCCTGGGGCAGCGCAAGCCTCCGGCGTCACGGCTGGCCACCGCCCAGAAGTGCGTACGAACCCCCGACATCGACGAGGTCGGCAAGACGACCCGGCACGCCACGTTCTTCCAGATGCTCGGCAACTTCTCCATCGGCGACTACTTCAAGGCCGAAGTGATCCCGTTCGCCTGGGAGCTGCTCACCAAGCCCGAGTCCGAGGGCGGCTTCGGCTTCCCCGAGGACCGGCTCTGGGCGACGGTCTACCTCGAGGACGACGAGGCGTTCGACATCTGGCACACCAAGGTCGGGTTGCCCGCCGAGCGCATCCAGCGCCGCGGCCTGGAGGACAACTACTGGCACATGGGCGTGCCCGGTCCTGGCGGCCCCTGCTCGGAGATCTACTACGACCGCGGCCCCGAGTACGGCCGCGACGGCGGCCCGGTCGCCGACGAGGACCGCTATCTCGAGGTCTGGAACCTCGTGTTCATGCAGTACCAGCTCAGCGAGGTCCGCAGCAAGGTCGACTTCGACATCGCCGGCGAGCTGCCGAACAAGAACATCGACACCGGCATGGGCCTGGAGCGCATGGCGGCGATCCTGCAGGGCGTCGACAACATCTACGAGATCGACACCACCTACAAGATCCTCGACCGGGCGGCCGAGCTCACCAGGACCCGCTATGGCCGTGACGAGCGCGCCGACGTGAGCCTGCGCGTCATCGCCGACCACGTCCGCACCGGCACCATGCTCGTGGCCGACGGTGTCATGCCCGGCAACGAGGGCCGCGGCTACGTGCTGCGCCGCATCCTGCGCCGCAGCGTGCGCAACCTGCGGCTGCTCGGCTCCGGCGACGAGCGCTACATGCACGAGCTGACCGACGTCGCGATCGACGTGATGGGCGAGCAGTATCCCGAGCTCAAGGCCGACGCGCCGCAGATCCACGGGGTCATCGACGCCGAGGAGGCGTCGTTCCTCGGCACGCTCCGCACCGGCACGGCCATCTTCGACGTCGCGGTCGAGGAGACCAAGCGCAAGTCCGGCTCGACCATCTCCGGCGACCAGGCGTTCCAGCTGCACGACACCTACGGCTTCCCCATCGACCTCACCCTCGAGATGGCCTCCGAGCACGGGCTCAAGGTCGACGAAGAGGGCTTCCGCCGCCTGATGAAGGAGCAGCGCCAGCGGGCCAAGGCCGACGCGGCGGCGAAGAAGACCGGCAACGCCGACATCTCCGTCTTCGGGCAGCTGCTGGAGCAGGCCGGCAAGGTCGAGTTCCTCGGCTACGACGAGACCGAGGCCGAGACCACCGTGCTCGGCATCCTCGTCGACGGCGTCGCGGTGCCGGCGGCGGGCGCGGGCGCCAGCGTCGAGATCGTGCTCGCCCGCACCCCGTTCTACGCCGAGGGCGGCGGCCAGCTCGCCGACCAGGGTGTGATCCGCACCGGCGGCGCCGAGGTCGAGATCCTCGACGTGCAGTCGCCGATCGCGGGTCTCGTCGTGCACCGCGGCACCGTCCGCAGCGGCGAGCTCAAGACCGGCGACGAGGCCCAGGCGTCGATCGACCTGGAGCGCCGCCGCGCGATCTCGCGCAGCCACAGCGCCACCCACCTCGTCCACCGCGGCTTCAAGAACGCGCTGGGCGAGTCGGCGGCCCAGGCCGGCTCCGAGAACTCGCCCGGCCGCTTCCGCTTCGACTTCACCGCCGCGGGCGCCGTCCCGCCGAGTGTGCTGCGTGACGTCGAGGACGAGGTCAACGCCGTGCTCATCAACGACCTCAAGGTCAACGCCTTCTACACCTCCCAGGCGGAGGCCCGGGCGATGGGCGCGCTGGCGATGTTCGGCGAGAAGTACGGCGACGAGGTCCGCGTGGTCGAGATCGGCGACTACTCCCGCGAGCTGTGCGGCGGCACGCACGTGCACAGTTCCGGCCAGCTCGGCCTGGTCAAGGTGCTGGGCGAGCAGTCGGTCGGCGCGGGCGTGCGCCGGGTCGAGGCGCTGGTCGGCATCGACGCGTTCCGGTTCCTGGCGCGCGAGAGCGTGCTGGTCGCTCAGCTCACCGAGCAACTCAAGGCCCGCCGCGAGGAGCTTCCCGAGCGCATCGAGGGCATCGTCGGGCGGCTGCGCACCGCCGAGAAGGAGCTGGAGCGACTTCGTTCCGCGCAGGTGCTCCAGGTGGCCGGAGAGCTGGCCTCTCAGGCCCGCGACCAGCAGGGCGTCTCGATGGTGACACACCGCGCGCCTGATGGCACCGGCGCCGATGACCTGCGTAAGCTCGCGCTTGATGTGCGTGGCAGATTCCCGGCCGACCGGCCCGCGATCATCGTGATCGCCGGTGTTCCCGCCGACCGGCCCGTGGTCGTCGCCGCGGTCAACGAGGCGGGACGCGAGCGTGGGCTCAAGGCCGGGAGACTGGTCGGCGTCGCCGCCAAGGCGCTTGGGGGTGGCGGTGGCGGCAAGGACGATGTCGCGCAAGGGGGCGGCACCCGGCCGGAGGCGATCGGCGACGCGTTGCGGCTCGTCGAGCAGGCCATTGAGGGGCAGCTCGGCTGACATGCGGTTCGGTTCACGGATCGGTGTCGACGTCGGATCCGTCCGCATCGGCGTGGCCCGCAGCGACCCCTCGGGGATGCTGGCCACGCCGGTCGAGACGGTCAGGCGAGGCAAGGGCGACCTCGACCGCATCGCCGTGATCGTCGCGGAGCACGAGGCGATCGAGGTCGTGGTGGGCCTGCCCACCTCGCTGTCCGGCCGTGAGGGGCAGGCGGCCGCGCTGGCGCGCACGTTCGCCTCGGCGTTGGCCGTCCGTCTCGCGCCCACCCCGGTGCGGCTCTTCGACGAGCGGCTCACCACCGTCGCGGCCCAGCAGGGGCTGCGCGCCAGTGGCGTACGTGCCCGCAAGCAGCGCGATGTCGTCGACCAGGCGGCCGCGGTCGTGTTGCTTCAGGACGCGCTCGACGTCGAGCGAGCCACCGACAGACCACCGGGCAGGCCCGTCGAACCGCCCTCCGCGGCGGCCGGCGGACCGGCCTCATGACAGGGCGCGGCATCCGTCACGGCAGGACCACGCCAGGGGTGGTCGCTTGACCGCACACTCCCCGTCCCGCGGTGACCGGCGGCGCAAGGCCCCGCGCAGGGCGGGGATGCTGGTCTCCGGCGTGGTCGTCTCCGTCGTGGCGCTGGGGGTGGCCGCCTACGCGGTGCTGCAACCGTACGTCGTGCCCGATGATTTCGACGGGCGCGGCAGAGGCAAGGTGACCGTACGGATCGCGCCCGGCGCCAGCGCGAGCGACGTCGGCGCGCAGCTGGCCGAGACGGGTGTGGTGGCCAGCGCCCGGTCCTTCGTCAACGAGACCGTGGCCCGCGCGGTGGCCGACCGGCTCAAGCCTGGCCACTACCGCCTGCGCAGGGGCATGGCCGCGGGAGCGGCGCTGGACCTGCTGCTCGCTCCGGGCTCCCGGATCGTCAGGCGCGTCATGGTGCCCGAGGGCATGCGGGTCGACGAGACGCTGGAGCGGGTCGCCGCGCAGTCCGGGCTGCCGCTGAAGGAGCTGCGTGCGGCCGACCCGGCTCTCGTCGGCCTGCCCGCCTACGCACGGGGGCTGGAGGGATTCCTGTTCCCGGCGACGTACGAGGTCGAGCCGGGTGCCTCCGCCGTGGACCTGCTGGCCGCGATGACCGAGCGGTTCGGCGCGGCGGCGGCCGAGATCAACCTGGAGGCGCGGGCGGCACGGGTGCACCTGACTCCGCGAGAGGTCGTGATCGTGGCCAGCATCGTGCAGGCAGAGGGCGGGCGTGACGCCGACTACCCGAAGATCGCCCGGGTGATCTACAACAGGCTCAGCGCGAACATGCCGCTCCAACTCGACACGACCGTGCTGTACGCCCAGGGCAGGCGGACGCTGAAGGTCTCCGAGAGCGACACGAAGATCGACTCGCCGTACAACACCTACCTGCACAAGGGGCTGCCACCCGGACCGGTCTCCAGTCCTGGAGAGAAGGCGCTGATGGCGGCCTTGCGCCCGGCAAAGGGCAATTGGTACTGGTTTGTTACCACGGATCCGGCGCATAGAATCACCAAATTCACCGACAAAGAGAGCGAGTTCGTGAGATACCGGGAAGAGTTGAACCGATACCTCGGGACTGACTGATGCTCGCCGGGAGACCCCCCATCCCGCAGGGGATCGTGACGATCCCCAAGCAGAGCCCCCGTAGTGGGGCGCGCGTCCTCTCGCCGACTCTCGTCATGATTACTCTGAGTGATCACCGCTGGCCGTGGGTATATGTCCGGCGGATCCCCCCATTCCACTCGGTTACTTCCGGCGGTTCGGTTCTCGGACCTCACACCGCCGGTGCCGTGCCGGGAGATTGGCCACCGCACCTATGAACGAGCTCGACATGGACTTTCTGCTTGGCGCCGAGGACGACGACAATCGTGACCAGCGGCGCACCCGCGGTTCCGGCAGACGGGGGAACCGCAGGCGGCGCAAACGCCGCAACCGGGGCGGATTCATCGCCCCGCTGCTGGCGTTCATCATCCTCGCCGGCATCCTCGGCGGCGGTGGCTACTTCGGCTACCAGTGGATCAGCGGCGCCCTCGTGCCCGACGACTTCGCCGGTCAGGGCAAGGGTGAGGTGGTCATCGAGATCAAGGAGGGCCAGAACGCCTCCGACGTCGCGCAGGAGCTGGAGCGGCAGGGGGTCGTCGCGAGCGCCAGGGCCTTCACCAACGCGATCACCAACGCGGGCAAGAGCGACTCGCTCCAGCCCGGCCAGTACACCCTGCGCAAGGGCATGTCCGCCGCCAACGCGGTGACGCTCCTCGACTCCGGCAACCGCATGCTCGTCCAGGTGACCATCAAGGAGGGCCTGCGGCTGTCCGACACGCTGACCCAGCTGGCGAAGAAGACCGGCAAGCCGGGCAAGGAATTCGTCGCCGCGGCGAAGAAGACCGGAGCGCTGGACCTCCCGTCCTACGCCAAGGGCAAGCTTGAGGGCTACGCCTTCCCCGCCACGTACGAGTTCCAGCCGAAGACCACGCCGTCCGAGATCCTGGCGGCGATGGTCGACCGGTACAAGCAGGCGGCGGACAAGGTCGGTCTGGTCGATGGCGCCAAACGCCTCGGTCACACACCGCACGAGATCATCACGATCGCCAGCATCATCCAGGCCGAGGCGGGGCGCCAGGAGGACATGCCGAAGATCGCGCGGGTCATCTACAACAGGCTCAACCGGGAGCCGCCGATGACTCTGTCGATGGACAGCACGGTCATGTACGCCCTCGGCAAGTACGGCACCTACGCCTCCATCGAGGAAACCAAGATCCCGTCGAAGTACAACACCTACCGCTGGCCCGGGCTTCCGCCAGGCCCCATCGCCAACCCCGGCGAACACGCACTGGAGGCGGCGCTCAACCCGGCCAAGGGCACCTGGCTGTACTTCGTGGCCCCCGACCGCAAGAGCAACGTCACCAAGTTCGCCACGACAGAGGCCGAGCGGCAGGCACTGCTGGCGGAGTTCGCACGCAACGAGGCGAAGTACCAGAACGGCGACTGACCCGGGCGCGGGGTGAGCCGCGCCCGGGCGGCGGTAGGGTGCTGCTGGTCAAGGAGAGCAGGTGGTCATGCGCGCCGCGGTGATGGGTTCGCCGATCGGGCATTCGCTGTCGCCCTGCCTGCACCGGGCCGCCTACGAGACGATGGGCCTGGCCGGGTGGAGCTATGAGGCGTTCGAGTGCGACGAGGCCGGGCTGCCCGCCATGCTCGGGCGGCTCCGGCCGGTGCGCGGCGAGATCTCCGGTGACGAGGGAGCCTGGGCGGGCCTGTCGCTGACCATGCCGCTCAAGCGGGCCGTGCTGCCCCTGCTCGACACCGTCTCCGAGCTGGCAGTCGAGGTGGGCGGGGCCAACACGGTGGTGTTCCGCGACGGCGCCGCCCACGGTGACAACACCGACGTTCACGGCATCAAGCAGGCGCTGGCCGAGGCCGGGGTGCCGGCGCCCCGCTCGGCTACGGTGCTGGGTGGTGGCGCCACGGCCGCGTCGGCGCTGGCGGCGCTGCGCGATCTGGGGCTTCCGTCCGCCACCCTGCTCGTCCGCGATCCCGCCAGGGCGGGGGAGACCGCCGAGGTGGCCGAGCGGCTGGGGCTGGCGCTCGCGGTGGAGACGTTCGACAAGCTCGACGTCCGGCTCCAGGTGGATCTGGTCGTCTCCACCCTGCCCGGCGGCGCGGCCGACCTGCACGCCGAACGACTGGCCACCGTGCCCGCCCTGTTCGACGTGGTCTACGCGCCGTGGCCGACCGCGGCGGCGACGGCGGTGCGGGCCGCGGGCGGCACCGTCGTGGGCGGCTTCGCGATGCTGCTCCACCAGGCGGTGCGCCAGGTGGAGCTGATGACCGGCCGCGCCGACGTGCCGGTCGAGGCCATGCGCGCGGCCGGCGAGGCCGAGATCGTCCGGCGGGCGGTCCATGCGGTCCGTTCGGTCTGACGCCGCGCCGGATCGAGCCCCTAGGCCACCTCGGCGGCCACCGCTCCGGGAGGCGGGGAAGATTCGGGGATCCCGCGTGGTTGTGGTAATGTTGCTCTCTGATCGGTCCGGCATGCCTTGCTGGACGCGCAAGCGGAGGTCTCCTCCCACCTGAGTCGCCGAGAGGTGGCCGGGTCCAGGATCACGCCGGACTTACTCCGGGGAGCTTCAGGCCACGATGCCGAAGAGCTCAGTGGCCCCGCATGCGCGACGTGCGGGGCTTTCGCGTTTCACGCGGAGCTTCCCGGCACGACGAGCACGTAGGGATTCGCAACCTAGGAGGCCCCATCAGCACTGAGCCCCGCATCAACGAGCGTATCCGAGTTCCCGAGGTCCGCCTCGTGGGCCCCAACGGTGAGCAGGTGGGCATCGTGTCGATTCACGATGCGCTGAAGCTCGCCCAGGAAGCCGACCTTGACCTCGTCGAGGTCGCGGCGACGGCTCGACCGCCCGTGTGCAAGCTCATGGACTACGGCAAGTTCAAGTACGAGTCCGCGATGAAGGCGCGCGAGGCGCGCAAGAATCAGGCGCACACGATCATCAAGGAGATCAAGCTCCGGCCCAAGATCGACCCGCACGACTACGAGACCAAGAAGGGTCACGTGGTGCGGTTCCTCAAGGCGGGAGACAAGGTCAAAGTCACGATCATGTTCCGTGGTCGCGAGCAGTCCCGGCCGGAGCTCGGCTTCCGGCTGCTGCAGCGGCTGGCGGAGGACGTCCAGGAGCTCGGGTTCGTCGAATCCCAGCCGAAGCAGGACGGCCGTAACATGATCATGGTGATCGGTCCGCACAAGAAGAAGGCCGAGGCCAAGGCCGAGAAGGCCGCCGCCAAGGCGCAGCGTGGCAGCGAGGAGCCTTCCGCACAGGAAGCGTGACCCCCGGTTCGGGTTAGCCTTACACCACCCCGAACAGCCACCGGCAGACGAAGACGCCGCGTCCGGGCCGGCCAGCACCGGCCCGGCCACCGGCACGACCGAATTGAGGAGAGACGGCGAAATGCCGAAGATGAAGACGCACAGCGGTGCCAAGAAGCGGTTCCGGCTCACCGGCACCGGCAAGATCAAGCGTCGCCGTGCCAACCGCGCGCACTACAACGAGTGGAAGTCGTCCACGCTGACGCGCCGTCTCAAGAATGAAGTCGTCCTGTCCGAAGCAGATTCCAAGAAGATCAAGAAGCTGCTCGCCAAGTAGCGCGAACCCCCGGGGAGAAGAACTATGGCACGCGTGAAGCGGGCGCTCAACGCCAAGAAGAAGCGCAAGGTCGTCCTCGATCGGGCATCCGGTTACCGAGGCCAGCGGTCGCGGCTGTACCGCAAGGCCAAGGAGCAGATGCTCCACTCGATGACGTACGCCTATCGGGACCGCAAGGACCGCAAGGGCACGTTCCGCCGTCTGTGGATCCAGCGGATCAACGCCGCGGCCCGTCAGAACGGCATGACCTACAACCGCCTGATCCAGGGGCTGCGGCTGGCCAACATCGAGGTCGACCGCAAGATCCTCGCCGATCTCGCGGTGCACGACAGTCAGACCTTCGCCACGCTCGTCGAGGCCGCCAAGAAGGCGCTGCCGGCGGACGTGAACGCGCCGGCCGCGGGCTGAAACACGTGAGGAGCCCGGCCGGGCTCTAGCCGAGGGGCCCACCTGACGGTGGGCCCTTTGCCGTATGTACGGCGAGCAGCAGGGGTACGCCGTGCCGTACCCGCGAACCAGGGGGAAGCATGGCGGGATCCGAGCTGACCAACCTCAAGTCGCCCCGGGTGAAGGCCGCCCGGAGACTCACCAAGCGCGCCTTCAGAGACCAGGACCGCAAGTTCCTGGCCGAGGGCCCGCAGGCGGTGCGCGAGGCGCTCAAGCTCGACGGCGTGACGCTGGAGTTGTTCACCACCGCCGAGGCCGAGCTGCGCCACCCCGAGCTCGTCACCGAGGCGACGCTCCAGGGCGTCCCGGTGCACCGGGCCAGTGGCGAGGTCCTGGCCGAGTTGTCCCAGACCGTGACCCCCCAGGGCCTCCTGGCGGTCTGCCGGCTCGTGCACGTGCCGCTGGAGGAGGCGGTGCCCGCCACGCCGCGCCTGGTCGCGGTGCTCGCGCACGTGCGCGACCCGGGCAACGCCGGCACCGTCATGCGCGCCGCCGACGCGGCCGGAGCCGACGCCGTGGTCTTCACCGACGCCTCGGTGGATCCGTACAACGGCAAGTGCGTGCGCGCCAGCGCCGGTAGTCTTTTTCACCTTCCGGTCGTCATCGGTACACCCGCGGCGGTGGCCGCGCGTCACCTCAGGGAGCGCGGGCTGCGGGTGCTGGCGGCCGACGGCGCGGGCAAGCACACGCTCGACGACGTCGACCTGTCAGGACCCACCGCGTGGATCTTCGGAAACGAGGCCTGGGGTCTGCCGGAGGAGGTGCTCGCCGAGGCCGACGATGTGGTCAGGGTGCCCATCTACGGGCAGGCCGAAAGCCTCAACCTGGCCACCGCGGCGGCGGTGTGTCTTTACTCCTCCGCCAGGTCCCAGCGAGTGCCCTAGGCGGCGGGAAACCCGCTATTGTCGGCCCTGTAGGCGGAGGAGGCGAGGTCGTGCACGGCGCAGACGATGGTCGAGAGCGCACCTCCGTGTGCGTGATCCCCATCGACGAGCTTCCCGACGGCCTCATCGTGACCGATGGTTTCGGCCGGGTGCTGGCGGTCAACCGGGCCGCCGTCCGGCTCACCGGAGTGAGCGTCGAGCGAGCCGTCGGCAAGGACATGGACGAGGTGTTCCCGTTCCGCGACCACGACGGCCGCGACTGGTGGAAGGCCCTCGACCCCGACGGCGGGCTGCGCACCCGCAGCAGGGTCCCGGAGCGGCCGCTCCACCTGCCGGGCGGCCAGGAGGTCTACGTCGCGGCCCGGCTGATCCGCGAGCCCGCCCGGGGCGGCGACGTCGCCCGGGTGGCGATCACGTTGCGCGACGGCGGAGCCCGCGCCCGCCTGGAGCGCAGCCGCGCCGATCTGGTCTCCACGGTCGCCCACGAGCTGCGCTCCCCGCTGACCAGCGTCAAGGGTTTCACCGCGACGCTGCTGGCCAGGTGGCCCCGCTTCACCGACGAGCAGAAGCTCGTCATGCTCGAGACCGTCAACAACGACGCCGACCGCGTGACCAGGCTGATCACCGAGTTGCTCGACGTGTCCCGCATCGAGTCCGGCCGGCTGGAGCTGCACCGCCAGGTCGTCGACGTGCCAGCCCGAGCCCGCCGCGTCATCGCGGGCCGCGTGGCCGCCGGTGAGCCGGAGGACCGGTTCCGCCTCGTCGCCGGCCCCGACCTGCCCGAGATGTGGCTTGACCAGGACAAGGTCGATCAGATCCTCGGTAACCTGATAGAGAACGCGGTACGCCACGGCCGTGGCACCGTGACGATCGACATCCAATCCGTCGGATGGGGAGCTGCCGTGTCGGTGCGCGACGAGGGCGAGGGCATCGAGCCCGAGCTGGCTCCGCGCGTCTTCCGGCAGTTCTGGCGCGGCAACAGCCGCAGGCGCGGCGGCACCGGGCTTGGCCTGTTCATCGTCAAGGGCCTGGTCGAGGCACACGGCGGCACGATCACCGTGCAGCGAGCGCCCGAGGGTGGGGCGGAGTTCCGATTTACCGTGCCCACCGGCACGCCCGACTTCGCCTGAAGCCTGAGTCGGCCGGTGGGCGTCCACCGTTAGACTTTGACCGCTCAAGCCCTGGATACGGAGCTCACTCTTGTCTGACTACGACCCCGTCGAGGTGACACCGTTGCATGCCGACGAGGTGTCCCGCATGGAGGCCGACGCCCTGGCGGCGATCAAGGCGGCCGGCACCCTCGACGCACTCAAGCAGGCGCGCCTGGCACACGCCGGCGACCGCTCGCCCATCGCGCTGGCCAACCGCGAGATCGGCGCCCTGCCGCCCGCCGCCCGCGCCGAGGCCGGCAAACGTGTCGGCACCGTCCGCAGGGCGATCAACGAGGCCCTCGCCGCCCGCCAGGGCGAGCTGGAGGCCGAGCGTGACGCCCGGGTGCTCGTGGAGGAGGCCGTCGACGTCACCCTGCCGTGGGACCGCCGGCCGCGCGGCGCCCGCCACCCGCTGACCACCATGCAGGAGCGCATCGCCGACACGTTCGTCGCGATGGGCTACGAGGTGGCCGAGGGGCCCGAGCTCGAAGGCGAGTGGTTCAACTTCGACGCCCTCAACATCGCCACGGACCACCCCGCCCGCTCCGAGCACGACACCTTCTTCGTCGAGTCCGGCGAGTCGGGCATGGTGCTGCGCACCCAGACCTCGCCGGTGCAGATCCGCGCGCTGCTGCAGCGCGGGGTGCCGTGCTACGTGATCTCCCCGGGCAAGGTGTTCCGCACCGACGAGCTCGACGCCACCCACACCCCGGTGTTCCACCAGGTCGAGGGGCTGGCCATCGACGAGGGCCTGACGATGGCCCATCTCAAGGGCACGCTCGACCGGTTCGCCGAGGTGATGTTCGGCGAGGGCATCTCCACTCGGTTCCGGCCCAACTACTTCCCGTTCACCGAGCCGTCGGCCGAGATGGACCTCAAGTGCTTCGTCTGCCGCGGTGCCTCGGCGGTCCCCGGCAACCCGCCCTGCCGCACCTGCAAGTCGGAGGGCTGGATCGAGTGGGGCGGCTGCGGGATGGTCAACCCGCGTGTGCTGATCGCCTGCGGGGTCGATCCGTCGAGGTATTCGGGCTTCGCCTTCGGCATGGGCATCGAGCGGACACTGATGTTCCGCCACAACGCCGAGGACATGCGCGACATGGTCGAGGGAGACGTGCGCTTCACGCTCCCGTTCGGAATGGAGATCTGATGAGGGTCCCGCTCTCCTGGCTGCGGGAGTATGTCGATCTCCCGGCGGTCACGGCGCACGAGGTGGCCGACAGGCTCACCGCGGCCGGGCTCAAGCTGGAGTCGATCACCTCGCATGGCCACGACGTCAAGAACGTCGTCGTCGGTGAGGTGCTCGAGGTCGAGGAGCTCACCGGCTTCAAGAAGCCGATCAGGCACTGCAAGGTCGAGGTCGGCGAGGCCACGCCACGCGAGATCGTCTGCGGCGCCACCAACTTCGCCGCGGGTGACCGCGTGCCGGTCGTGCTCCCGGGCGGCGTGCTGCCCGGCGGGTTCGAGGTGGGCGCGCGCAAGACCTACGGCCGCATGTCCGAGGGCATGATCTGCTCCGAGCGCGAGCTAGGGCTGGGCGACGACCACCACGGCATCATGGTGCTCCCGGCCGACACGCCGATCGGCGCCGACGTGGTCGAGTTGCTCGGTCTGCGCGACGACGTGATCGAGCTGGAGATCACCCCGGACATCGGCTACGCGCTGTCCATCAGGGGCGTGGCGCGCGAGGCGGCGACCGCGTTCGGCGTGCCGTTCCACGACCCCGCCGACGTCGAGCTGCCCGAGGAGACCGGGCAGGCGTGGCCGGCGTCGATCGCCGACCCGACCGCCTGCGACAGGTTCGTGCTGCGTGAGGTCCGCGGGTTCGACCCGTCCGCGCAGAGCCCGCTGTGGATGCGCGTACGACTGACGCGGGCCGGGATGCGGCCGGTGTCGCTGGCCGTCGACATCACCAACTACCTGATGCTGGAGCTCGGCCAGCCGCTGCACGCCTTCGACCGCGGCAGGCTCACCGGTGAGATCGTCGTGCGCCGGGCCCGGCCGGGTGAGACCCTTGAGACGCTCGACCACGTGGTGCGCGAGCTCGACCCCGACGACATCCTGATCACCGACCAGTCGGGCCCGATCTCGATGGCCGGCACGATGGGCGGGCTCGAGACCGAGATCTCCGACGCCTCGACCGACATCGTCATCGAGGCCGCGCACTTCTCGGCCACCGGCATCTCCCGTGAGTCGCGCAGGCACAACCTGGTGTCCGAGGCGTCCAAGCGGTTCGAGCGCGGCGTCGACCGGGAGCTGCCGCTGGCCGCCTCCTGGCGGGCCGTGCGACTGCTGGCCGAGCTGGGCGGCGCGACCGCGCAGCCCGGCGTCACCCACGCCGAGGTCGGCGTGCGCCCCGCCCGCATCGCGATCCCGTCGAGTCACCCGGGCGACGTCGCGGGCATCCCCTACGCCAAGGAGACCGTCGTCCACCGGCTGGAGCAGGTCGGCTGCACGGTGACCGACGGAGACGACCCGGCCGTGCGCACGGGCGGCGTCGACCCGACCGGGGTGGTGACGGGTGGCGAGCTGGCGGCCAGGCTGGCGGTCACCGGTGACGACATGATCACCGTGACGCCGCCGTCCTGGCGGCCCGACCTCACCGACCCCAACGACCTGGCCGAAGAGGTCATCCGGCTGGAGGGCTACGAGAACCTGCCGTCGGTCCTGCCCAAGGCCCCGGCCGGGGCCGGGCTGACCGAGGGGCAGCGGCTGCGCAGGCGCGTCGGCCGGGCCCTGGCCGCCGCCGGCTACGTCGAGGTGCTGGCCTACCCGTTCATCAGCGAAGCCGACTTCGACAACCTGCAGTTGCCCGCCGACGACGCTCGCCGCCGGGCGATGCGGCTGGCCAACCCGCTGGCCGAGGACGAGCCGCTGATGCGCACCACGCTGCTGCCGGGCCTGCTCAAGACCCTGGTCCGCAACGTCGGCCGCGGTTTCCCCGACGTGGCGCTGTTCGAGTCGGGCGCGGTCTACCGGCCGCGCGAGGGCGCCCCCCGCACCGCGCCGGTGCTCGGGGTCGAGCGCGAGCCCACCGCCGACGAGCTGGCCTCGGTCGAGGCGGCCCTGCCCGACCAGCCGCACCGCGTGGCGGTCGTGCTCGCGGGTGAGTTCGACCGGTCCGGCTGGTGGGGGCCGGGGCGGCAGGAGTGCTGGGCCGACGCGGTGCGGGCCGCGCAGCTCGTGGCCGTCGAGGCGGGTGTCGAGCTGTCCGTCACCGCCGACCAGCACGAGCCGTGGCATCCCGGCCGGTGCGCGGCCCTCTACTCCGGTGACACGCTCGTCGGCCACGCCGGTGAGCTGCACCCGCGTGTCATCGAGGCGTACGGCCTGCCGCCGCGCACCTCGGCGATGGAGCTGGAGCTGTCGAGGATCGAGCGCGCCATGCCGGGCCCGGTCGAGGCGCCCAGGGTGTCGGCCTATCCGGTCGCGACGCAGGACGTGGCGCTCATCGTGCCCGACTTCACGCCGGTCGCCGATGTGGAGGCGGCTCTCCGCGACGGCGCCGGTGAGCTGCTGGAGTCGATCCGGCTGTTCGACGTCTACACCGGTGAGCAGGCGGGCGAGGGCAACAAGTCGCTCGCCTACACGCTGCGTTTCCGCGCCGCCGACCGTACGTTGACGGCCGAGGAGACGACCGCGGCCCGCGACGCCGCCGTGGCGCTGGCCGCCGACCGGGTGGGCGCCCACCTGCGGGGCGTCTGAGCATACGAAAGGTCCGGTACGCGTGGCGTACCGGACCTTTCGTCGTTCTCAGAGCCGGTCGATCGCGGTGAGGTCGATGTCGATGTCGAACGGCACCGTCACCTTGAGCCGGTCGTGGAAGATCCCGGTGGGCACGTACGTACCGGTGACGGAGTCGAGCTCGTACACGTAGACGACCGGCTGGCCGGAGTTGTTCTCGACGCGCCAGAAGTGGGGGATGCTGGCTTCGGCGTAGAGAGTCGGCTTTCGTTTACGGTCGCGCGTCCTCGACTCAGGCGAGACGACCTCGACGACGAGCGTCACATCCTTGGCCCGATAGAAGGTCTGCTCGCGGCTGTGCTCAGCGTCGGCGCGGATGACACTGATGTCGGGTTCCGGCCGTTGGCTCTCATCGAGGATGAGACTCATCTCCCGCCGCACGCGCACATCGGTTGGCGCCATGCGGCGCAGCTCAACCTCGAACAGCGACACCGCGAGCGTGTGGAAGGAAGCTTGAGGGCTCACGAAGACCAGGCTTCCATCAATCAACTCTGTGTGTGCAGGCAATTGCGGAATGCGATCGAGATCCTCCGCGGTGAAACCTTGAGGTGGCGGAAAGATCCAGTCGGGTAGCGAAGATGGCTCCGTATTCGGGCTCACCGTTTCATCCAGGCTCACCGCTTCGGCCGTCATGGTTCTACGGTAGCAAGCTATCGCAGTCACGTTCTGTGAACGGGACGTACAGGCTTTTAGCAGCAGCGAGCGCTGGCAGAATGCGAGGTATGAGGCAGCTACTCGTGTTCGCCGAGCGGGACGACGCACAGGAGGTCGCGGAGACGCTGGCCGAGCTGTTTCCGGCGCTCGGGGTCCCGCGGGTGGTGCGGGAGACGCTCGCGGGCGAGGACGACGCCGAGGACGCGCAGTGGCTGGTCGTGGCCGAGGGGCTCGATGAGGAGATCCTGCCCGAGGTGGATGAGCTGGTCGAGCGCTACGCGGGCTGGCGTGAGCCGGGCTGAACCCGGGGCCACCATGGGGCGAAACGGCGCGAACCAGCATCAACCAGGGCGGGCCGGCGGCGAGACGGAGCGGTCACCGTCGCCGCGCGGTCAGGCGGTCGCCTGCTCGGCGCGGCGAGCCTTCTCGGCCAGCGCGTGTTCGTCGGTGCGGGCGTCATAGGTCCTGAACGCGTGCAGTGCCACGGCCAGCGCGGCGACGGCCGCCACGCACAGCAGCCCGCCCACGCCCAGCGAGAACCTGGCTCCGCCGGCCTGCGCCATCAGCCCGGCTCGGGCGTTGCCCAGCATCGGGCCGCTGGCGTAGGAGAGCAGCTCGATGCCCGCCAGCCGGCCGCGCAGCTCGTGGGGGATCGTCTGGTTCCACATCGTCATCCTGAAGATGCCGCTCACCATGTCGGCGGCGCCCGCGAGCGCCAGGCACGCGAACACCCCCCAGATGGTGGGCATCAGCGCGGCCAGTGCCACCGACACGCCCCACAGCACGGCGGCGACGATCACGCCGAGCCCCTGGCGGTGCACCCGCGAGGTCCAGCCGCCGGTGAGCGAGGCCAGCAGGGCCCCGACCGCGCCGGCCGAATAGAGCAGCCCGAGCGCCTGCGGCGCGCCCATCTGGTCGGCCAGGAACGGGAAGAGCGCCGTCGACATGGCGAACACCATGGCTGCGATGTCGATCAGGTAGGTGCCCATCAGGTCGCGGCGCCCGACGGCGTAGCGCACGCCCTCGACCAGTGAGCGAAGCGACGCCGGCGCGGCGTTGTCGGCGGGCGGCAGCGAGCTCATCCGCCAGAGCAGCGCCAGCGACAGCAGGAAGCTGACCGTGTCGAGGCCGTAGGCCAGGGCGGTGCCGAACGACACGACGAGCAGGCCGCCGAGCGCGGGCGCGACGATGGCGCCGAAGTTCCAGCGCAGGCTGGTGAGCACGGCGGCGGCGGCGAGCTGGTCGTGCCGCACGACCTGCGGGATCATCGCCTCCAGGCTGGGCCGCTGCAGGCAGGCGATGCCCGTGGCCAGTGCGCCGACCACGTACAGGACCCAGACCTGGGGGGTGGGCGACAGTGAGTTGAGCATCAGCATCGCCGAGGTGACGGCCAGGCCGACCTCGCTCAGCAGGATGACCTTGCGCCGGTCGACGGCGTCGGCGATCGCGCCGCCCCACAGGCCGCAGACCACCATCGGCACGAACTCGGCCAGGCTCACCAGACCGACCGCGACGTAGGAGCCGGTGAGCTCCTTCATCTGGTAGGGCACGGCCACCAGGGTGATGAACGTGCCGAACATGGTGACGACGCCCGACACCATCAGTAGCCGGTAGTCACGGGAGTCGCGGAGCGGGCCCAGATCGGGCACGAGGCGCCGGATCAGGTGTCTGAGTCGTTCGGGCACGGGCTCACCTTGTCCGGGTGAGACGGGGCTGGGCAACTGCTTTTCGCACGGCGAAAGAGGCCCCGTCCGGAGCCCCTTTCCCGGTGGAGAGGTCAGGCGGTGGGGAGCTTGTCCAGGAAGCCCAGCACCCTGGCGATCCGGCCGTCCTCGGCCAGCTCCACCACGTCGAACCCGACGGCCACCGCCTCCTCGCCCGCGGGGCCCAGATGCCAGGTGAACCTGGCGATCCGGTGATGGGCGTCGTACACCTCGCCCGGGGTGAAGACGAAGCCGGGGAACATGCCCTGCGCGCCCTCGATGACGGCGGCGATCCCGGCATGGCCGGCGACGTCGGCCAGCGGGTCGGTGTAGGTGGCCTCCTCGGTCCACAGCTCGGCCACGAGCTTGGCGCGGGCGTCGGCGTCGGTCTCGTTCCAGGCGGCGACGTAGCGTTCGACCAGGTTGTCAGTCATGATGTTCCGTCCTTTGCAATGAATTCTCGGGCTATCGGTACGGGTGCTGTCAGCGCAGCCTGCGCAGGCCGACGAGCTGTACGGCGGCGAACAGGCCCACGACCCCGGCCTGGGCCACCGCCCACAGCGCGCCGATCGTGGTGAACCCGATCAGCCCGGTCACCACGGCCAGCACGCTGCCGATGGCCCAGGCGGTGTTCAGCACGATCACCGCCATGGTGGCCGCCGGGTTGACCGCCTTGCGGGCGGCCAGCAGGCCGACGCCCAGGGCGTACACGAGCAGGAAGGCGCCGATCCCGCGCAGCGGGGCCGTGCCCGGGCCGAGCAGGTCGCTGAGCAGGGCCGCGCCGGCGAGGTAGCCGAGGCCGTTGACCCCGGTGACGACGGCGTCGAGGCCCAGCGCCAGGCGCAGAAACCGGGTGCGGTCGGTGGTGACGGTTAGATCGGTCATCTTCGGGCTCCTTGTACCGGCAATTCCGACAAAGGAGAAGGTGTCATCCCGCCGGTCGTCGGCGCGATTACGCGCCAGGTAATGAGCTCGGCTATGTCCGGCTCGACCTGGGAGGATTCCCGGGAAATGGGCGCAGCCAAAAGGCCGCCGGACGGATCCGGCGGCCTCGGGGCGGAGTGGGCTAGGAGCCCAGGATCTCCCTGCGCAGATGGGTCTTGAGGATCTTGCCGCCGGGGTTGCGCGGCAGCTCGCCGTCGCGGAACCAGACGTGCACCGGGATCTTGAACTTGGCGATCCGGCCGGCCAGGAACTCCTGCAGCTCGGCGGGGGTGACCGACGCGCCGGGGACGAGGCGGACGACGGCTCCGACCTCCTCGCCGAGCTCGTCGTGCGGCACGCCGATCACCGCCGCGTCGTCCACCGCCGGATGCTCGAACAGCGCCGCCTCGACCTCGGCGCAGTAGACGTTCTCGCCGCCCCTGATCACCATGTCCTTGGCCCGGTCCACGATGTAGACGAAGCCGTCCTCGTCGATCTTGGCCAGGTCGCCGGTGTGCAGCCAGCCGTCGATGAACGTCTGCGCGGTCGCCTCCGGCTTGTTCCAGTAGCCGAGGATCACGTTCGGCCCCCGGACGCATAGTTCGCCCACCTCGCCGGGGGGTAGCTCTGTCCCCATGGGATCGACCACCCGCACGTCGACCACCGCCGAGGGCAGTCCGATGCTGTCGGGCCTGGCGTGGTAGTCGGCGCCGCCGTTGCCGATGGCCAGCGCGGTGGTCTCGGTCATGCCGTAGCCGTTGGACGGCGCCCGGTTGGGAAGGTTCTGGGTGATGCGCTCCAGCAGCTTGGGCGGAGCCGGCGCCCCGCCGTAGCCGAGGGTGGTCAGCGACGACAGGTCGTACTTGCCGAAGTCGGGGTGCGACATGAGCTGCCAGGCGTTGGTCGGCACGCCGATCATCGTGGTGATCCGCTCGCGCTCGATGAAGCGCAGCGCCTGCTCGGGGTCCCACTTGTACATGAGCGCCAGCCCGCCGCCGGTGAACATCGTCGTGGTCAGCCCCGAGAAGCAGCCGGTGACGTGGAACAGCGGCACGGTCAGCAGCGTCACGCGCCGCACGCCGGCCACCTCGCCGGGGTCCCTGCCCGCCATCGCCACCGCGCGCATCAGGCCGTAGGCGACCGTCATCGGCGACTGGCCGAGGTTGCGGTGGCTGCCCAGCGCGCCCTTGGGCTGCCCGGTCGTGCCGGAGGTGTAGAAGATCGTGGCCGGGTCCTCGGGGGACAGGTCGACCTCGGGCAGGGTCACCTCCGCGGCGACCTCGCCCAGCACGTCCTCGAACGCGCGCGCGCCCTCGGGCGCCTCACCTCGGGCCACGATGAGCGGCACGCCCGTCGCCGCCAGCCGGGCGGCCCGCTCGCCGTCGGCGATCAGCACCTTGGCGCCCGAGTCGCCGACGCCATAGGCCAGCTCGGGCTCTGTCCACCATGCGTTGAGAGGGACGGCGACGCCTCCGGCGGCCAGCACGGCCGAGAAGGAGATCACCCATTCGGGGTAGTTGCGCATCGCCACGGCCACCCGGTCGCCCTTGGTGACGCCGTACTCGTCGACCAGCCGGTTGGCCAGGGTGGCGGCGCGGCGGTAGTGCTCCTCGAAGGTGATGTGCTCGTCCTCGTAGATGAGGAAGACCTTGTCGCCGTGGAAGCGGCTCATTTCGAGCAGGGCGCGAAAGTGCCCGGGGGCGTGTTTCCAGGTCCGCACCCCGGTGTCGCCGATCTCTTCGATCTCGAAAAGCTGGCCCGGTCCCGTGAGCTGGGCCTGGACCTCGGCATGAGTGACGGTCATGCGTACAACTCCCGAAGTGGACGGCTGTTGGATAAATCACAGTACCGACCGGCCGGTACGCGCGCTAGAGCGACGTTCCGGGTGCGTGACCATGCAGTGAAGGCCCGATGAGCCCGTCTCGTCGAGCGGACACGCCGGGCTCCCGGCTTGCATACCCATCCTGATCGGTGCATCATCTTCACAAGCAAACTCATAAGTGTGAGTGCATGAACATGCAGGAGGTCGGAATGAGAGCGGCGGTGGCGGGAGCCAGCGGCTACGCGGGAGGCGAGCTGCTCAGACTGCTGCTCGGCCACCCGGAGTTCGAGATCGGCGCGCTCACCGGAGCCTCCAGCGCGGGCAGCCGGCTCGGCGCCCACCAGCCGCACCTGCCCCAGCTCGCCGATCGGGTCATCGAGGACACCACCGCCGAGGCCCTGTCCGGGCACGACGTGGTCTTCCTGGCGTTGCCGCACGGCCACTCCGCCGCGGTCGCGGCCGGGCTCGCGCCGGACGTCGTCGTGGTCGACTGCGGCGCCGACCACCGGCTCGCCGACCCCGCCGCCTGGCAGGAGTTCTACGGCGGCGAGCACGCCGGCACCTGGCCGTACGGCCTGCCGGAGCTGCCCGGCCAGCGCGAGGTGCTGAAGCAGGCCCGCCGCATCGCGGTGCCCGGCTGCTACCCGACCTCCGTCCTCCTCGCCCTGATGCCCGCGTTCGCCGCCGGGCTGGCCGAGCCCGACGTGGTCGTCGTGGCGGCCAGCGGCACCAGCGGCGCCGGCCGGTCGCTCAAGCCCCACCTGCTCGGCAGCGAGGTCATGGGCGCGGTCAGCGCCTACGGCGTCGGCGGGGTCCACCGGCACACGCCCGAGATGGAGCAGGGGCTCTCGGCCGTGGCCGGCACGCCGGTGCGGGTGTCGTTCACCCCGACCCTGGCCCCGATGAGCCGCGGCATCCTCGCCACCTGCACCGCTCCCGCCGTGCCCGGGCTGACCAGGGCGGCCGTCCGCGAGGCGTACGAGAGCGCGCTGGCCACGGAGCCGTTCACGCGGCTGCTGCCCGAGGGTGTCTGGCCCTCCACCGCGATGACCTACGGCGCCAACACCGCCGCCGTGCAGGTGACGCTCGACGAACGCGCCGGGCGCCTGATCGCCGTCATCGCCATCGACAACCTGACCAAGGGCACCGCCGGAGGCGCCGTCCAGAGCACCAACCTCGCCCTCGGCCTGCCGGAAGAGCTCGGCCTCCCCCTGACAGGAGTCTCTCCATGAGCGTTACCGCCCCCCTCGGCTTCAGGGCCGCGGGCATCGCCGCCGGCATCAAGGCCGGCGACGCCCGCGACCTCGCCCTCGTCGTCAACGACGGGCCGAGCCGCGCCGCCGCCGGGGTCTTCACCGCCAACCGGGTGAAGGCCGCTCCGGTGCTGTGGTCACAGCAGGTCCTGCGTGGCGGGAGGGTCCGGGCGGTCGTCCTCAACTCGGGCGGGGCCAACGCCTGCACCGGCGCCGAAGGCTTCCAGGACACCCACGCCACCGCCGAGGAGGCGGCGGGCGCGCTCGGCGACTCGGCGGGCGAGATCGCGGTCTGCTCCACCGGCCTGATCGGCGAGCGGCTGCCGATGGACCTGCTGCTGCCCGGCGTCCGGGTGGCCGCCTCGCAGCTGGCCCGCGACGGCGGCCTGGCGGCGGCCGACGCCATCCGCACCACCGACACGGTGTCCAAGATCTCCTTCAAGCGCGGTGACGCGTACATGGTGGGCGGGATGGCCAAGGGGGCGGGCATGCTGGCGCCGGCCATGGCGACCATGCTGTGCGTGCTCACCACCGACGCCGACCTGACCGCCGAGCAGCTCGACACGGTGCTGCGCGCCGCGACCTCCCGCACGTTCGACCGGCTCGACACCGACGGCTGCATGTCGACCAACGACACGGTCCTGCTGCTGGCCAGCGGCGCGTCCGGGGTGACGCCCGATCTCGCGGAGTTCGAGCAGAAGGTCACCGAGGTCTGCGCCGACCTGGCCCGGCAGCTGCTGGTCGACGCCGAGGGCGCCTCCAAGGCCATCGCGATCGAGGTGGTCGGCGCCGCGTCGGAGGACGACGCGGTCAAGGCCGGCCGCGCCGTCGCCCGGTCCAACCTGCTCAAGTGCGCCATCCACGGCGAGGACCCCAACTGGGGCCGCGTGCTGTCCGCCGTCGGCACGACCGACGCGGAGTTCGAGCCCGAGCGGCTCAACGTCGCCATCAACGGCATCTGGGTCTGCCGGGGCGGCGCGGTCGGCGACGACCGGTCGAAGGTCGACATGCGTCCCCGCGACGTGACGATCACCATCGACCTGTCGGCGGGGGCCGCCTCGGCCACCGTCCACACCACGGACCTGACGGCCGACTACGTCCACGAGAACTCGGCGTACTCGTCATGAGGGCCTCCAGCGCGCACACCAAGGCCGGCACGCTGATCGAGGCGCTGCCCTGGCTGGCCCGCTTCCACGGCGCCACCGTCGTCATCAAGTACGGCGGCAACGCGATGACCGAGGAGTCGCTCAAGGAGGGCTTCGCCGAGGACATCGTCTTCCTGCGCTACGCCGGGCTCAGGCCGGTCGTCGTGCACGGCGGCGGGCCCCAGATCAACGAGCACCTCGACAGGCTGGGCATCGAGTCCACGTTCACGGCGGGGCTGCGGGTCACCACGCCCGAGGCCATGCAGGTGGTCCGGATGGTGCTGGTCGGCCAGGTCAATCGCGACGTGGTGGGCCTGATCAACCGGCACGGCCCGTTCGCGGTCGGCATGTCGGGCGAGGACGCCCACCTGTTCACCGCCGAGCGCAAGCACGCGCTGGTCGATGGCGAGCAGGTCGACATCGGCCAGGTGGGCGAGATCGTCAAGGTCGACGCGAGCTCCGTGCGGACCCTGATCGAGCACGGCCGCATCCCCGTCGTCTCCGGCATCGCGCGCGGCGAGGACGGGGAGATCTACAACGTCAACGCCGACACCGCGGCCGCCGCGCTCGCCGTGGCACTCCAGGCGCAGAAGCTGATCGTGCTCACTGACGTCGAGGGCCTGTACGCCAACTGGCCCGCCGACACCGACGTGATCCACCACCTCGACGCCGACGCGCTGGCCGCGTTGATGCCCACCCTGTCCAGCGGCATGGTCCCCAAGATGGAGGCGTGCCTGACCGCGGTCCAGGGCGGGGTCCCAGGGGCGCACGTGATCGACGGCCGGGTGCCCCACTCGCTGCTGCTGGAGATCTTCACCAACGAGGGAATCGGAACCATGGTGACGCCCAATGAGTGACAACAGCGACCTCAAGCACAGGTTCGAACAGGCCTTCATGCCCAACTACGGCGTCCCGCCGGTGGTGCTGGCCCGCGGCGAGGGCACCCGGGTGTGGGACGTCGACGGCCGCCAGTACCTCGACTTCGTCGGCGGCATCGCCGTCAGCTCACTCGGCCACGCCCACCCGGCCCTGGTCGAGGCGGTCTCCCAGCAGGTCGCCACGATCGCCCACACCAGCAACCTGTTCCTGCACGAGCCCGAGGTGCTGCTCGCCGAGCGGCTCCTCGGCCTGCTCGGCGCGCCCGGCCGCGTCTTCCTGGCCAACTCCGGCACCGAGGCCAACGAGGCCGCCTACAAGCTCGCGCTCAAGTACGGCCGCCGCGAGGGGCGGGGCTACTTCGTCGCCGCCGAGAACGGATTCCACGGCCGCACGATCGGCGCGCTGTCGCTGACCGGCAAGCAGTCCATCCGTGACCAGTTCGGCCCCTTCCCGGTAGACGTCCGATTTGTCCCCTACGGCGACGCGGGCGCCCTCAAGGAGGCCGTGTCCGGCGACTGCATCGCGGTCTTCCTGGAGCCGACTCAGGGCGAGGCAGGCGTCGTCCCGCCGCCCGACGGCTACCTCGTGGCGGCTCGCGAGATCTGCGACGCGACCGGCGCGCTGCTGGTCGCCGACGAGATCCAGTCGGCGATCGGCCGCACCGGCCACTGGTTCGCCCACCAGGCGGACGGCTTCCTGCCCGACATCCTCACCCTGGCCAAGGGCCTCGGTGGTGGCCTGCCGATCGGGGCCTGCATCGGCTTCGGCGACGCGGGCACCCTGTTCGACAAGGGCGACCACGGCTCGACGTTCGGCGGCAACCCAGTCGCCTGCGCCGCCGCGCTGGCCGTGCTCGACCACCTCGACCTCGACCACGTCAAGGCGGCCGGCGCCCGGCTCCGCTCCGGCCTGGAGGCGATCGGCCACCCGCTGCTCAAGGGGGTTCGTGGCCGAGGCCTGTGGCTGGCCACCGTGCTGAGCGAGCCGCGCTCGGCCGAGGTCCAGCGAGCCGCCGCCGACGCGGGCTTCCTGGTCAACGCCCTTCAACCGGACGCCGTACGGCTCGCGCCGCCGCTGGTCGTGACGGCCGGCGAGATCGACGCGCTGGTGGCGGCCTTCCCGGCGATCCTCACGGAGGCGGCCCAGTGACCACCAGACACTTCCTGCGCGACGACGACCTCTCGCCCGCCGAGCAGGCCGAGGTGCTCGACCTGGCCGGCGCGATGAAGAAGGACCGCTACGGACACCGCCCCTTCGAGGGGCCGAAGACCGTCGCGGTGCTCTTCGACAAGCCCTCCACCAGGACCAGGGTGTCCTTCGCCGTCGGCGTCGGCGAGCTGGGCGGGCTGCCGCTGATCGTCGACGGCGGATCGTCGCAGCTCGGCCGGGGCGAGTCGATCGAGGACACCGCCCGGGTGCTCGAACGGCAGGTGGCCGCCATCGTCTGGCGCACCGCCGGGCAGGAGCGCGTCGAGGCCATGGCGGCGGGCACCACCGTGCCCGTGGTCAACGCGCTGACCGACGAGTTCCACCCCTGCCAGATCCTGGCCGACCTGCAGACCGTGCGCGAACGCCTCGGCCGGACCGCCGGGTTGACGCTGACCTACCTCGGCGACGGCGCCAACAACATGGCCCACTCCTACCTGCTGGGCTGCGCCACCGCCGGGATGCACGTGCGGATCGGCGCCCCGATCGGCTACCAGCCGGACGCGACCATCCTGGTCCGGGCCGCGGAGATCGCGGCGAGGACCGGCGGCTCGGTGGTGTCGCTGTCCGACCCGGTCGCCGCGATCCGGGGCGCGCACGTCGTCGCCACCGACACCTGGGTGTCCATGGGCCAGGACGGCAAGGACGAGCGGGTGGCGGCCCTGCTGCCGTACCAGGTCTGCTCCGAGCTGATGGAGCACGCCGCGGACGACGCGATCGTGCTTCACTGCCTGCCCGCCTACCGCGGCCACGAGATCACCGCCGAGGTGCTCGACGGCCCGCGCAGCGCGGTGTGGGACCAGGCCGAGAACCGCCTGCACGCCCAGAAGGCACTGCTCCAGTGGCTGGTGACGTCCTCATGACCATCCCCATGACCAAGGTCGCGCGGCAGGCGAAGATCACCGACCTGCTGCAGCGGCAGCCCGTGCGCTCCCAGCCGGAGCTGGCCAAACTGCTCGCCGAGAGCGGCGTGGAGGTCACCCAGGCCACACTGTCGCGTGACCTGGACGAGCTGGGCGCGCTCAAGCTGCGGGCCGAGGACGGCTCGCTCGTCTACGCGCTGCCCGGCGAAGGCGGCGGCCGGATCCCGCTGGCCCGGGTCGGCATCGGCGGCGAGTCGCCGGCCGCCCGGCTGCACCGCATCGCGGAGGAGCTGCTGGTCTCGGCGGACGCCTCGGCCAACCTCGTCATCGTCCGGACCCCGCCGGGAGCCGCGCAGTTCCTCGCCTCCGCCATCGACCACGCCGGTTGGGAGTCGATCCTCGGCACGGTCGCCGGCGACGACACCATTCTCGTCATCAGCCGCGATCCGCAGGGAGGTCCCATGGTCGCCGACGCCCTGCTGAAGGCGGCCGACCGGCGCGCGGCGCAGGAGCTTGGCGGCAGAGAGCGAAACCCGGCGCCGCCGGACGAGGCAACGACAATCTGAACACGCCGGACGGCCGGCCCGCCGCCACGGACTCAGCAAGGGAGATGATGACATGACCGAGAAAGTGGTTCTCGCCTTCTCCGGCGGGCTCGACACGTCCGTCGCCATCCCGTTCCTCGCCGAGAAGATGAACGCCGAGGTGATCGCGGTCGCCGTCGACCTGGGGCAGGGCGGCGAGGACATGGAGGCGATCCAGAAGCGCGCGATGGACTGCGGCGCCGCCGAGTCCGTCGTCGTCGACGCCAAGGAGGAGTTCGCCGCCGACTTCTGCGTGCCGGCCCTGCAGGCCAACGCCCTCTACATGGACCGCTACCCGCTGCTGTCGTCGCTGTCGCGGCCGCTCATCGCCAAGCACCTGGTGACGGCGGCCAAGCGATTCGGCGGCACGGTCGTGTCCCATGGCTGCACCGGCAAGGGCAACGACCAGGTGCGGTTCGAGGCCGGCCTGGCGGCGCTCGCGCCCGACCTGAAGGTCGTCGCCCCGGCCCGCGACTTCGCCTGGACCCGCGACAAGGCGATCGACTTCGCCGAGCGGAAGGGCCTGCCGATCGAGACGACGAAGAAGAACCCGTTCTCGATCGACCAGAACCTGTGGGGCCGGGCCGTCGAGACCGGCTTCCTCGAGGACATCTGGAACGGCCCCACCGAGGACGTCTACTCCTACACCGCCGACCCGTCCGTGCCCCGCGAGCCCGACGAGATCGTCATCACCTTCGAGCGGGGCGTCCCGGTCAAGCTCGACGGCCGGGCGCTCACGCCGTACCAGGTCATCGAGGAGCTCAACCGGCGCGCCGGCGCGCAGGGCGTCGGGCGGATCGACCTGGTCGAGGACCGCCTGGTCGGCATCAAGTCACGTGAGGTGTACGAGGCCCCCGGCGCGATCGCGCTGATCACCGCGCACATGGAGCTGGAGAACGTCACCGTCGAGCGCGACCTGGCCCGCTTCAAGCGCGGCGTCGACCAGCGCTGGAGCGAACTCGTCTACGACGGTCTGTGGTTCTCCCCGCTCAAGAACGCCCTCGACGCGCTCATCGCCGACGCCCAGAGGTACGTCTCCGGCGACATCCGCATGACGCTGCACGGAGGGAAGGCCACGGTCACCGGGCGCCGCTCCGAGGAGTCGCTGTACGACTTCTCCCTGGCCACCTACGACACCGGCGACACATTCGACCAATCCCTGGCCAAAGGCTTCGTCCAGCTGTTCAGCCTGCCGGCCAAGATCGCCGCGGCCCGCGACGCGAAGCGCGGGTGATGTGCACTAAGGTCGCGCCCGGGGACTCGGAGAAGCGAGCGACGCACGACGCCGACGAGCACCGGAGTGGCCGCGACCATGAAAAGCCGACGTGAAGGAGACACTGGTGAGTGATGGCAAGCCGATGAGGCTGTGGGGCGGGCGGTTCGAGGGAGGCCCGGCCGACGCGCTGACGCGGCTGTCGGTGAGCGTGCACTTCGACTGGCGGCTGGTGCCGTACGACCTGGCGGCGTCACGCGCGCACGCCCGCGTGCTGCGCAAGGCGGGGCTGCTCAGCGAGGACGAGCTCGGACGCATGATCGGCGCGCTCGACGACCTGGAGCGCGCCTGCAAGGCGGGCGAGTTCCGGCCGACCGTCGCCGACGAGGACGTGCACACCGCGCTGGAACGCGGCCTGCTGGAGCGGCTCGGCTCGCTCGGCGGCAAGCTGCGCGCCGGACGGAGCCGCAACGACCAGATCGCCACCGATCTCCGCCTCTACCTGCGCGACCACGCCCGCACGATCGTCTCGCGGCTGGTCGAGCTGGAGACGGCGCTGATGGCCCAGGCCGAGCAGCACGCCGACACGGCGGCGCCCGGCATGACGCACCTGCAGCACGCGCAGCCGGTGTCCTTCGGCCACCAGTTGCTCGCGCACGTGCACGCCTTCGCCCGCGACATCGACCGGCTCACCGACTGGGACAAGCGCGCGGCGGTCTCGCCGCTCGGCGCCGGCGCGCTGGCCGGCTCGTCGCTGCCGCTCGACCCGCAGGCGGTGGCCGCCGAGCTGGGCTTCGACAGCGCCGCGCCCAACTCGATGGACGCCGTGGCCGACCGCGACTTCGCGGCGGAGTTCCTGTTCGACGCGGCCCTGATCGGCGTGCACCTGTCGAGGCTCGGTGAGGAGATCGTGCTCTGGGCCTCGCAGGAGTTCCGCTGGATCGAGATGGACGACGCCTACTCCACCGGCTCGTCGATCATGCCGCAGAAGAAGAACCCCGACGTGGCCGAGCTGGCCCGCGGCAAGTCCGGGCGGCTCATCGGCAACCTCATGGCGATGCTCACCACGCTGAAGGGCCTGCCGCTCACCTACAACCGCGACCTGCAGGAGGACAAGGAGCCGGTGTTCGACACCGTCGACACGCTGCTGCTCGTCCTGCCGGCGATGGCCGGCCTGGTCGCGACCATGCGGGTCAACACCGCGCGGCTGCAGGCGTCGGCCCCCGACGGGTTCGCGCTCGCCACCGACCTGGCCGAGCTGCTCGTACGCCGGGGGGTGCCCTTCCGCGACGCGCATGAGGCGGTCGGTCACCTGGTGGTGTGGTGCCAGGTCAACGACAAGGACCTGGGCGACCTGAGCGACGACGAGCTGGTCAAGGTGTCACCGCACCTGACGCCCGACGTCCGCGACGTGCTCAACGTGCCGGGCGCGCTGGCCGCCCGCAAGGCCCACGGCGGCACCGCCCCCGACCGCGTCCGCGACCAGCTCGTGGCACTGCGCGAGGCCGTCGACGCCCAGGCGGCATGGGCGGCGGGCTCCTGAGCTCCGCGCCGCTGCCGCGCGGCTTCTTCGACCGGCCGTCGCCCGAGGTGGCGCCCGACCTGCTCGGGCGCGTGCTCGTGCACGGCCCGGTCGCGGTGCGCCTCACCGAGGTCGAGGCGTACGGCGGCCCCGGCGAGGATCCCGCGGCCCACACCTACCGGGGCAGGACTCCGAGGAACGCGGTCATGTTCGGGCCGCCGGGCCACCTGTACGTGTACTTCACCTACGGCATGCACTTCTGCGCCAACCTGGTGTGCCTGCCGGAGGGGCACGGGTCGGCCGTCCTCTTACGAGCCGGTCAGGTCGTGGCCGGCGCCGACGTGGCCCGCGCCCGCCGGTCCGGTGGTGCCAGGCCCGTGGCCGAACGCGATCTCGCCCGGGGACCGGCCAGGCTGGCGGTGGCGCTCGGCCTGCGGCGCGAGCACAACGGGATCGACGCCGTGGGCGGCGGCCCGGCCGGGAGCGCCGGACGCCTGGCCGGCGGGGCGGTCGTGCTCGACGGCAGCCCGCCCGGCCCCGAAGCGATCAGGTCGGGCCCGCGGACCGGGATCTCGACGGCCAAGGACACGCCCTGGAGATTCTGGATCGACGGCGACCCCACCGTGTCGCCGTACCGCGCTCACGTGCCGCGCCGGCGCAACGCCGCTGCCACCTCGGTGGGGGAGGCGCCGCCCAGGTCGTGAGCGCTGAAGATGTGCAGGCCGTCACCGGTGTCGATCTCCAGCATCTCGCTGCGCACGCCGTACCTCCTGCGTACGTCCACCGTGATCTCCTCGATCTGCTCCCACGGCACGTGCCGCCTGCCGGCGAAGCCGTGCACCACGGTGATGCCGCTCTCGCCGGCCGCCAGGCGTACCGGAACGAGGAGATCGCGCAGCCCCATGCCGCCCAGCAGGACGGCCGCGGGCACGGCGAGGATCACCCCGCGCGGGTCGTCGCCGACGTACCAGAACACGGCGAGACCGGCACAGGCCACAGCCCCTAAGATCTTGAAAACGGCCAGCTCGCGACGGACCCTCCACATGGACCACGAGAGTATCCAAGTAGCGGTCATCAGTCGCGATCAGGCAGGCTGTAACCACTGACGTCTATCGGAAAGCCAGCACCGTGACCGACATTCTGGATGAGCTCGAATGGCGCGACGTCCTCGCGCAGACCACCGACGCCGACGCCCTGCGCAGGGCGCTGTCGGAGGGTCCGATCACGGTCTATGCCGGCTTCGACCCGACCGCCCCGTCGCTGCACATGGGCAACCTCGCCACGCTGCTGATCCTCACCCGGTTCCAGCGGGCCGGCCACCGGCCGATCGGCCTGGTCGGCGGTGCGACCGGCCTGATCGGAGACCCCAGCGGGCGCAGCACCGAACGGGTGCTCAACACCTCCGACGTCGTGGCCGAATGGGTGGCGAAGATCCGGGTCCAGGTGGAGAGGTTCCTCTCCTTCGACCCGGGGCCCACCGCCGCGACGCTGGTCAGCAACCTCGACTGGACGGCGGAGATGTCGGCCATCGACTTCCTGCGCGACATCGGCAAGCACTTCCCGGTCAACCGCATGCTCGCCCGCGAGTCGGTGTCCGCCCGCCTCGGCGGTGACGGGCTGAGCTACACCGAGTTCAGCTACCAGATCCTGCAGGCCAACGACTACCTCGAGCTCTACCGGCGCACCGGCTGCACGCTCCAGGTCGGCGGCAGCGACCAGTGGGGCAACATCACCGCCGGGGTCGACCTGATCCGCCGGGTCGAGGGCGCCCACGTGCACGCCCTCACCGGCAAACTGATCACCAAGGCCGACGGCACCAAGTTCGGCAAGACGGCGGGCGGCGCGGTCTGGCTCGACCCGGCCCTGACCTCGCCCTACGCGTTCTACCAGTACTTCCTCAACTCCGACGACCGCGACGTGATCCGGCTGCTCAAGGTGTTCACCTTCCGCGGCCGCGAGGAGATCGAGGCGCTGGAGAAGGCGGTCGCCGACCGGCCGTTCGCCCGCGTGGCGCAGCGCACCCTGGCCGAGGACCTGACCACGCTCGTGCACGGCGCCGGCGAGCTGGCGGCGGTGGTCGCCGCGTCCAAGGCGTTGTTCGGACAGGGCTCGCTGGAGGAGCTGCCCGCCTCGACGCTGGAGGCGGCGCTGGCCGAGGTCCCGAAGGCTGCCGTGCCCGCGCTCGGCACGCCGTTCGTGGATCTGATGGCCGAGAGCGGCCTGGTGGAGTCCAAGTCGGCGGCCCGGCGGGCGGTCAAGGAGGGCGGCGCCTACCTCAACAATGTGAAGATCACCGACGAGTCGTACGTACCGGTGGCCGACGACCTGCTGCACGGGCGGTTCATGGTTCTGCGGCGCGGCAAGAAGGCGATCGGCGGCGTCGAGGTCGGCTGACGGGCGAGCGGGCCTCTTCCAGGAGTGGAGAGGCCCGCTCAGCACCGGCTCACCTCCGGCTTTCGCGTCGCGCCAGGGTGGGCTCGCGTCCGGCCATCGTGTCGCAGCCGGGTTCGCGCGTTGGTGCTGGGCCTGTGTCAGCGCCTGGCGAACAGCGTCACGGTGAGGCCGGGCAACTCCGCCGAGTGCCAGGACGTGGCCACCGCGAAGCCGGCCTCCTGGACGGCCTTCACCTTCGGCAGCTTCAGGCCCGCCTGCTTGGTGCCGCGCCATACGACCCAGACCCGGCCGCGGTCGGCGAGCGCGTCGCCCACGTCCCGCCGCTCGGGATAGGCGAAGCCCCGGGGGTCGGGCTCGCGGCTCAGGAGGAGCACGTCGTCCGGCATGCCGGGGCTCGCGTAGTAGTCGAAACCCGCCCGGACCGAGCTCTGGCCGAACACGATCGCGTCCCCGGGCCGCGTGTCCACCCTCCGAACCGCGCCGGGAAAGTCCTCGAACCGCCCGTTGAAGTCGCGTACCTCCACCTGCTGCGCGATCCCCGCGGCTCCGGCGCCGACCACCAGCACGCAGCAGGGAACGACTGCCATTCGCGGGACGCTCGCGGCGGCGATGCCCGCCAGCAGCGCCAGGGCGGGCGCGGCGACGAACAGGTAGCGATCGACGTAGACCGGCGTGACGAGGTGGGACACGGCGAGCAACAGCAGCGGCGGCAGCACCAGCCACCCCAGCAGCGCGCCCGCCCACGCCCGGTCACGCAGGAGCACCGCGGCCACCAGTGCCATCACGAACAGCGGCACCCCCACCTCGGCGGCTCCGGCCAGCATCTTGGGGAACTTCAGCAGCACCTCCGGCCCGCGCTGTGAGATCCAGCTGACCGCATGCCGCTCGCCGTACCCGACCAGCCCCAGGACGACCGCCGGAATGCCGCCGAGGGCCATCGCCGGAATCATCCGCGCCAAGGGCATCCGCCCGGTCACGGCTGCCAGCAGCTGCGCGGGCAGCACCAGCACCGCGAACAGATGTGTGCAGCACACCAGCGCCACCGACACTCCGTACAGCACCCAGCCGCGGCCTCGCGCCGCCCGGTGCAGGGCCCAGAACGACAGGACGACCGCCGCCGCCGCGAAGGCGTACGAACGGGCATAGG
Source organism: Nonomuraea sp. CX421 (assembly GCF_059358955.1). Taxonomy (NCBI): domain Bacteria; kingdom Bacillati; phylum Actinomycetota; class Actinomycetes; order Streptosporangiales; family Streptosporangiaceae; genus Nonomuraea; species Nonomuraea sp. CX421. Next base: position 1,810 of record NZ_JCADBK010000012.1, on the reverse strand, counting down.
CCCCGTAGTACGACACCGACGGCAGCAGCGCGAGCACCAGCGCCGCGGTGATCCCCGCCCGGGTGCTGTGCAGCCGCCGGCCGAGATCGCACAGCAGCCACGCGGCCAGCCCGATCGCCAGCGCCGACGGCAACCGGAGCCACAGCTCGGCTGTGCCCACCTTCATCCAGAGGTGCATGAAAAGGTAATAAGGCAAGAAATGTCCGTCGATGTGGCGGGCCAGCTCCCAGAGCCCGGACAGCGACCGGGAAGCGGCGCTGAGCGTCGCCAGCTCATCGCCGTTCAACGAGGCCGAGCCCGAGCCGCTGAGCGCCACAGCCGCCGCCAGCGGTCCCGTCCACCGGTGGCTCCGCCTACGCCTCGATGCGGCCAATGGTGCAGGCGAAGCTGCCGCGACGGTAGTGATCATCGGGGCAGAATACGCGCATAAGCTGCGGGACATGACTGAAGTGATCGTGTTCGACCTGTACGGAGTCATCGCCCAGACCCAGACGGACGATGCGAAACAACGTCTCGTCGACCTCGCCGGGGTGCCGGAGGACAGCTTCTGGCAGGCGTACTGGCTCTGCCGCCCGGCCTACGACGCGGGCCAGGACGGCGTGGCCTACTGGGCCACCGTGGCGGAACGCCTGGGCACCCAGTTCCCCGACGTGTCGGCGCTGATGCAGGCCGATCTCGACAGTTGGTGCCGGGTCGACGACGAGATGGTGTCGCTGGTGTGCGAGCTGGCCGACCAGGGACGCACGCTCGGTCTGCTGTCGAACATCATCGAGGATCTGGTGCCCGTGTGGGAGTCGCGGCACGGCTCGTGGCTGGGACGGTTCGCCTCGCTCACGTACTCGTGCCGGATCGGGGTGGCCAAGCCGGACCGCCGGGCGTACGAGATCTGCGCCGAGCGTATCGGGGTGGACCCCTCCGACGTGCTGTTCTTTGACGACAACGAGGCCAATGTCCTGGCGGCGCGGGAGGCGGGAATGGCGGCGGAGCTGTTCACCTCACCCGCCCAGGTCCGTGCCCTCGCGCTACGAGACTGACTCTTGGCCGTAGCGGCTGGCCGGCGGCTGCGGCAGTCCGAGGCCGCTTCGGACGCAGCTGTGGGGGTTTCCCGCACGCGTCGGTGCGTGGTGTGGAGATCGGTGCGTTCTACGGAAAGCGGCAGGCCCCATGGTGGCCCGTGATGCTTGGGGGCATCACTCGAAGCAGCCGAGACAGTCCAGGGGAGTGACGGCCGCGTGACAGGGGCGCGGAGCGGCCCGTCGGGATGCGGTGGTCATGGCCGAGCGATCGAGGCCGGGGCCTCGTGAGGCCATCTGCGCAGGTGGAGTCGTACGTACGCGGGTCGGCGCGCGCTGGACGCCCGCCGCGATTTGACGACTGGCGGATCGCGACCTACTCTTTCAGTTCGCCCCGGGAGTGAGCCGGACGCCACTGGCGGACGGGCCCCAGGGCAAGCCCCTTGAGAAACGAACCACTCGGTCGAGACGCTCCAACGCGCGTCCAGGCCGATCCGTCGCGGGCACGTCCAGGTCACCGATAAATCGGTTGATTCGACAGGCTCAAGATGGCACGGTAAGTTGAGAGGGTTGCCCCGGAGACGGGGCGCCAAATTCTAGACAGGTTCGATGCGTCTTCTGCAAATCTCCGGATTTGACACAGATGAAGCTCCTGTTAAAGTTAGAAACACGAAGTGAACGCCTCTGAGCGGGCCTGAATGGTTTCGGGTTTGTGAGGGTGTACGCGTCCGTTTCTTGAGAACTCAACAGTGTGTTAAAAGCCAGTGCATGATGCACAACCCCGTCATTTATGTGAC